>JAACDM010000598.1 GCA_009936795.1 Verrucomicrobiaceae bacterium | reverse complement strand
TGCGCCCCTTGACGTCGATCCATTCTCTGGCGGAAAGCGCCGCCATGCTTAGGCCCAGTGAGGCCAGTATTATCCATGTTATCCTAGTATTGATCACGGGCCGAATTTTCCCAATCCGATGCAGGCCTGTCAATGTTCAACCGACATTTCCAGCTGAGAAGATAGTTTGAGATGCTAGTGTGGGTGGCTTCAGAAAGACCTGTGTGAAACTTGGGCGGAAAGCCATTATCGTAGTGAATGACCGAATAGCTATTGAAGAGGCCAAGGAGTGGCTTTGTTGGCGTGCCTTGGAGCAGTTCACGATGTCGGATCTTACGATTGATGATCTGCCGGTGGGAGAGGTCTTGCAGCAGTTGAAGGAACTATCAGATAAGGTGGATTGTTATGGCCAGGGTGTGCGGATTCAATTGGGCGCGTCCGTAACGGAGCCTCAACTGGCGAAACGACTGACCACCGAACTCTCTGGGCGTGGCTTCGATTCTCAGATTGAGCGGGCATGCAATGTGGCGGGACATGCCGTTGAATGGGGTGGATACGAGAACGATTGTCTTCTGCTAGACGTTCGGTCTCGTGTGGACGCAGATGGAACCTTACCGGAGTCTTTTGAACTGGAAGAGGGTATTCCGGTGGAGCTGGTGATCCATGATGGGGATGACTTCAAAGGCGTCTACATCGACCTTCCAAGGGAGTCGGAAGGTGGCGTGAGTGTTTGGGTGGATGAAGAACAACGGGGGCTGTCTTGAAGCCTGGATCCGTGACGTCCACGCTAATTGGGATGAAGATGGTGCTACGTCAGGACGGAAACGGCTCTTGCTTTGGTCAATACCGGTTCTATGCATGGATCGCCGATGTGTCTCCTTGGCTGTTGCCGTGCTCTGCAATCTTCAGAAGGCAAAGACTGATAACTTGGCCTACGAGATCGCGAAGCTTTATTTTTAGCTAGAGAGGTGGATGGCCGTGTTTCTTGTCCATAGCGTTTCTCGCCCCTAGACCTTGAAAGATCGGCGGTTAGAGATACTGATGAATGTCGTTATGAACGGTACTCTATTCGTCGGTTCACTCTTGCTGTTGGTGCTTCCAGGTCTTTCTAACGCCGAGGAGTTTCCGGAGGCGTTGTCGAAGAAAGGCTTGCAGGTAGAGATCATTGACGATGCCTTGGCACTTGGGATCAAGCATGCCGCGATCAATGTCAATCTGGCTCAGATGGCTGTGGTCGAACCGAGCTCAAAGGCTGCGCTCACATGGACTTTTGAGGGGGTGGACTATCACTATAGGCGTTCTTATGTGGAAGGGCTAGACCGTAAGATTGGTCCGCTGTCAGAGAAGGCCGTGCTCGTCTATCTGATTATCTTGGTCTATCAATCGCACGATGAAGCGATCAATCAATTGCTCTTGCATGCGGGCTATGATCGCACGGCACCGAACCGGTTAGGGGCTTTTAACACCAGCAGTCAAGAAGGGCGTGACTGGCTCAAGGCGACGATGGCGTTCATGGCGGCGCGTTGGTCGCCCAATGCGTCTCCTCATGGTAGAGCCGTTGGCTACATCCTTGGAAATGAAGTCAATTCTCACTGGTGGTGGAGCAACATGGGGAAGGTCTCGATGGAAACGTTCACCGCTTCGTATGCGCAAGCGATGCGATTGGCGCACGAAGGGATACGTTCTCAGGCGGCGTGGCCGCGTCTCTACGTCTCACTGGAGCATCATTGGAATATTCGGTATGCTGCTGGCAGTGACCAGCAGGCGTTTCCTGGGCGGGCGTTTCTCGATCTCTTTGCGAGGGTGATTCGGGAGGGGGAAGGGGGCGACTTTGATTGGCAGGTGGCTTTTCATCCTTATCCGGAGAATCTGTTCAAGCCGCGCTTCTGGGAGGACAAGACGGCTACGGATGGGCCTGACACGCCTCGCATTACTTTCAAGAATCTAGATCAACTCATGGCTGCGCTGAAGAAGCCCGAGTTGCAGTACCAGGGGAAGCCTCGTCGGGTGATTCTGAGCGAGCAGGGGTTTCACACGCCGGATGGCGAGGAGGGTGAGCGTGTCCAAGCCGCAGCCTATTGTTATGCTTACCGCTTGGTGGAGCTGCAAGCGGGCATTGACGCCTTCATCCTTCACCGCCATGTGGATCATCCCCGTGAAGGTGGGCTCCGCTTGGGCTTGCGACGTTATCTTCCTGACGAACCTGAGCAACGGCCAGCAAAGCTGATTTATGACTGCTTTCGTCTAGCGGATACCCCTCAGTGGGAGGAGGCGTTTCGATTTGCGCTGCCCATCGTAGCCCGCACTGCTTGGCCCGTGGCGAAATGATAGAGCTGACAGAGAATCTCCTTCCGAGGGATGGTGAAGCCTACTATGTAGCGGGTGTCATTGACCCCGTGCGCTCCCAAGAGCTGACAGACGCCCTTCTTGCCGAAGTGCCATGGCAGCACGACGAGATCGTGATGTTTGGCAAACGGATCGTTACAGCGCGCAAAGTTGCTTGGGTTGCCGATGAAGGCTTGTCTTACACCTACTCCTCCGTGGAGAAGCGGCCGCTGGCATGGTCTCCGGTGCTGAAGGAGTTAAAGTTATTGGTCGAGACATGGACTTCGGCAGCCTTCAATGCCTGCCTGCTCAACCTTTATCAGGATGGGACAGAAGGGATGGGATGGCATAGCGACGACGAGAAGTCCATTGTTGGCGAGAGTGTGATTGCGTCTGTTAGCTTGGGCGCTGAAAGACCCTTCCGCTTTCGTCACAAAGAGTCCGGAGATGTCGTCCGTCTCACGTTAGAAACGGGGAGTGTTCTCATCATGAAAGGAGCGACACAGCGTTGTTGGAAACACACGCTGCCCAAGACGAAGAAAGTGACGTCACCGCGCGTCAATTTGACCTTTCGTCTTATGCGGCCAGTAGTTGCTAAAGAGTCTCGCTAGTCCGCGATCAATCGGGCGAAACGCGGCGATCTTGGCACCAGAATCTAACAAACGCTTGAGTATGGCGAACGGCTCGTCGCGTGCTGACGGTGGAGGTTCTCGGTGGCGGCCAATGAGACAATCTATGGCTTTGCCGCTTTCTTCAGCGCGGCGATCTGCTCTTGTTGCTCCTGGATCGGTCTCTCAAGTACGGGAATGAGTTCGCTGTAGGCAACTCCGAGGGTCTTGTCCTCATCGTCGCTTGCCTCGACCACTTTGGGAATGATCGTTTGCAATTCCTGAGCGATCAGCCCGACTTTGTCGGTATCATTGGGAGCAGACTGCCAGTTGTAACGAGTGGGGCGCATCTTGAGGACCTCCTCCAAGCCGTAGTCTAGATCTTGGATGTTCGTCTTCAGCCGTTCATCGGACGTGTTGATTGTGCCATCAATGGCGTAGAGACGCTTCCAGCTCCGGATAGAGTCGCCCAATTACATGTTGTTGTTCAATTGGGGAATGAATCGATCTGAATGCAGCCGGACCCTTCCTGGACCCCGGGCGTGAAGAATGAGGTCTCCGTTAGCTGTTGTATCAAATCCCGCCTCAATGGCGCCAGTCGTAGGGTTGATTGAATGCTCCGAAGTTCTCGTCAACAACCATGTGCCCACCGCCTAGAACAGCTCTGAAATTGGACATCACGGGATTGCTGAACTGCAACTTGTCGACGCCGTCGATCGTCGTCGTGGCCGTGCCTGGTGAGTTCTAGCGTCATGGCTGAGTCTGCGGTGGTAGCGGAGTTCGCTGTTGTCGCAGAGTCAGCCATGGTCGCGGTATTTGCGGTATCGGCCTTGGTGGCCTGGAAGGCGTAAGGGACACTGAGATACTGTTGACGAGGTAGAATTGGGGCGCCTCCGTTGACGCTGATCTCGACGAAGCGGTCACCGGCAGCCTCAAAGGCACTGACAATGCTACGTGGTGGGCTGTCAGTGTCTTCAGGACCAATGAGGATATTTAAAGTTGCCCTCGATCACCGAAACAGTTTGGGAGAAAAGTCCCCAAATCAAGGTCCCATCAGTGGCCGAGTCGTAGACATTTAACTCCAAACTATAATTTCCAGTGGGCAAAGCCTGACTAGCAACATCGGTGAAACGACCTTGATAGTTGACGTAATTGGGCGCGGCGAAGGACATTCCCGTAAAGAACACGAGTGAAGCGAGCAGTGATAGCTAGTGGCGTTTCATGGTGATGATAGGCATTGGTTTCTTGCTTGTTAGGGTTTCACGTGACTGACGTAGCGGTGGCGAAGGTAGATCTCGATGTCTTGCGTGGTGGCCAAGTTGATACGCGATCCATCAATGGTAAGCGCCCAGTCGGTGGTGGCGGTGCCATTTGCCCCGAAGGTAGGCATACACTGGTCGCCAGTAGGCCCGAGCCAGTTCTTCGAGAGCCTTGGCCGATTCATCGGATGCTTCGCCAGCCTTGGCAGAGAGCACAAGGGTCCATCGGGTCTGGGGGAAGGGTTCGTAAGTCACGGGCGGGAGGGGGCTTCATGGTGCGCAATCTGGCGAGCCCAAGATGTGGATTGCGCGATCTTTCTCCTATGTGTAAGACTCCGCGCGATCACAGACTTTTTCCATCCCACTAACAGGTCCATTTGGCGGTTAGCGATTGGCCGGACGTTGGTGGCAGTTGGGATTCTAAACGGCAGTGATTACTCTATCCACGGATGGGCCCAACATGGGCCGAATTTGGTTGAGGACTCTGAAGGGAAGAACGGCATGAAGGGAGGCGGAGTGTAAAAGGCCTTCCTTCTTTCGGGGATATCGATACATCTAGTAGCTTTCTTCAGATCACCCACAATCTATGTCACTCGCCGAGACAGTTGCTTCCCGCATCGATGGTTCGCCGTCGGTGGTGAGCTGTGAGCGGATGTCTTCTGGCTACTCCAATGCGAACTACCGACTTGAGACGAGTGCAGGCGCCTTCCTGCTTCGCCACCGGATCAATCAAGATCAATCAGAAGTGGAGCAGGAACTCGATATTCTCGACTGGTTGCGCAGCGCAGCATTTCCAGCTCCTGCGGCCATTCGATTCACTGGAGGGGATCGATGGATCGCTGGTCCCGAGGATACTTATCTCGTCTTGTTAGAATGGCTGGAGGGATCTGAGCCTGAACCAAATCATCCGAACGTCACTTCCATTGCTCGCGCCCTTGGCGACTTCCATCAATTGCCGCTTCCTTCGGGAGATTGGCGGCAGCGGGAGAACCCAATCGGTCTCAAGGCTGCCACCAGTCTCGCGGATTCTGTAACAACAAACTCACCCGAGATTTTCCGTATCTTTGCCGACGAGTATGAACAGCTTCGCGATCGGCTCGGCCAAACGCTCCCGACCGGAATCATCCATGGCGATCTGTTTCCTGACAACACGCTATTTCGCAATGGCGAGTTGGTGGCCTTCTTGGACTTTGAAGATGCCTGCGAAGATACGCTGTTGATTGATGTTGCCATGACCATCCATGGCTTCTGCTTCCTTGACGAAACGTGGACTCCAAGCCTGGCGGAAACCTTTCTGTCGGCCTACAGCGAACGCCGACCACTGACCAGGGCGGAATTGGAAGCTTTGCCCACCTACCTGCAATGGTGCCCGCTGACCATCATGGGCTGGCATCTACGCCCACTACTCCGGCGTCCTGACAAAGCGAATGAAAGGCGGGCAGGCGAGCTTGCTCAGAGAGTTGCGGCGATGAAAGCGTCGAAGTGGACGCCATGAATGCCTGTCTTGTTCAGCCAAGGCCTGTTAGACAGCGGTTAATCGATCGAGATCGGGACGCTCTTGGAAGGAGAGTCTAACAAACGCTCGAGTTTGGCGAATTTCTTATCACGCTTTTTATTCGTGGCTTCAAGAGCGGCGAAATGCTGTTCGAGGGTGGAGATCTTCTTGTCTCGTCTCGTAATGTTAGCTGTATTCGCAGGTTCTCCAACTTTGCATCCCTTCTCCTTCTTGAGTTCCTGGAGTGCGCCGACGGTAGTGGTGAAGGTGCGGTCATAGTCGACGGTTCGGAAATCCTCCGCCTGTCGTCCGTACCACAAATCATGGCACGAGGTTCGACGGCCTCGTGCTGATCTCGAGATCGACGCGTTCGCCATCTCGTATCGAGAACGAGGACCAATCTCCTGGCTATCAACCTAAACTGAGTCCAACTTGCGTTCGATCAATTCGCCCCCCTAAAATCTCTCGATGGAAGCGACAACACCAGAAACTCCCTTAGACATTCTAATTCGGTCTATTCCAGCTGGCATGCTCATGAGCCCTACGGTCAAGAAGGGAGCATCTAGTGCGGCCCTACTCGCTTTCCTTCTGGTCAGTTGCGACCGCCCTACCGCTTCGCAAACGGACGAGAACAAGAACCCTCCAGCTTCTTCTGAAGCCATCGCTACCGATCCATCGGCCGCAGCCGACGATGCCCAACTTCCTTTGGAAACACTCGATCAACGCGCCAGCTACAGCATCGGCTACCGGTTTGGTTCCAACCCAATGTTACTGAGTTAAGTTAAGGTTAGTTCAAGTGATGGGCTTGTAGGGCTGAGCTGGCGGGAGACGGCGGGGGGGGCGTCGC
>JAACDM010000597.1 GCA_009936795.1 Verrucomicrobiaceae bacterium | reverse complement strand
TAAAACCGGAGCCGAAAGTATGTTAATCGGTTCGGATGTCGTTAGAGACCAATTCTTTCGGCATCCAGTTCTGCGATCTTAGCTTCAATCGCTATAATCTTTTGGCGTTGATCTTCTATCTCTTTATCTGCTGCGCGAGTTTGTGGGGTATCGATTCCGGCTCGCCTGATATTGGTGTTCTTCGGGCCATGGCGGACGATATCAGCGTTCTCGATCAAGGCTTCAAGTGTCTCACGAGCTTTGACCAAGCTCACTCGAGATAAGTTGAGTTGTTTATCGATCTGCGCCCTTTTACCGCGCGCATTCTTCGATCTTGCACTTGCTGCAGCACTTGCTGCCTTTTCTGCCGCCATCTGAGCCTCCAGAGTGGCCTCGAAAGCAGACGAGTCTGCTTGGGCGGCTGCAATTTGGGCTTCGTTTATCCGTCGCTTGACATCACGTCTGCGGGCAATGGGCAGCGGTGGATGGCTGGTGCCCTCTGCTGCTTGCTTAGCTTCTTCTTGGCTGTAGCGAAATCGCAGTTTTAGAGGTGGTGAAAGAACCTCATAACCCAACTGAACCACGCTTCCCCCGTGAGAGATGGTGATGCCGAGAGCGTCCGCATCCTGAACAACGGCATCTGAGAAAGTTCTACCATCTTGTGTCTGGATAGTTCCTAGATTCAAGCCTCTTGCGGCACCCCGAGCAACCAATCTGTCTTCGATTTCCAGCCACTGCTCGTCGGAGAGGCCGGAGTCGGAGTCCTTACTTTCGTCATCCTCAACGGTTCCCGAGCTTTTCGACTTAGAGACATTCGTTTCCTCGGCGGCTGAACTATCGTTCTTCCGCATCTTGGCCATGATGGCCTCCATTTTTGCTTTTCGGGCTTTTCGCTCGGCTTCTTTGGCCTCGATGTCTGCCGCAAGCTCTTCCTCAACAGCTGAATCGTTTTCGCTTAAGAACTCGTTTTCGTCAGAAGGCTTATTGCAGGATGTTAGCGCTATGCCTAGCGATAGTGTTAAAATGGGGTATCCAAGTGGTTTCTTCATGAGCGGAGCCGAGTTCAGGCACTTCTGCCAACGTTTTAGCGTGTCTCCAAACTATTTACGTGGTCAACCAAATTCGCGGGCCCAATCACCTGCTAAATTGCTCATCCCGAACCTGGTTGACAAGGTCTTGAGCGGCTTGGTGTGTAGCCTTGAGGTGCTCAAGAAAAGCTTTCTTGTCCTCAACAATATTAGTGGCCTTGCGGACAAGAGGATCGTTTTGCGAGCGCTTTACGATGTCCCCTTCACGTATCTCTATGAGCCGTTCATTGAGTGCATCTAGTTGATACTCCGCATCCCGAACGGCGAGTGCTGTCTTTTTTCGCTTTTCCTCTGCGATTCTAAGCCTTTTCTCGTATGGGTCTTCTTCCTTTTTTCCATTCTTTGAAGGCGTCTTGGTGATCTCAGGGCCTGGTGGAGTAGTGGGAGATACAGCTGGCCTGTGCGTCTTGCGAGCTTCCACGACTCGATCCCTGACTGCCTTAGCTCGCTTCCTGGGAAGTTTTGGTAGATGAACTCCGCGAGTGATGTCTTCTGCCTCACTGTCGTCAACGAGCATTTTAGCTCTTAGGCCTGCAGGCAATTCAGTGTAGAGCAGGTCTTTTTTACCCGTCTTGTGGGTAACTGTGAGTCCTTTGTGATCAACACCGCTGATGGCCGCTTCTTCGAAGATCTCGTCACCGACGGTGATCGTGCCGATCTTATCCCTAACAGCAAGATAGCGAATAAACATTTTATCTTCGATCCTCTTCCACTTTTCTTCTTCGGGGTCCGGTTCATCCACCGATTGAGAATCGACGATTGATGTGGGTTCTTTGCTTTGCTGTATGGCCTTCATGGAGCGCTTGACGGCAGCGGCCCTTTCCTCATCACGTGCTTTCGCGTCAGCTTTATGCTGCCGTTCCTCCTGAATTTGAATCTCCGAAAATTCAGAGTCCGCGGAGGCCTCTTGTTTGCGTTTGCTGCATGCACCAAGGGCGATGCAGACCAACCCGGCTGCTAGTGTGATTCCAAGTCTCATCTTTATCAATTTTACTCCCACAGAGAAGGTCTCGTGCTGGTGTGCGCGGTCAAACGCATTGTGACGAATATTTCACACCGGGTTGGCGCATCGCCCTTTGTCAGGCACTAGAAATGGGGCCGCCGAGCAGAAGGCGTTGAAAGAAGGAGTCGAGCAGACGGATATCTGGATTCTGCGCTTTCAACATTTTTTAATGTTGTGTGAGGAATTTTAGCTGTTGTTCTAGGAAGACATGCAATAACGGATTCGGAACCGCAGTGTCTCCTTCCATGGCCTGACATTTGGCCGTGAGCAACCGGTTTACCTGCAGCGCGACGGCACTATCGAAGCTGTCCAACTCAAGTAGCCTTCGAAATCGCACTGGCGGTGGTCGCTTCCGCTCCAAGACCCAACGTGAGGCTAATACTCTACGCAGAGCATACAGGTAGTGCTTTAGGCGAACCTGAGGCTCTTACAGTGATCCTAGCCATGTCTTGCGTGCCATTCTTAGAGAGTATCCCGCTAGCGGCTTTGCTCTAGGGATATCTGGAACGAGCGCGCGCCAAAGCGACATCACCTCTTCGTCTTCACAATAAACGAAGGGAGAGTGCAACCACTCAAGGAAAGCCCCATTTGATTTGCCAAATAGGAGCAAGGCCTTTTGCACGTCCCATCCGGCGATGTCGTGAAGATCGGCGTCTAGTCGGAATTGCAGCGTGTCAGAGTATTTTCTTGGGCTGAGGTAGGTCTCGTGCTTCTTTCGATAGAGAAATAGAATATCGTAATCGTTGTCGGGGGAGGCTAAACCCCAGGCTCGGCTTCCCGATTCACCGGCGTAAAACACACGCACATCATGTGTTCTCTCGATCTCTCGTAACCTCGAACGAATGGATGCTGTGTTCATGTTATGCGATGGTTGTGTTTGTTTGTATTGGGCGAAAGCCCGACTGATCACCCTGCCTTAGAGGCAAGACGACCAGCCGCGCATGTCTACGACTCAACCTAGAGAGGTGTTAGATAACCACGTTGGCGATCTGCCTAAGCAGTGCTCGGTGGTCCTGATCAAGAAGGCTGAGGTTTTCCAACGTTTTGTCGGAAAACCCTGCCAAACGGTAGACGTTCGTTTCCGGAAACGTGAGTGAGCCATACCCAGCAAGATCAAAGGTGAAGACCTTGGGGCGGGCTTCCACACGCTTCTTATACTGGTGTAGCGCCTTTACAGGGGCGTGATGACTGCATGCCTGAAAGGATGATGACACGTTTATAGTGTTTCTCAGCCTGCTGGAAGGTGGCATGGAAATCGGTTCCGGCACACTCTGCCATTTTCTCAATGCGCGACGCTACGGTTAGTGTCGCGTCTTGCTTGTCCAGGCTCAGCATTCTAGCGGAATTGCTGAAGATCATGAGGTCAGCATTGGAGCTCTTGTAGAGGATGCCGCGGGAATTTCACCCGCTACACGCTGCTTACAAGGCAGCATCGCCCCTCATGAATACGGGAGACTTTTCAAAAATTCCTTCTGTTGCGAT
>JAACDM010000596.1 GCA_009936795.1 Verrucomicrobiaceae bacterium | reverse complement strand
GCCTTCGCGGCGTCTGTTCCACTCAAGATCTCTTTCCAGTGTGGTGATTTGCGGTAAACCGTCGCATGAAACAACGGAGGCGCAAAGCGAAAGCTTTTATAACGAAGTCGTTGGTCTTTGGTTTGGCGCCGTTGCTTCTCTTGATGCCCGCAAGGCAATGTTCGAGCGCTCCGTTCGTCCTTGATCACGCACGGTCCTAACACCTCGATAAAGTAGTTGCTCTACTCGATGGTGTTTTATCTTCCGTTTGCTGCTGCTTATCTACTTCTTAAACTAACATTAAATGGGGTTGGATTGGGCGATCGCCTTCTTTATCCAGCGATGTCCTTCTACCTATTAATTTCTGTCTGGCTATGCGTGACGCAGACTTGGTGGGCGCGATGGATGGAGATCGATAGCCGTTCTTTCTACCTTGTTCTTTTGTTCGCACCCGTGGTGCACGTGCTTGTGGTGTTGAAGCTTGTTGGCAATCGTGGTGGCTAAACTCTCCGATTGGTTTTGATAAATCTAAAAGTTGGAATCGAGTTTCCAGGTGGAGGCCTCTTTGGATTGCCTTGACGATGAAGAATTCTTACACAGGGGGAATGAAGGGGGAATGAACGAATGTAATATGGGCAAAGGGAACTTGCTCTCGTTTTGGAATTGGTTCGTTGTGCAACTGGTGATCAGTGCCGCGATCGTGATGATCGCCTGGTTTGTGATGACGCCAGCAAATGCCAGAATCGATGCGCCCATGATGGCACTGGAAGCGAAATTGGGTCGAACGACGTCTCTCGTGCGATGAAGCATCTTCACGTTTGGCGAGAAGGACTGGGTTGGATCTGGCCCTTCCTGATTGTGGCGGGTGTCCTTGGTTCCGTCCTTTGGAGCGTGGGGATGACGGTAGGCGAAATCGGTGAGAGCAGGGAGCGAATTGGGATGAGGCATTAGAGGCCTTTCCCTCAAGGCAGTTTGCACAGCCTATTCTGCGAGATCCCGCTCTGGCTTGAAATCGGCCGCGTGATACGAACTGCGGACGAGCGGGCCAGAAGCAACGTGGCGGAAACCTTTATTCTCCGCGAGCACTTTGTAAGTCTCAAATTTGTCCGGATGAATGTAATCGACGACAGGAAGGTGATTGGCAGACGGGCGGAGGTATTGACCGAGGGTGAGGACCGTGACGCCGTGCTCTAGCAAATCATCCATGGCTTGGAAGAGTTCGGCTTCCGTTTCACCAAGACCGAGCATGAGGCCGCTCTTGGTTGCAATACGGGAGCTTCCCAGTTCTTTGGCTTTCTTGAGGACGTCGAGCGAACGTTGGTACTTCGCGCGGGATCGAACGAGCGGGGTGAGGCGCTCGACGGTTTCCAGATTGTGATTGAAGATGTGCGGGCGGGAGTCGACGACGGCGGCAATGGCATCATCTTTACCATTGAAATCGGGAACGAGGATTTCAATCGTGATGCCGGGATTTGCTTTTCGGACCTCGTCGATGGTCTGCACAAAGTGCTCGGCACCGCCGTCAGCGACATCATCTCGGGCGACGGCTGTGATGACGACGTGATTGAGATTCATCCGCTTGGTCGCTTCGGCGACACGCTGGGGTTCATCAGCTTCGAGCGCGAAGGGTTTGGCAGTTTTGACGGCGCAGAATCCGCAGGCCCGCGTACAGCGATCGCCGGCGATCATGAACGTGGCGGTGCCTTGGCCCCAGCACTCCCATCGATTCGGGCATTGCGCTTCCTCACACACGGTGTGCAGGTTGAGGTCCGACACCAGGGACTTGGTGGACCAGAAGACGGGATTGTTAGGTAGGCGGACCTTGATCCAGCTAGGCTTCTGCTCGCGATGGAGGGCGGGATCGATCTTACAGGCCATGATCCGGTAGCCTATGGGGCCCATTGGCGTTGGCAACCGGAAGCCGAAGGGGGCGCATTTTTTTCAAATACGGCTCTTGAAACCGCGCGAGGGCGAGGCTATCTCACCGCATAGCTTACCCCGTAGTGTAATGGTAACACTACTGATTTTGATTCAGTCATTCAAGGTTCGAGTCCTTGCGGGGTAGCCACTTCCTTCCAAATGCGAACTTCTCATACTCGCATCTGAGACCCTCGAAAATAAGGGGTCTACGAAGAATTGTAACGAAACGCAGTACCACGAATTTCGCATTTTTGTCGTGAACCCGCGCTGATCGACCTCTTTCCCCTCCAGAACTGGGTGGGTTTTCGATACTCGGATTTCTTAAATTAGCAGCTCAATCAGCTCCCGTTGCTCGGCGAAATCGAGAGTGTCGAACACCTTCTTAAACTGAAGTAGAGCGTCCGAAACATGAGCCTCGGTGATGACCAATTTCTCCAATCTCTGGAGATCCATCTTGAGGGTTTCGATCTCGACCTCAGCCTTCTGATTCTGGTCGCCTAGCGCTTTCATTTCGACGACGAATTTGTCTCCCACATTGTCGGCTCCAAGCTTTTTGACCATTTCGACGTACGACTGGATCTGATCGCAGATCGACCGTTTGGATTTCTCAGCCGCGGCGATCTTTTTCTGGAGTGGCCGGATGGCCTTGTTACCTCTGATCTTGGATGCAGCTAACGTCGCTTTGATGACGTCCGGATGCCGACCCATCTCGCCGATCACTTTGATGACGAATTCCTCGAAGGGTTTCGATCCGATGTTGCTGAATCCGCAGGAGGACGCGAGGCCATCGCGATTTACATCGCCGCAGCAGTAGTAGAGGCATGGGTTGCCATCCGAATCTTTCTTCCCTAAGGGTTTCGGCGTCATGAGATTTCCGCACTGGTGGCAGCGGAGGAATCCTTTGAGCAGTAGCTCGTGTTTGTTATGTTTGGCGTGCGGTGGGGCTGGCGTATTGATTGAGGACAGCGCCTTGTTGGCCTTCGTCCAAAGGGATTCAGTGACAAGGGCTTCATGAACTCCTTGGAACTCTTGGTCCTGGTGAACGATCGCCCCCCGGTAGATCGGATTGGCGACGATCTTTGTCACTCGGTCACCGATCCAGCGCTTTCCTCCGATGATCTGCTCCTTGCCGTTTCGCCTCACGATCTTCCGTTTGGCGGACAGAAGACCAAGCTCGTTGAGCGCGTTGGCGACTGCACCAGGACTTTTGAGTTGTTTTGATAGGGTGAAAATCCGCTCCCTAATTCACTATATCGACTTTAACGGTAGGCGTAAGCACCAATCACGAATCCATTCATTCAGTGCCGGATCGAATCCCATTCGATCCGGCGATTGGAGCTCGGCAAAAGGCGTTGATTCGAGGATGCCGTGCTGAGCAAGACGCTGACCAGCGATTCGTCCTGCAAAGATGAGGAACTCGTTGGGCATGTCTGGCAAATTCGGCGGCAAATGCCAAAGAATGGGAGTGCCGCCGCGGGTAGCCAGTGCAAGCTTTTGCCCATCGCGGCTAAACGTTAGATCATTCACACCGGAAGCCCTGATGGGGAGCGCAACCTCGTAGCCAGTGCGTAGCGACCAGAGAAGTGCGGACTGATACGAAGCCGTGGCCACCCACTTGCCATCTGGGCTGACACGCAAAGCCAACAGATCGGTATCGAGCTTGATGGGAGGCACGGCTTGCTCGCCCGTCTGGGTGTCCCACACGCGCACCGATAAATCTTGCGATCCTCCCGTAACTAGCAAGCGCCCATCTGGAGTGAAGGCACCAAAGAGACCAAAGGTGCCTCCAACGTCGTCGTGACGAAGCATCTTGGTAGCAGGCTCACCTGTGCGTGCATCATAGAGTCGAGCGCTATTCTTCCACCCAACAACGACCAACTGCTTGTTGGGAGACAAGATCACCTGGGCAGGCACTTCCTCCGTGGTGATTTGAAAGCGTTGTTCCCATTCGGGAAGTGTGGTTGCGATTACCTGGCGGTTGGCACAGCCAGTGACTAACAAACGAGCGTCTTCGGCAACTCAAGCAGTGGGATGGGTCTGTTACCCAAGCCCATCTGTGGCAAACTGCCACTGCTCATCACTGGAGGCAGCCAGCAAGATCCTGAGTGGATCGCGCAGAACGGAGACGGCTGGATGCTCTATCCAGAGAACGCGGCCCTCCAAGCCTAGACGATCCGCGATTGGCGAGATCACGTTGAGCCGGCAGGTCGGTCCGCTTAGCCCGCCATGAATCGCTGTATATCGATCTTGCCGAAGACCCTGACTCACTACCGCAACCCATTCAGCTCGGGTTTAAATTGGAAGCTAACCGACTTGGCGGTTATCTGAAATCGCGTCGCGAAATTGGCATCAACCATGTCGCACTGAACCTCCGTTACAACGAGGCTGGCATTGAGACAACCATACAACGCCTAGCCGATGACATCCATCCAGGTTTCTCAAATTAAACGAACACAAAACATGCAAAGAGCGATTCTCGTTACTGGGGCAACAGACGGTATTGGCCTGGAAACCGCCAAGATGCTAGCGTCACTGGTGCGCGACCTTGTGCTCCACGGACACAATCGGGTAAAGTTAGAGAAAGTAGTAAAGGGCCTTATGGCACTAACTAACGCCAGATCGCTCGAAAGCTATGTTGCCGATTTGTTGCGAATGTCAGAGGTCGAGAGTCTTGCGGAATCGGTAATCGTGCAGCACGACCAGCTCGACGTTCTCATCAACAATGCTGGCGTCTTTGCAACACCGGATCCTATTACCAAGGACGGCATGGACATTCGCTTTGCAGTCAACACTATCGCTCCGTATTTGCTGATCCAGCGCCTCTTGCCTTTGCTTGGTAAATCTGGATGCGTGATCATTTCTTCCTCCGCCGCGAATCGCCTGTTGACTTGGATGCCTTGGCAGGTGGTGTCTCATTGTCGAACGGAATGGCCGATGCTTAAAGTAAGCTTGCGCTAACCATGTGGTCCCGGGATCTTAAGATGTTGCTAGTCGATAGTAAGCCTGCCATTGCCGCGGTGAACTTCGACAACGATTCAGGCAGGTTTGCGTCGCCTCATCCCGATGCGCTCGACTCCATGAAATGTAAAGTCGTCGCCGGCGCGATAGAGGAGATCTTTGTTAAAGATTAATGACTAATCTTTAACAAAGGGGCTGCTATTGCCAATAATGGGCCGGCATTTCCAATGAATGGGGAGCCCACTTCGGCGCGTGCTTGAGAAGGCGTGCAAAGATCATGCCTTGTGTCACCAGAAGGACAGGCACAATGAATGTTGGGATGTTGTGGCATCGCCTTTGCCTGGCGCAGTGCATTCGCCAAGTCCACCGTATCTATGATGCTGAAGAACCAGACCTACGGTAGCGCCAGGTTCCGGTGGCGGTGAAGTGCGACTAGAGCCATGATGGCGAGCAGGCCAACTTTAAAGGATCTGGCAATGCTTCGCAGCGACTACGGGAAAAGTTTTCACTGATGGCTGTTCCCACATCGCACCAGGGGCGGCTAACTATGGCGACAATGCGTCACCGTTGCTCGCATTGTCGTCTAATTTGACTACTCTCTCGCACTCATGATGCACTCTATTCGAAGGACTCTTGCCTGGATTGCGGCCGCAATCTCCTGCTATTCCGTTTCTTTCGCTGACGATAAGGGGCCCGTCCGTGTCTTCATCTTCGCTGGCCAATCCAACATGGTGGGATCGGATTCGAAGTTAGACGATATCAAACGCTTTCCGCCTTTTGCCGGGTTGGAGCAGGCTCAACCGGCGGTGAAGTTTTCCTACACCATCGGTCGGGAGAACAAGATAACGTCAGACGGTTGGGTCGATCTACAGCCCGTGAACAATGTTGTCGGGCCAGAGCTGAGCTTCGCCCGAAAGGTCACACAACACATCGACGTACCGATTGCCATCATCAAATGCGCCGCAGGTGGCACCCATCTGGGCGGGGACTGGAACCCAGACAGCCCAAGCGGGTTTAAGATGTATCCCCTAACGCTACAACTGATTCGCTCGTCGTTGGCGGCGTTCGACGAACAGGAGATTCCCTACCGCATCGAAGGCGTCATGTGGCACCAGGGCGAGAATGACATGTTTGAGGCGGATTACATGAAGGATTATGGCAGGAATTTAGCCCACCTGTTAGCTCGATGGAGGCGTGATCTGTCCGCCCCGGAACTGAAGTTCTACATCGGCGAACTTTGCACCAAGACCATTTGGGGCATGGACTTGCGTCCCAGAATGTACGCGATCAGCGAAGGCCAGAAGGCGGTCACGGATGCAGATCCTTTGGCCGAATACATTCCCACCGCACATATCGGCGTCGAGATCGGTGGTGGTGTTGGCTTGCACTATCACTATGGAACGCTGGGGCAGCTTGAGCACGGTGCGAACTACGCCGAGGCCTACCTTCGAACCATTGGCAAGTTACCGGAGATCAAGAGACCGCTAGAGAAATGGCCCTATGACCAGGGAAGCAAAGTCAATCTGTTCATTCTCGCCGGGCATCGCAACATGGAAGGCGAGCGCGCCTTTGTGCAGGAACTCAAAACGCTGAAGCCAACACTGCTCAAGGACGATGTCAGCATCGCATACAAATACAGCATCGGCGGTAGTGCCAAGGTTTCTGATGGCTGGGAACTTCTTGGGCCGGCGGGTCTTTACGACACCTTTGGGCCGGAGTTAAGCTTCGCGCAGACTCTCAAAGAGAGCGGCACTAGCAACATAGCTATCGCTAAGTTTACTCACAGCGGATCACAGATCATTGACTGGACTCCGGAGGGTAGCATGGCTAAATCTCGCAACCTTTACCCTAAGCTCATCGCCTTCATTAAAGACTCCGTCAGCGAGCTGGAAGCCAAGGGCCACGAAGTCGTGCTCACGGGAATCTTCTATCATCTTGGCGAGAACGACATGTCTTTCTCGCCTTATCGGAAGGGTGCTGCGTCGCGACTGCAAACCATCATTGCCCAGAGTCGCAAAGATCTCTCCCTAGCGGGTCTGAAATGGGTTGTGAGCCAACAGCCACCCACTGATGACAAACGCGTCAATGAGATCGATGTGACGGCCGACTTGGAGAAAGTGGCTGCCTTGGACTCGCATCTTATGCATCTCAAAGCCTTTGATCTACCCAAGCAGGACAAGAAACTCGTCCTCGACACCACTGGGATCCTTCACCTCGGCGAAGTCATCGCCAAAGGTTTCCTCGCAGGTGACGAGAAGAGAAGCGCGAAAGCTCCATGACTGACATCGAACCATCATCACCGCTTCCCGCCGACGAAGCAGCTATCTTGGATGAATCCATCATCGAGGAGCTGAAGCATCTCACTCACGAAACGCTGACTCACGACGGCCCCAGAGGCATTCTTGCAGGACTGGTAGGTGAATTGGTTGAAATCCTTGAGAACGCCGCCGATTTCCAAATCGAGTCCCGGTTGGATGTCACCGCAGGTGAAACTTCTTCTGGTGACGGGCTGGCCATATCGCCGACTCAAGCAGCGATGTGTGCCGGCGAATTCCAGCGCACTGCCATCTTTCTTCGCGGGCTACATGACGCAATCGCGTCGGTCATTGAGGTGGGGTCACCCGAACCCGTCCGCGTCCTCTATGCTGGTTCGGGTCCCTACGCAGCGCTTGCCGTCCCACTCATGACCGTCTTCTCACCGGAGGCGGTCCGCTTCACCATTCTCGATATTCACCCGGAATCGATCGAGCACGTGAAGTCGGTCGTCCATCGACTCGGCCTCACTCAAAGTGTAGATGACTATGTCGTAGCCGATGCTTGTGATTATACCATTCCCGGCGATCTGCTTCCTCACATTATCCTTTCCGAAACGATGAGCACGGCACTCGAGAAGGAACCGCAAGTCGCTATCATGCGTCATCTTCTCCGCCAGGCACCCGACGCGATCATCGTGCCGGAGTGGGTGAGGGTCGATGCCTTTCTCGTCGATACCTCGAAGGAGGTCGACGTGATCATGCCTGAACAGGAGGGGGCGCACCCGGATCGGATTCCCGTGGGCACCGTCTTCGAATTGAACGCCGAGACCATTCGGTCCTGGGTCAGTCTTACTGGCGACCACCTACCTGCTGCTGCCATCGACATTCCGCCTCCTCCCGAGCCGCACTATCGCCCCTATCTCTTCACCACAATTACAACCTATGGCAAGCATGTGCTGCAAACCCATGATTGTAGCCTAACAGGAATCCGAGAAATTCCAGTAAACGATGCCGCCATTGCTGGGAAAACCTCGCAGTTCCACTACCAACTTGGTGCAGCCCCAGGTCTCGTTCGCGAAGACAAATCGCTATCCTGATTTCTTGCTAAGACCGAGGATGAACTTTCGCAGCACCTGTTCGGGACATGGGCGGTAGTGCCGGTGGCCCTCCTTGCGAAAGAACGACCCGAGTTCGGCTTTGGTTACGACGAACTCAGCTCTTTTAAAAACGGCATTCATGTCGTCATCGCGTAGTTCGAGAGCGATCCGGAGTTTTTTCAGAATTTCGTTGTTGGAAAGAAATTCGAGCGCTTCAGGAATGGTGCCGTCGGGACGGGGGCCGCGTTTTTCAATGATCAGGCCGTCCAGAAAACGGCAGAGCGTGGCGTCTGGTATGTCTACGCTGCCCGCTTCATCTTCGCGCTTCAGCCAGCGATCCACCTGGGCGGTGCTTGTTTCCTTTCCGGTCCTCGTGATGAGACTCGCCACTTGGGCATTGTTGAGGTGCAAGGCGTAGCGCAAGCGGCGTAGGGTATCGTTGTTGGTCATGAGTGTGTCGCGAATGGCAGGGGGATCACTTGGTCCGGTAGTTGGTGTCCGCAAGCTCAGTAATTGGGTAATCAGTCCATTGGCGGCTCATTTCCCCCATTTGTCTCAACTTGCTGCGGCAGCAACATGGGTGGCACGTCAAAAATATTTGACATAGATCCTGTGTCAAAGATACTATACATCATGTCAAAAAAACAAGATATAGATGAAGGTCCGATAAACCTTTCTTTCGAGGAACGAAGCGTTTGGATCCAGCTCGCGAGTCTTGGAGCGATCCTGATTGGCTACGGAACCATTGCCGGGCTTATGCTATTGGCCGGAGTGATTCATATCGTCCCTTATGTGCCTGTCTTCGCCTTGGCGGTTGTCCTATTGATTGTCCTGATGATTGTTGGCCATGCGGTTACGGCTGCGACGAGTCGGCTGGAAAGGCGAGATGAACGGGACAAGCTGATCGTTTGGAGAGCGGAGAGCGGAGAGCAATGCGGGGTGGGTGTTGGGCGTCGGGGTATTCGCGGCTCTTGCCGGACTCATCTTCTCGATCAACAACCTATGGATCGCCCACGTGCTGTTACTCTCGATGTTTCTATCTGAGATAGCGAAGCTCGTCTTTCAGATCATCTATTACCGTCGGGGGATGTAATGGCAAAGCTACCCAAGGCCTCCATTCAGAACAGAATCCGAGCACTCCGCTTCGAGCATGGTGAGATGACACAGCAAGCGCTGGCAGACCAGATCGGCGTGACGCGGCAGACAGTCAATGCGATCGAAGGCAACAAATACTCGCCTTCGTTGGAGGTGGCTTTTCGAATTGCTAAGGTGTTCGATCGGCCGTTGGAGGAGGTGTTTCAATATGCCGCGGGAGAAGGAGGGTAATAGGTGTAATGTTGCTTTGATAGAATAGATTGCTTTAACAGCGCCGTTCTTGGGACTTTATGTCTGGCGGATTCAAGATGCTAGCGCACAAGACGAGCAAAGATATAGCTAGTGGATTCACGCCGCAGCTAGACGACCTGCGTAGAGCATTGGACAAGCGTATTCAAGGAGTTTGCGAGGGCGCTCATTGATTTCCTCTTCAACCCACCTAAGGGAATCCTCCTTGAT
>JAACDM010000595.1 GCA_009936795.1 Verrucomicrobiaceae bacterium | reverse complement strand
GTCTTGGTAGTGGACGAAAAACAGATCCCACAATTTGAGGGAATTCAGCAACGCGAAGGGAAAAGAGTTGGCTACCGCCTCGAGACACCTTTCTTCGCAATGCCGAGAGATCTGGCTGGACAGCCAGCTAGCTTCAAGGAGGAGGTTACTGATGCCGCGGAGCCGGGATCTCCCACCGATGAAGAGAGCGAGATTTACATCGATACGAGTAAGCAACGCCCAACCGAGCTTGCAGAGATCTATCTTTTGTCCCTGCCGCTCGATGGACAGCTCGAAGCCGGTAATACACTTAGAACGATGCCTCCATCACATCTAAGAGTTGATCCATTTCATCGCAGTAATCCTTTCAGACATGTGTATCACCCCCAGCTGGGGACGGGCTACTCCATCACGAGAGAGCTGTTCATCAGCTTCGACGACGGCCCCGGAATGGGGTTTTTGACCGGGACTTACCAAGAGACGACCAAAGGCCTCGCGGTGCCTGACATCGTGTCTCGTGGAAAGATCTCACTTCGGCGAGTGACTGAGGTCGGCCAACTGATTGAGTAGGAACCAAATTTTCAACCAAATCAACCGAGTGCCAATTTCCATGCGCCAAAAATTTCCTACTACGAATCCGTTTCGAGCTGTTTGCTCACTGATATTTTTTATCGGTGTGGTCGCGCAGGCCGGGGCTCAATCGACGCAGCTTACCTACCGGTTTAGCGATAGCAGCTTGCCGCAAGATACCTTCCTCTATGGTGATGCAAAGATTGTCGGCGGCCCAAATGGTTACCTTTCGTTGACTGATGACAAACAAAACCAGGATGGGACATTCATTATCGATGCGCTGCCCAAAGGGACTCGTGTCAAGACCCTGAGAATTGATCTAAATGTCATTGTCAATAGTAATGGCGCAACGCCAGCCGATGGCTTCAGCATCAATTTTGGCCCGAATTTGCTGAATGAGACGATCGGGGAGGATGGTGCCAACACCGGGCTCGCTATCAGCTTTGATACCTACCACAACGGCGACGGTGACTCTGCTCCCGCCATCGAGATCCGGTATGATGGCAAAACGATCGATGGCGCAAGCTTTAGAGGCTCGCACGGGGATCCGTCCACACCCGACCGTCCCGCTGACAGTCCGCTGCTTTGGCCACTCACGGATACTAACACTCTCACTCTGGAGAATGGCTCCAATGAGATTCCGGTTTCAGTCATCCTGTCTGAGGGAGGCACGGTATCTGTCATTTGGGAAAACATCACGGTACTGAAGGACGTGGCGGTTCCCTACTTGCCATCCAAAGGATGGCGGATCGGATTCGGGGCACGCTGCGGTTTTGACCATTCTGACCAGTGGTTGAAAGACATCGAAATCACCACATCTGATGTGGTGCAGGTAGAGGTGACCAGCGCATACGGTCAGAGCGTTATCACTCCTCGGGTTGGCGGCGGCCCACAATACTACGAGGCAGGTAGCCCAATTACTTTTTCGGCTCCCCCATACGCCTACCTCGACCGCAATCATCAGTCAATCGAAGCGACGCCCGAAAACATCAGGGACTATGCGCGCTACCGGGCGCGCCTAACTAGCGTGACCATCGAAGGTAACGAGTCAGCCGTGGTCAATACGACGTCGTTTCAAAAGGCATTAAACCACGATACCTCGATTCTGCTGAACTGGAAGTTGGAGAATCTCGGCGCCGTATTCACCGGCACCGAAAATATCGATGGTATCACCTCAACGGATGTCACGATATCGGAGTTTGTAGATTCACTCGGAACAAGATTTTACGGTCAGGGTGCCGATTCGGGAGAAAGCTTCCAGTCTGCAGTCTACTCTTCTGTCGGTGATCAAGTCGGCCTTAAACCAATACGCTTTGCTGCGAAATCAGTGGTGATCGAGAACGACCCGGATGCCACGGAACATTACATTGAGTTTTCTCAGCAATCGGACCATTTCTACTCTGACGATGTTGGCCCTGGGATATTGGTCGCGGATGATGGGAATTTCACCATCGAGTTCTGGGCTAGACGGAACCCCACTGATTCTGCTGGCATCCAGACCGTCACGGAGATCAGCGCGGACACATCATTGATGGAAGATCCACCTGCAGAAGACCCCTTACTCTGCGTCGGTTTCGGTATGGGTGGCGGTTTGTTTATCGAGGCACCTGCTGGCCAACAATCACCAACTGCGGTTCCTGACTCCTGGACTGACAGCGCATGGCACCATTGGGCAATCGTTAACGACAACGTGCAAGACAGCGTTGTGTTCTATCGAGACGGAGAGGTTGTATTAGATACCAGTCCAGCAATCGACTTCTCTAAAGCGGGGAGCATGGCAGTGGGCGCTTCAAATAAAAACGGTAACTCCGCGACTGATTTTTTCGATGGCGGACTGAATAATCTGAGAATTTGGAACGAGCTGCGCAGCATGACACAAATCCGTGAGTCCATGTCGGTTGCCAGTTACGCCTCAGCGAATCCGCCACCGGCTCTAGAACTCGCGTTCGACCACGTTCCAAATGAATCTTTTAAAGGGGTAATCGTCGACGTCTACCAAATGCGCCAGAATGAATACTATTTTGGAGGGGCGCAGGCTCCGCTTGACTCTGATGGCGATAGTTTCCCGGACGCGATAGAAAACTTGAATGGAAGTAGCTCACAAGATGACTCCAGCTTACCTGGTATGGTTGACCCCGACCGCGTCGGGGATCTGAATTTTTTGAGGAGAGATACCGTTCGTGAACCGAAGGCTAGTTCCTCTGGTGTGTTGAGCGGAACTATTTCCGATAGGAGTGCGAATAGAGGCGACATCGTCGACTTCGGGGCTCTTGGTACAAGCGCGACCTACGAGTTCTATTTTAACGCAAAGGAGGACAGCACAGGAAGTTCAAGCATCGCTGGAAACGATGCTTACTCAATTCGATTGGAACAGTGGAACAACACCATGCGCTTTGGTGTCACAGAATTTGGGGTTGCAGATAGTACATTTATTCCCGAAATCCCCTCCATCTACGAGCGTGATACTCATGTGGTCGTAGTCAGTGATGGGGCCAAAAATGAGATCCGGCTGTATATCGACGGAGTTTGCGACGGAATCATTTCCAACAAAACTTTTAGCCTGTCAGGATCCACCAGACTAATGGGCGATGGAATCGGTGCAGTGGCAGATCCGATGGCTGACAACAGTGTTATGTATGGCTGGAACACTTATGATGCCGTACTTAGTGAAGACGAAATTAAACGGCTTGCTTTACTACCTGCACCGGGTGCCTCCAAGCAGGAGCTTCTAAATGTTTCCATCGGAAAGTTTTCCGGTGGAGACAAGGGTGAAGGGCTGGATCTAGATGGGATCTTCCGCTACGCCGTCAATCTCGGGACAGACGGAAATAATGCCGTAGGAAAAATCCGCGACGCAGCTTTTGTGTCAGACAACATTACGGGATTCACCTATAATTTGCCCAACCAATTGCCTGTCTGGGGAAGCCCGAACTACGGTTCTTTACAAAGCGACCAACGGCTAGCAACAGTCATGGGATCTATCCGCTGGTCTTCCACCACAGGATCCGTAAAAATGGAAAATCTGGATGGTGGGACTCTTTACAAACTACAACTTCTCTTTGCAGACGCGGGTTTGAACGAAAGATCTTTCGACGTCAAACTGAATGGGTTCCCACTCTGGGACAAGTTTAGTCCTGGAGATGAGCAAGGAGGTCAGAGCAACTATGATTCGACGGGGGCAGTATTGACTTGCCAGTTTATCGCTCAGAGCGATTCCGCTACCATTACCTTCGGGCGTGATGGAGCGGCTGGAGACAACAATCCCATTCTGAACGGACTGACGCTTGAGGAAATACCGGGAACCATCGATGCGATGTTCGCGGATTTTGAAAAAAGTCAGGAACCTGAGCAGGGGATCTCAGATATTTCGATTGTGCTCCCAGACTCAGCAGAAGGGAATCCTGATTTTTATGGGCTAGTGTATCGGTGTCTACTCAGGATTCCAGAGGGTAAGGCAGGAGACTACACTTTCTATTTGAGCTCAGATGACGGGAGTCGGATGAGCCTCGATGGCAGCGTGCTCGTGGATAACGACGGCCGACACGGCTTTATAGCAAAAGACGGACGAAGGTTCCTAGCTGAGGGTGACCACTCTCTAGAGATCGAATTTTTCGAATACACCGGAAATCAAGATATAGAGCTCGAATACGAAGCAGAAGATGTGGGTATCTCTAGGCAGCCAGTACCCGCCGAGAGCCTGTATCTCAGAGGAAATGATTATTTGAAGCAACAGAGTGGCTGGCTCACCTACGGTTCTTCAGAGGGTAAGCAGATCGGATTTCAAGTGCTCGGGTTCGATACGATCTTTCCCGACACTCTTGGACCCCGCCAAATCGCTGCCGCGGTCTTTCCAACATTCTCCTACAGGGAGACCGAGGGCACTTCAGATACCCAACTAAGCACGACATCCCACATCTTGGGGAATACCTGGGAGCGGGTGTTCTGGGAATGGGACAAGCAGTTCCAGCTTGACCTAAAAGTTCATATGGCGGGCATGAGTGCGGGAGAGCCACTTTCTAGGGTTTCCAAGCTGCCATTTTTCTCCGGGGCTCTGAACCTTGATGCAGCGCAACAGACAAGCTCCGCGCCTCTCGCAGGCGGCATCATCTCAGTCTTCGAAAGCTGGGTCAAGGAAGGTGCCCGGCAGACGGTTGGCACTGTCTACCTGACAGAAGATCGCCGCTACTCGTTATCGGGAGTCACCTCGGCCCTCAACGCTTTCACAGCGATCACCCCAGATACACTTCTAGACGGCAGCTACGGCGGCAAGGTAACGCGGGAATACGAGTTCGATGCGATCGGTGGACCGGGGTCAATTACCTTTGAGTATGACAAGACGGTATTCCAAGCACTGGTGACAATCGGCGAGGGGCTCGATGTATCGAGCATCGGAACGACGAATAACCAGCTAACTCCGAATCTTCCTGATGATGTGACAGGCCTCCTGATCGACATCGTTGGGCCGGTAGCCACGGAAAACTTGAACCGGAAGACTTCAACATCATTCGAGCAACCCGTGGCGACGGGTGGTAGCGGAGACTCGTGGCAGTGGGATTACCTCGGCAAGAAGTGGTATCCCCTCAAGCCTGGCTTCTACAACCTGACGTGGAAGGATCTCGCCGGCGAGTCTTTCGAGATCGAAGTGATTGCTGATTTTCCTGGAGAACAACAGGAGATTTCCAATCTTTATGATCCAGCCAAGAACGACGGCTCCCGCCTCGGGAGTGGACCGGATTACATCGCAACGTATACATTTGCTGATGTCAGCCTGACTGACGGTTTCCCTGCTGCTCCAGAAGCCCACTACAATTACGTCATCTCGCCGAACAGCGGAGACCTTTTCAAGGCTGACCTCGACCGCGATCCGAATGATAACTGGGCATTCCAGCGGATGGCCTTCTCTGAGATGACCACCGCTAGTATCAATCAGCAAGATTCGACCTTCACTGAATCTACAGCAGATACGAGGTCTGTAATGGTCTTCACCTACAGTCCCGACCCCAGCGTCGTGGCCACAAATGGCTCGCTCGAACCAACCAAAGAGGAGATCGCCGTGCGAATCGTGCGCTCGAAGGCCTGGGAAGAAATGCCCGCTGGTTCAGTCCCCGTCGGATCACGCATAAGCTCCCCGCTGGATACGGCCGGTTTCGGGTCTGGCTACATCGCCTATCCAATCTCGAACTACAACGCACAGATCTACAATCGAGAAGCGGCAGAAGTTGGCACATGGGGCCCTATTTATCCGGTGAACTGGAGCGGCTTGTTCGAAGGTGCGAGTAAGCAGCTACGCATCGGCTTTTACGAAAACCCCCACCTCGGGGAACCTGTGGATTCGTTTCTCCATCCTGATGCTGCTTGGCCGTACACAGGCGCCACCTACAATGATATCGATTTTCCAGAAGAGCCAGACGTCGGCCAGATCTACATTGCTAGTCGTCTAGGTAGCGAGGGGGTCAACGAAGATAATACACCGAAGAAACCGATCTATATCGTCCCGGGAAGCAACGAAACAGACGATGTTCCGTATAACCTCTATGATCCAGCGGTCTTCGAACAACTTTCGATCTATCACCAGCGGGATCGAGCAGCGGCCGGCTTCAACCCGAACGAGGAGCATGCTATCGTCGCACCCTCGATCCAGTCCGAGCTGACCGGCGACACAGCCGTGGCTCTGGGGCAAGATGCGGTCTTTGCGCTGCAGAATACATTAAACCAAACAGATCGGCAAAGTCTGGAAACCTACACCTCAGACCCTTTTACACTGGTTCAATACTTGAATTTGGTCACCGGTAAGTGGGAAATGGGGATCTACCAAGTAAAGAAGGAAAAGCAGGGTGACAGTCCATTTCCGGCGCTCGATCCTGTCACCCACCAACCAACGGACGAACTGGGTGTGCCCGTAGCCCAACCTACTGATCCGTCTTACAAGTTTGACTACACCGTCTTTGCCGGGGATGTCCTGATACCACCTTACCCACTAAATCTGGTCGTCGGAAATGTCATCCTTCGAGATGAAAATGAGGGTGGAAATCTCGTCAAGGACAACAGCGTGAGTCAGCGCACATTGTGGAGAGATAAAAACGGCAATGCTTGGGTCATCTCAGGGGAAGATCAGGAAACTGGTGCCGGCAAGTTTTTCTATCGCAATTGGTATCCCCTTGCGGATGACTTTTGGTTTTTTTCTGATGATGATGGCCTCAACGAAAAAAATGCGGGAACCCCGATCGCGTGGCTACCTGTAGGGGCCGGAGCGAACGGGCAGAGCAGTGACTATTTAGATGATGGTGTCGGTGAGAAACCAGAGCCCAAGGCTGTCCTTTACGAAAGTTACTGGAGGTCAGACTATCCGGTGTTGAAACGCGGTGAGACTCTGACTTACCAAGGTGGCGAATATAAGGCAGACAATCCCGAAGCCAAAGGGCTGCCAGCGGTTGTAGGTTGGGCTTCAGGAGAACTGATTTACGATTCGCTCACGCCATCAATGGTGATCAAAACTAGTGATCTAGAGCAATATTCAGCTCGCCTCACCCGGCCGCTCGACACCTACACTTATTCGCTCAGTAAGGAAGAGGTTCCGGAGGATCTGAGGTCAGGGATGTCTGATGTGCAAGTTGTCGGTTCCCGCTGGTATTACTCAAAACTACCTGGCTCACTTCAGAACCGTTTCTACTACGATCAACTAAGCGGTGTTCTCGTCTTCCGCGGTCAACTTAACGGCCTAGAAGGAGGCGATCCCGATCTCACCGAAACGCCGATCACCCCCTATGTTCTCGAGGCAAACGTGATGTCGCTCTCCGACTTTGAGAAACTCAAGGGCCTTCAACAGGGTGACGAGGAATGGGAGAACGCTATCAAAGATCTCTATCGTCAGAGCCAGGATCCAAACGAGATTGGCTCTACCGTTCCCAATGAGAATCCAGTGGACTCCGATACACAGGAGCCTCAATTCTGGTCGGGCCTGCAAACACCTGAAGATGGTGAGAACGGAGAACAGTTCGAACCATTTGCTTTCTATGATGACACGGCTCCAAATACCCAACCTGTCAGGCAGGGCAAAGGAGATGTGATCGAACTTAAAAGTTTGGGTACGGGAGGTGCGCTGGTGCCCAACCCTGATCTACTCAATGAGCCTGCGGGAGAGAATCGTTACCTCACGCTCGTAGAAAACAATCACTCAATGGTCGATGGGGCAGTCGGCCTACACATCATAAGGATCGGCGACGAACGTTACCGTGGTTCCATACAAGTGATCACACCAACCAACGTCTTCGACGAAAAAATCCAACTGAACCACACGGGCGACTTCGGCGGGAACGTTGCGAACATGTATTACCAATGGTACGTGCGAGACGTGACGTCGCTGGATACGGTCAAGACGCCAGACGATCCTAGTTCAGCCGGAGACTGGCAGATCTACGATCAGGGGCGTGGCCTGCAATCGATCACTTTTGAAGGACGTCCAGACATCACGCTTTCGGACAAGTTTTTCTATGTCCGCTACGGGCAGTGGGAAGAGCTAGGTGACGTAGACGTCAATAATATGGTGGGCGGGGATGAGCCGATGCCGACCGATGATTATGATGTGGATGATGCCAGCTGGCGACTGGTGTCACCAGCTGCCCAATCTCCCAACTGGTCCCCCGGAACAAGCGGAGGCAACGTCCCCTACCAGTGGGCTGGAGCCTCCAACTCACCGCAATTACAAGCCGACGGAAGCCAGCGATTTTTACCTCAACTGGTCATGGGATGGGTCAAGCGCATCCTCGATGGAATCAATCCCTACGAGGCGAGATTTTCAGCCGACTGGTCCGGAGATAGCCCAGCGACTTACAGCAGTATGCTCCAAGAGTTTGGTCGCCCTTATATCGGGCCTGTGGCACTCAACGATGAGAAAAATCCGATCGAGGCTGTCGGCTTAATAGAACTTTATGAGACGGTCCTACAGCGGGCCAAGGATCTCACCGATCAACCAGGTGCTGCAACCGATGGCACAAACTTGGCGCTATTGCTAGCAGCAACCCGACTGGCCGAATTCTATCAGATACTCGGCATGGAGGCCTATTCCGATGCCCAGAGCTCTTCAATCTCCATCGACCCAGCGACAAATCTGGTGCCTGACCTCGTTGATGCCAACCCATACGTGTTCGCCTTTCAGAACCAGGTTCCTACTCTTCTGTCCGAGGAGTTGGCGCTGTTACGCGGGGTAGATTTCCTCAAGGCCTACCCGGTCTACAACCGGCTATTCTGGAATTACTTTAAAGGATTGGGTGAGGCTGCCTACAATTCAAATTACCAGATCTGGGACGTCACTGAGGATGGTCTCATTGATGAAAATGATGCAGCCGGACTGTATCCGATGGGACATGGCGATGCGTGGGGTCACCATGTGCATTCAACCAAAATGCACTATGAGCTCCTGAGGCGTCCTGGCTTCGATTGGCGTGCACGAGCCGAGCTGTATTCACTCCTCGGAAACGTGATACCTACCGACTACCTCGACGAGAAATCTTTTGCCCGCATTGCCGCCCAGAAGGCAACCGTCGGTTTGAACGTGGTCAAAGCGACCTATCGTGATGCGTACGTTGCGGACCCGCAGGGGCAATGGCAGGGCTACACCGACAGTGTAGATCCAGCCAGGGCGTGGGGGGTCTCTGAATGGTCTGGTCGGGTTGCTCATGGTGCCTGGTTCGACTGGCTTACGGGGAACGCGATCGTTCCGACCGAAGCATCCGCTCCCAATGATCCAGAGCAGCCAGCTGAGGGACTGGATCGCATCGATCGCGAGATGAATGTCGCAGATCTTTCCACTCTAGCAGCGCTCATGAACGAGATCCAACAGACGCTCGACGGTGTGAATCAGGGGGCCAACCCATTGGGGATGGATCAAGATGCAATCATGTTTGGAATGGATCCATTGCTACAAAACGGTTCACCACCTGGACGCCAGACTCATTTTGACCAAGTCTACAAACTAGCGACCTCTGCAGTTGGGAACGCACAGGCAGCGCTGTCTTTCCTAAACGAGTCCGGACAGCTTCTGAGGCGTCAAAAACAGGATAACTATTCGCTCCAACAGAAAGCGATCCTTCAGGATCTGGATTATCGGAACCGGCTGATCAACCTTTTTGGCACTCCCCATGATGGACAGATTGGTCCCGGCAAGCTGTATCCGGAAGGTTACACTGGTCCAGATCTACTAACCTACATGTATATGCCCGCGGTAGAAGTAGAACAGATTACTCCAAAGGCTTCCGAGGGTCATGGCACGCCCCTTGAGTTCATCACTATCCAGCACAACGCTACAAGCCTTAGCGGCGATGACCTAGTCGGTGTCACTTGGACGGATTGGGACGGGAATGACTCTGTGGAAGAGGCCAATACTGACTCTTACCAGTATCGCTACTATCTTGAGGGTCGAAAAGCTCCGCATGTCGTTCTCGGCAATAAGCCTGAAAGCGACACGCTGGCTGCTCAGATCCCCATATCCCACACTGCAGGCTACGCCTTCAAGGCTCCGAGTGACTGGGGGGGACGACGATCAGCCGGCAAAATAGAATCTTCCCTGAATGCCATGTTACTCGCCGAAGCCCAAATGGAGTTGTCGCTGGAAGCCTACAACGAATACCTACTTGGACTGAGTATTCTCACAGAACAGGCGCAGGACAAGGTCAACACCCTTATCCCAAGAATTCAAGCTTCTCGCTTAACTGAAGCGATTACCCTCCAAGTGTTGGGTGATGTTCAAATTGTTCTTCAGGGCATCAACAGCGCTGTCAAATCTACAGTTGGATTTATTACGGTTCCGCTGGATTCAATAAAAGAATCTCCTGGTGAAGGGGGGGCTATAACGGCGGCCATTCAGGGCTCTATCAAATCGGCTACGACAGCTTCTGCAGAAGCTGTACAAAATATCGTGAAAACCAGTACTAACGGTTATTTGATTGCAGATAGAGTCCTGGAGTTCACGAAACAGAATCTTAAGCTTGTCACTAGTCAAATTGTAGCGGCGACCAACGATCAGAAGGAACTCATCGGCATCCTTGGTGCACTCAGCAACAAACTGGGCGAGGAGGAGAGAATACGGCTGGCCATTGGTGTCAAGATACAGGCGATGGCCATGGCAGTATCCAAGTTCAAGGTGCTTGAGTCAGAAGGGCTCCGCCTTCAGCAAGAACGTGAGGCCTTGAACAAAATGATCGCCGCGTCTGCTCAGAGAGGCCGCTACACTGACATGACAACGCGCCTCAGCCGTGATGAGCAATCGCGCAAATATCAGGAGGCCCTCAACAACGCACTGAATTACTCTTGGCTGGCGGCCAAGGTCTACGACTATGAAACCAGCCTGTCCGAAGGTCACCCCGCTGCTGCTACCAGTATACTCGGTGACATCGTCCGGACGAGACACCTGGGTAAGTGGGTTAATGGTACCCCTCAAATCGGTAACGGCGGGCTGGCGGAAATTTTGGCCAAATTAGCTGCTAACCACGCATCGTTGAAAGGCCAACTGGGGCTTAATAACCCACAGAACGAAACCGGGCGGCTATCGCTGCGGACGGAGATGCTGCGCATCAGTGGTGGCAGCGACACGGAATCAACCCGCCGCTGGCAGCAAGCGTTGGCTGCAACTAGGGTAGAGAATCTCAATGCACTACCCGAATTCCGTCGATTCTGCAGACCATTCTCCGGAGCCGACGAGGGACCACAGCCAGGTCTCGTGATCGAGTTTGAAACGATGATTGAACCAGGGCTCAACGTCTTTGGCAGACCTCTGGGCGGATCGGACCATTCCTACAGCGTGGCAAGCTTTGCCACCAAGATCAATTCACACGCGGTCTGGTTGGAGGGATACGATCATTCTAGCGATGGCAGTGTAGAGCTGTCGGCCACCCCGCGAACCTACCTCGTCCCGGTCGGGGAAGATATCCTTCGGACTTCCGACGGCACAAAACCGATAAAACGGCGCTGGAACCTCGTTAACCAGCGGATCCCTCAACCATATGCTATCAACCGGTCTGATTTCGATGACCTTTCGGTCATGCCGGTGACGCAGAGCCTCGATGGATCGTTTGTCGATCGCGTACGCTTCTCAGATTTCCTAGCTTTCCCGAGCATATCCGGAACGACCCCCGAGGTCGATAGCACATCATTTTCCTCAGGGCTTCTGGGTCGCTCTGTAGCAAATACCCGCTGGCTCTTGATCATTCCTGGCGCATCTCTCAAAGCCGATCCCCATGCGGGCCTCGACCGCTTCATCGATACCGTCACGGACATCCAGCTGCAGTTCGAGACATTCTCACACACTGGAATGTGATGATTGAAACCCGACCACGAAGAAGATCTGAAATGAATCACAATTACATTGTCCTAAATATGTTAATGAGAATAACGCTTCGACTTACTGCTGTTCGATACTTTCTCATAACATGTGTGACGGTCATCTTACTGCCCTCACCGGTAGCTGCCTTCGACGAGTTGCCACTCGTAGTTTATGGGAAGGTAGTCAAGGTTGGCGAGGGTGGAACCTACCAGTTGTTTAGCGGCACTCTGCATCTTGAGATCGTCAATACCAATAACCCGGAGCACGTCATTAGATTCGCGCAAGAGTTGCGTATGGTAGGCAGTAACGGCGAGTTCTCTTATCGCAGAGAAATCAACCAACAGACAGCCCCAGCTGCCGATGAGCTATCGACTAGCTTCACGGTTAGCAGCACCCCGGCCACCTACGTCCTCAAGTCCGCCTCGCTGGATGGTTATCCGGCCAGCCTGCTGGATCCCGGACAGGTGGGTGAGCTAGTGGCCAGCTTTGCCAATCGAGGAAAGGAATTTCGCTTCGATTTCAAAGTAGACATTTCTCTTCTTGATTCTGACCAGGATGGCCTGCCGGATTGGTGGGAGGAGCAGAACAGGCTCGATCCACTATCACCTGACGATGCCGTTGCTGACTCTGATGGAGATGGATGGAACAACCTCCGCGAGTTTGCTCAGGCCACCGATCCAAATACGGCGAACAGCTCTCCTGTTGTCCAAGAATCCAAACTGGTGGTAATGGCAGGCGGCCGAGCAGGGGTTCACTTCTCCATTGTCGATGCCAATACTTCCCCCGAAGACCTGAGACTGGCTGTCGATGCCCCGGTTGCCGGGCTGGATTGGTATTCTGGAGATGCCCCTTTAGACTCAGGACAGCCGTTTACCTACTCTGACATACTCGCCGGACGTATTTAAATCGAAGTCAGCTCAGATTTCCGTAACGCTTCGGTAGGACTGACAATCACTGATCTATCCGATCCGGTGCTCGAACCTGTCAATGTGAACTTGCAAATCGAAGGATTCTCACCCGCCGACGGATGGCTAGGAAAACCGGCCGTCTGGCTAGATGCGGAAAGAGCAGGTGTATCTGGACCGGTGAGTGAGTGGTCAGATTTGGCACTTTATCGGAGGGATGGTTACCAGCCCTATGCAGACTCGCAGCCGGAGAATGACAGAGGAGGGCGAATCCAGTTTTCGGGCAAGGACTATCTTTTCCTTGATGACGGAGATCTGTCGATGGAGCGATTTACACTTTTCATGGTCTACGAAAACGGTGCAGAGAACCGCTACGACCAGACGCTATTCAGCAGTCCCGACCTTCAATTGAGCCTTGGCGGCAGGGACGCTGGAGCGCACTCACGCTCGATCAGAGTAATCCAAAATGGACGCAGGGTTTACGGCCCCGTCGTAAGATCGGGCGTCGAGGGCGAGCGTCCTGACACGCCGTCTCAGCAATTGCTTCTCACCAGTGGTGCGGAAAGAACATCCCTGCGTGTTCAAGGGCAAGGTTTGTTTGTGTCGCATCAGACTACAGACAGCCCTCTGTCAACATTCATGAGTTTGGGAGCGGAGAGGGCTTTGAGTTCGGACCATGCCAACAAATTCTTTCAGGGAAACATGCGTGAATTCATTTTGTATGACAGAGTGCTAACCCCGGAAAATCGTGGGGCGCTCGAGGATTACCAACTAGCGCGCTGGCAAGACTTACGCATTTGGAACTATCGACATAACACTTTGCCTGTAATTGTCACCGGGTCGGATGACGTGCGTAACTCGATCGCAGGTGGCGCTGCAGACGATGAGTTGACCGGGGGGCATCATGCAGATATTTTGCGGGGTGGGGGTGGAGATAATCTCTTGATGGGACGCGGTGGATCTGACCGGTTTGTTTTCTCTAAAACCGCAAGTGATAATGTCATTTTAGACTTCTCGCCTGAAGAAGGTGATGTCATCGACCTGACCGAGATTTTTATGGGGCAGTCAGGCAATCCTACCGACTTCGTCAGAATTGACACGGTCGTGGAGCGCGATGAAAACAATATCCCGAGTGTGAATACTGTCTTGGAATTGAACTATGAGGGTAGTGGAGAGACAATCGACCAAACAATCAGCGTCAAAGGCACTGCATTCGGAGGGAGTGATCTCGCCACGTTGATGGGCGAAGGAAACCTCGTGCTTGGGGGCCCACAATTTGAAACTGAAATCTTTCTTGCTGAAGCGCCGGCAACCATCGATGCGGATGGGAATCACTTGCGCCGGTTTTATGTGAACCGGTCCGGGAATGCTGACGCCGCCATCTCCGTGCCTCTGAGCTTCGCAGGTTCCGGCCTTTTGGATTACGATTACCATCCAAGCGGAATACTGGGCGACGGTGATGTGAAAACGGTCTCTATGGGACGGGGACAGACCGAGGTCGCTGTCGACTTACTGCTCGAACCCGCGATTCTTGGTTCCAGTCTGGAAGTAGCTCTCACAACCCTACTAATCCCTGAGGTTAGTGATCCATCCGCGCAGTTGTCGATACCGCTTGGCGGGGAGAATACCCTCGTCATCCAGACTATAAGACATATCGGGGCTGGTGAAGTGTCTGCCGGATCCGCCCGGATCACCCTTAGAGGTGACGTTGGAAGCTCGCTTGAAGTCGGGTTGGACTACGCTGGATCTCTGGTCAACGGGGTGGATTATGATGAGCCACCAGCAACGTTGCGTTTCGCACCAGGCCAGAGTGTCGCCTATCTGGAATTCAATCTGAAACGCGACATTTCCGCCTCAGAGGCACCGCGCGACATCGATATCAGCATATCCATGGCCCCATCTAGCTTTAGTGTGAGAGAGCCCGGTGTGGCTCACGTAGTCTATCTAGGTTCTGGAGAAAATGGAACCGAGGCCAGTTTCGCTGATTGGAGCAGGGAGCGATTCCCCGGCCAGGAGCCGTCTTTAATTCGAGAACTTGATCCTGACGGCGATGGATTATCGAACCTGAGCGAGTATCTTGCCGGCAGCGATCCAGCGATAAGAGACCCTAGACAAGAGGATAGGCTGAGCCTAGTCGGTGGGCCAGATCTCTTCGAATTAAAATGGAGATCGGCACAACCGCTCACGGATGTCGGCTTCTTCTTGCAGCAGAGCTCTAACCTAGTCGATTGGCAACATGTGCAAGTTCCACAGGGTGATCACTCGTATTGGCTCCAGGACGAGGGATATCTGCGTGTCTTCACCCACTCGGTCGGAGAAAAGGGAAAGTTCTTCCGAATCAAACCCGTAATCTTTCCCGATCCGTAGGCAATTGGTCAAACTCGCTAAATCTTAAATACTCCGGCTTCATGGCGAGAGTGTATCGTGATTGAAATATTGCCAACATTGGGTGGAGATGTTGTGGCAACGCTATGAAGCAAGCCGCGTCCAACCAACTCATGTAGTTCTTTTCGCCAAGCATTTGGTTCGCTGTTATGATTCGCCCTCGCGCCTGCCGATTACTATTCAGCCAACCTATGCACCATTTGAAGCGGATTACAGAACGAACGCTCTCTGCATTTCTTATATTAGGGGTGATCGCAAGTTGCTCGAAAGAGGAGCCGACGCCAGCCCCGGTTGCAGACAACGTTCTCGCCATCGTCGATGGTGAACCCGTTAAAACCGAAGTTTTCCAATATTGGTGGAAGCAAAAAAGCTCGCGTGTCACTGATGAAACCAGCCGACTCGATCTACTAGAAACATTGATTGAACGTGCTGCGTTTGCCAAGGCTGCCGTAGCCGCGGGAATTGACAAAAACCCGGAGGTGCAAATCCAGATCGAGAACCTACTCATCGCAGGACTAAAGGAAAGGCATGGCCGAACCCAGCAGGCCGAACTCAAAATTTCCGAGAGTGAGATAGAGGCCTTCTACAAACAGCATTTGGATAAACGTTTCACCACCCCAGCAAAGGTCCGTGTCGCAGTGCTCTGGTTCAATACGCGGGGGCAAGCTCCACTAGCAGATCGCTATCGGCCGCGCCTGGTTGCCATACGCGAGCAGCTTGTTAGCGCCGCTGCGGAAACGATTGACGACAAGAGTTTTGGTAGAATCGCAATCGACAACAGCGAACACCGCACGTCCCGATTCAAAGGTGGAGACCTTGGTTGGATAGAAGTTATACCGACTACAGACTCATGGATGTCGGTGGTATTAAACTTGGCCAAAGGACTAAGGCTGCCGGGCGATTTGAGCGATGTATCAAGCTCCGATGAGGGGCTGTTTCTTGTACGCCTGATGGATCGTAGGGAAGAATCAGTTCGACCATTAGAAGATGTTCGAGCACTCATCGAGCAGGAGTGCCTGAGGGATTCGAAGCAGCGGTTGGCTGAAGAATTCACCAAAACAATTCTCGGTGGCAGCACAGTGGAAAGGTTTGAGGAGCGACTGCTAGAGATGGAGCTGTCCCACCCTGCTCAATAACAATGGTGAACATGACCGAACAAACAAAGACGGAACTATTCCTATGTTAGTGTTCTGATATCCTGCCCTCCCCCATTACACAGACAACCTGCACGTTGGGCGAGACGCGTGTTTTGTCTCAATTCTTCTCTGGAGCAAAG
>JAACDM010000095.1 GCA_009936795.1 Verrucomicrobiaceae bacterium | reverse complement strand
TTTTTTGTTGGCGCGTGACTTGATGGTCTTGTATTTATTCTAGACTATAACCTGGCAGCGATCCGGCGTTGAGGGGGCTTTCATGATAGACCGGGATGGAAATGATCTAATGGCAAAAGCGACGAACGTTTCTCTTCTCTACCTCATTGTGGTGACGTGGCTTTTCGGAGGTGGGTTTTCCTGGGGGCCCTACCTGGTTGGAGGAGGGGGGATTCTCTGTCTTGTGTTTGCCCTGAGGGCAGCTCGATTGGAAGGTCAGCAGAGATGGTGGTCCTGGCGGCTGTTGCCTTGGGTGCTGTGGTTGGCCCTCGTAGGTATCAGTGTCTGGAATCCGAGCCATGCGCCGAAGGACGCAGAGATCGGTCGTGAGTTCGTTGTACCCCATGGTAAGGAGGCTAGAGACACGCTTGGTCTTGTGAATCCTGCCGTGCCTGTGGAGCACGTAGTTTGGTTGCCGACGACGACCGATGCGCCTCGAAGCGGGCTTTATTTGTTTGCCTTCGCGGGGATATTTTCGTTTGCTGTTGCGCTTGCAATCTTGCCTATGAGCCGTGGGGATGTGCGGCGATGGCTTACGGTGATCTTTGCAAATAGTATCATCATGACGCTGATAGGCTTGTGGTGGTTCTTCGATGATCGAGATTTGGTGCTCGGTATGTATCCCACCGAGGGGGCTCAGCCCTTTGCGAGCTTTCACTATAAGAATAACTGGACCGCGTATGCCGTGCTGAGTGCGGCGATCGGTATTGGGATGGGTAGTTACTGGTGGAAGGCAGGGAGGAGTTTGTTCAAAGCGAAGAGTCCAACGGCGTTCTTCGTGTTTGCGACCCCGCTGCTTGTGCTCACTCTTCCTCTTATTCAATCAAGGGCTGGGGTATTTATCGGAACATTGCTAGTAATGTGGCTAGGCGTGGTGGTGTTGAATGGCTACCGAGTGTCTGGAAGGAAGAGTCCTTGGCCTATGGTGGTGCTTGCTGTCGCCGTTGGCTTGTTGGGTTGGTTTAGTTGGAGTACGACGGCGCCGGAGATTCAGCGGATGCTCAAGAAATCTGAGAGGCAGCTCGAGCAAGTGACTGCTGATGAACCAACAGGAAGAATGGTTTTGTTCCGAGACACCGTGGCGATGGCGAAAGAGAAGCCGTGGTTTGGATGGGGGCTTGCTAGTTTTTCGCAGGTGTATCCGGCTTTCCAAGGGCCTGAACTCTATCATATAGTGAATTTCCGCGACGGCGACTTTGCTTGGGTGCCTTCTTACTACGAGTTTGCGCATTGTGATTGGGCGCAATACTGGGCGGAGACGGGTGTCGTGGGTTTGCTGCTGTTGTTGGGGACGCCTCTACTTTGGTTTGTCTACCACCTGAGAAAAGGGCGTGGTAACTCCATCACCCACTGGCTTGGTGTGGGGTGCGTACTCGTGATGATTCTCGCGTGGTTTGAATTTCCGTTTGGTGCAGAAGCGGTTTCACTTCTGTTCGCGGCCTGTTTTACTTTGGCTGGGAAATATGCTGTTTTGTCGGAGCCGAGTCGCGAACGGAGGAAGCGTCGCCGAAGGAAGAAGGACGATAGATTACGCCTGAAAGAGACAGCACTGATCACCGAACGGAGCTGAATGAGAGTGGTCTCCTCAACTGGCTAAGCAGCTGGGAGTTGCGACCCCGTTTCCTAGCCAGTGGCTTCGTACCTTGAAGTGAAGCTAGGGGCCGATGGCGATAGAGGTGAGCTCGTAGCCTCCTCCAAGTCGGGTCATGAGTTCGTTGATCCCGGCATAGTTTTGTGGATCCGAGGAGAACGGGCCTTGGCCCATTCCGCCGAATGTGTGCGTTTCTATTAGGATCGGCTCGCCATGAATGACGATGAAGCCGGGATTGCCACTGTCTCCCGTGATCAGAGGATCGGCGCAGGAGGGCGGGAACTCAGCGGCCTTTGCAAGGCGGAGGTGACGGTTGGTGATGTCAGCAATTCGGCGCATGAGAAGGTTGCGTTCTTTGTCAGTGATAATCGCTAGTGCACCCACGAGGTGTTGCTTGTAATCGTCTCGCGGAGGGAGGACGCGGTAGAATTTCACAGGGGTGACTTGGTCAAGACGAGCGACTGCGATGTCGGGTCTGAGGCCCCCTGGCAAGGAAAGTTTCTCTTCGATGATGCGAACAATGGCGCGCCCGCTCTTGTCGTGGAAGACAACTTTGTCACCGACATTGCGTTGATAGTGTTGAGCCATGAGGATGTGGCGGGGCGAGATGAGGGTGCATGTGCGAACCGAGTCCGTAGCAACCCCTGTCATGTCGAGCTTTCCAGGCCAACCGCGGGCCCAAAGGGCATCGTCATTTGCTGCATAGCGATCAAACAAGTTCAATGATTTTGGACGGGTCGGTACAATTGCGAGCGTCGACTGGTCGATGACGGCTCGGGCCTCATAAACGCTGTTCAAGCCGTTGGTGAGCCGTGGTTGTCTTGACTGGCAGGAGACGAAGAGAGTCATCGCGAACGCGATTAAACTGAAAGCAATCTTATGCATGACGGCTCAATGCTAAAGGTTCTCGCTTGTCTCGCCAGCGCTTTCTTGGGACTGGATCCACGGTGTGAGGACGTTCTCTAGTTCGTCGCGTCTGTGAAACATCAAGAAGTGATCCTCGCTTTCCCATGATCGTAGATCGACGTTTGCACCCCTATTATCTAGCAGCTTTATTGATCTCCGAACGAAATCAATTGGGATCCTGCGATCGCGGGTTCCGTGAAAGATGAGAAACGGTAGATTGGGCGAACGTAACTGGAAGCTAGCAGAATTGATGAGGTGGTCTTCCATGACGGGCGATATCAAGCTGATGCCAGTGAACGTGTTGCCGAATTGTTGCACCGCTCTAAGGCAGCCGCGTCCACCATTTGAGATGCCACCGAGGAAGAGACGTTTGTTATTCAAGGCTTCCTCACTCTGGCAATACGCTCTCATTTGGGCCACCCTTGAGCATCCCTTGTAGTGTTGCCAATTGCCCATGCCGTAGGTCGGGGCTAGAATGGCCATGCCCGATGCGTCGGCCGTTTCTTTCAAGGACCAAACATAGCCTTTGAAGTTTCCAAGGCTGCCATGGAGAAAGATCAGAACATCACCCTGCGCATTCTCCGGTCGGTATTCGTAGAAATGTAGTGGATCGCGCTTTAAAAGAAATATGTCTTCGTAAGCCATGTCCAGAGCACTGTTAGAATCTTGGAAATCAGAGTCAGTACGTAGTTCACTATACACTTCGCAGATCACCCTTCGCAGTACTTTGGCCTGCTTGCTATCGATGACTTCGAAAAGATAGCTGCCTAACTTTAATTGATCGATCTCGGGGACCAAGCGAGTAAGGGAGGTTCTTCGGTATTCCACCTGTTTTTGATAGTGCTCTCGAAATGTACCATCGGAATCTGGAAGTGTTGGGGTTAAAACGAACGCTTTGCCAAAGCAAATGACAGCTAGTGCGAGCACGAGGCAAATGACTCGAGAAGCCTAGCGTTTTGTATGGGCAAAGGGGTCGAGCCAGAGACCGAGGGTTCCAGTGATCAGCAAGCTGATGGCCAGGCCGACCCACCGGCCAGCCTCCGTTTCACCGCGGGTGAGCAGTAGAATGGGTAAGATGTTGGCGACACTATTAATGAGGCCAACAAATACATGAACTTTTATTGAACCCTAGGGTTCGAGATAATGTGAAAAGAGATGGTAGAAAGCTATCGAGTGCTGAGCA
>JAACDM010000094.1 GCA_009936795.1 Verrucomicrobiaceae bacterium | reverse complement strand
GTCATCGGAATCCTCGTCGTCATCGGAATCCTCGTCGTCATCGGAATCCTCGTCGACGTCGGAATCCTCGTCGTCGTCGGAATCCTCATTCGAGGAGGCGGCGTCATGATCGGAACTCTCAACATCTTCAGAGGAACTCCCGCCCTCGGTCTCCGTTTCCTTGGGCTCTGGCTCCCCATCCGCATCTGCCGGTTCGTCGCCCGATTCAGGAGCCTCGCCTTCCTTGGACTCCGACTCTTCACCATCTTCAGTTGTTTCGACTTCTGCGGTCGGCAACTTCACCTGTCGCAGCTCCTCTGCATTGGGCAAGTCGTCCACGGAGCGGATCCCAAAGTGATCTAAGAAGACCTCGCTGGTTTCGTAGAGCAGAGGTCGACCAGGCACCTCGGCTCTTCCGCTGATGTGAACAAGGCCTCTATCTAACAACATCTTTAAGACGCCGTCCACACTCACTCCCCGGACAGCTTCGATGTCTGCCTTGGTCATTGGCTGACGATAAGCGATGATTGCGAGAGTCTCCAACGCAGGCGGGCGAAGGCGTTGTGGCTTCTGGTCGGGGAAGAGACCTCTCACCCACATGCCGTAGTTGGGTCGCGTATAAATCTTGAATCCTGCGGCGCGTTCAGCGATGGCGAAAGCGCGCTCCTGTTCGCCATAGGAAACGTTCAGGGCATCGATCGCAGCAAGAATGGCAGATTCCTTGAGCGTCTTAACCCAGGCGATGTCTGGACCTTCAAAGGGTTCCTCTGCCTTAGCGGCTTCTGCCGCCATGGCCTCTTGGTCGCTCGCGACTTTGTTGATCGTGGCTAACAAGGCCGTCTCTGACATCGGGGACTCAGATGCCATGATCAGGCTCTCTACGACATGCTGGAGGTGCAGAAAGGTGGTCTCGTCAAGGGTATGCGCCGGCTGTTCCTCCTCTGGTTCGAGTTCAGCCTCTTCTTCCTGAGCTTCCTCCTTAGGCTCAACCTCCGCTTTCCCCTGCTCAGCCTCGGATTCGGCCGGAGGCTCAGGAAGATCAACGTCAACCTCGCCTTGGCCTTCGTCGCTTACCGCTTCGGGCCCCGATTCACTAACAGTGACAAACGACGCATTTACGTCCGAGCCGAAGTTCAGCTGACGGCTGAGCATCTTGTCGCTTTCGAATGTGAATCGGCCTTGAAAGCTTTCACCCTCGAGCACCTGAGGAAGCCAGAATCTATCGTCCTCCCACATCTCGTCGTAGGGAACTTCGTCGACCTTCACCCACATCGGCAGGGCTTCGTCGGTCTCGGTTAGTTGCCCCTCGTAGAGGTCGCTGACAAAGACGGTGCAGTGAATGCTCAAGCCGTCGACGAATTGGAAATAGAGTTCCCCACGATGCTGGAGATTCGTCGGGGTAAGTCCGACTTCTTCTTCCGTCTCACGAATGGCGGCCTCCTCAATGGTTTCCCCTTCGTCGACCTTGCCACCAGGGCCATTGATCTTGCCCTCACCAAGACCTCGTTTCTTGCGTATGAGGAGCACTTCGTCCTCGCGCCGCACAAATACCAGCATGGACCGCATCTTGGCGGTCCAATTGTCCCAATCGACGTCGATTCCCGGCTGGTCAGGCATGCTCTGCCTCTACGTACGAATCGATTCCGTAGCAAGCACAAACCAGAAAGCCAGCTCCCAAGAATGATAAAGTTCTCAGTATAGAATTCCTGGTATGCGGAAACGCCCGTAGGCCTACATTAGATTCACTAAATACATGATTTAACATAATTTTAATAATTATATGAGATCATGCATGGAGGTAAGTCTCAGAATCACACGACGTCGCCGTTGAAGGCCTTATGAGAATACAGGTCACTGCTAGTTTCACGGCCGAGCCTCTAGAGCAGCCTCTTGTATTCTTACTTGAAGCTCTCGGTCATCGGCCGCAGGTGGTTTTCTCGCCCTTCAATCAGGTTGTCCAACAGGTACTCGACCCGCGCAGTGACGTAAGGACGGCCACCGAGGCGCACCAAGTCTTCCTTATCCGGCCCCGCGACCTTGCGCACGACAATCCTTCAGAAAGCCTTCGCGCCTTTGAGCAAGCGCTAGAAGAGTATGGTGGTCGACTCGGTCGTTCGAACTTAGTCTTATTCTGCCCGCATCCGGAGAAAGGTGCCACTGGTGCCGATCTCGAAGCGTCGGCCTCTGCAAGGCTGTCCGCTTTAGGGAACGTTGTTGTTGGTAACGAGGAGCTCTTGGATCTCCTTGGCACCCACGAAACGTTTGACCGAGAAGCCGAGGAAGCCGGAAATGTGCCATTCACCGACGAGGGCTTCGCGGCCTTAGCCATTTGCATTGCCCGTCAACTGCATGCCTGGAGTAGTCCCTCAAGGAAACTCCTTGTCACGGATGCCGACAACACACTGTGGCGGGGCGTGCTTGGAGAGGATGGTCTCGATGGTATTGTCATCGACGAGCCAGCCCGGGTCTTGCAGGCCTTTCTCCAGACTCAGCGTAAGCGGGGATTCTTGTTAGCGCTGAGTTCAAAGAACGATGCCGGTGATGTCACAAAGGTACTGGAAGAACATCCTGGTATGCTTCTACGGGACGATGATTTCGTGGCGCAGAAAATAAACTGGGAACCCAAGTCGACCAACATTCGTGAGCTTTGTCAGGAACTTGGACTAGGAATGGACAGCGTTGTGTTCATTGATGACAATGCTGCCGAGACTGCTGAAGTCACTGCGGGGTGTCCGGGTGTTCTAGCAATCACACTGCCGGAAGATCGTGGGGAGATTGAGTCGATGCTCACACAGAGCTGGGCATTTGACTTGGGATCACCACGGACGGAAGAGGACGAACGCCGCACAGAACTCTACGCGGCCCAAGCCTCGCGGGAGAGTTTACAGCAGGAAAGTGATAGTTTTGCAGCCTTTCTTGAGGGGTTGCAATTGGAAGTCGATTTGTCAGTGGTCACGTCTAAAGAGCGTGATCGCGTGGCTCAGCTCAGCACCCGAACCAATCAGTTCAACGCATGTAAGTCACCCTTCCAGGCACATGAACTTGCAGAGCGGCAGGCACACGGAGCCATCGCTCATCGCGTTGCTGCTTCCGATCGATTCGGGCAATATGGAGTGGTTGGTGCCATGATTTCAGAAAGCACCGACCGGGCTCTTAAGGTCTCCGCGTTCTTTCTAAGTTGCCGTGCTCTGGGCAAAGGCGTTGAGCGCCACATGATTCGACAGTTGGGTCAACAAGCCCTTGAGGCATCGTTAGGAAAGATTGAGGTGGCCTTCAACGATGCCGAAAGAAACGGGGTATGCCGAGCATTCTTTGAAGAAGCGGGGGCGATCGAGCGGGATGGCATGTTTATCTTGGACGCTCAAGCGTCGGCGGATCTTGAACTCATCCCGACGAGTGATTCATCGCTGGCGTCAAACCCTCTACCTGTGAGCCGCGTTTCTGTCACAACGTGGAACGATGTTCAGCACGTGATTACTCAGTGGGCTGATCCTGGTAGACTGGCCGACCACTTGGCGGCAACTCGTTCGCCGCGGCCGGATCTGAGCGAGCCCGTTGTCGGTCCCAAGACACCTTTGGAGAAACGTTTGCTTGAGCTCTGGGAAGCGGTGCTGGGTCTTGAGGGATTGGGTGTGGAAGATCGATTCTCTGCACTTGGAGGGAAGTCTCTCCATCTCGTGCGGCTCCACGCGCGCCTAGTGCGAGACTTCAAGGCAGATATTTCTCTAACAGATCTATTTGAGCTGCCAACAGTGAGGTCATTGGCACAACGCCTTGAGGGTGAAACCCAATCGTCGCGGATACCGATCAGCACTTCCGAACGGGAACCGAGTGAACCCATTGCCATCGTGGGCATGGCCGTCCGTGCACCGGGTGCCAACTCGGTGGAAGAATTCTGGGCAAACCTACGTGATGGCGAGCGTACATTGCATTCGTTCACGGACGAGGAACTGGCGTCTGCGGGAGTTGATGTCGCCGAGGTCCGTCAAGATCCCAAGTATGTTCCGGTCAAAGGCTGCCTTGATAAGCTTCAAGAATTCGATGCTGCCTTCTTCGGTATTTTGCCGAAGGAAGCCAAACACATGGATCCGCAACAACGGATCTTTCTCGAGCTTGCCTGGGAAGCACTCGAACGTGGAGGGTATGATCCCGACACCTATGCCGGAAAGGTTGGGCTTTGGGCCGGTTCGTATCTAGATACTTACGTTATTGCCAACCTACTTACGGACAAAGCGTTCCATGCACAGTGGATTCCGTCGATTCAGGTGGGCTCCTTGCAGACTGAGCTCGGAAATGACAAAGATTACCTTGCTACGCGTGTCTCGTTTAAGTTGAACCTTCGCGGCCCGAGCATGACGGTTCAAACTGCGTGCTCTACCTCGATGGTGGCTATTGCTCAAGCGATTCAAAGTCTGCGTGCAGGCGAGTCAGACATGGCTATGGCCGGTGGCGTTACGATAACGTTGCCGGAAAAGAAGGGCTACTACTACACTGAGAACGGTATGCTATCGAAAGATGGCCGTGTCTGTACCTTTAGTGATGAAGCTAGTGGTACGGTTTTTGGTAACGGGGCAGGGATCGTGGTGCTTAAACGACTCGCTGATGCGCAACGTGACGGCGACCATATTCACGCTGTTATCCGTGGCGCCGCTTTGAACAACGACGGTGGAGTCAAGCACAGTTACACGGCACCCAGTGTCGACGGCCAGGTTGAGGTCATCATGATGGCACAGCAGGACGCTGGTGTGGAACCTGAGACAATCAGTTACATCGAGGCTCACGGCACAGGAACACCGCTAGGCGACCCGATCGAGGTGGCCGCACTCACCAAATGTTTCCGTCAGCAAACCGACGCGAAATCGTTCTGTACACTCGGGTCTCTCAAGCCGAACATTGGCCATCTCGATGTCGCTTCGGGGGTTTGCGGCGTGATCAAGACGGCGCTTTCTTTAGAGCATGGTCAGATACCACCACTGCTGCACTATGAGCGGCCGAATCCAAAGATCAATTTTGAAACCAGCCCATTCCGAGTCCAAACTAGTCTAACGGATTGGGTGAGTGATAACGGCCCTCGTCGCGCCGGTGTGAGTTCTTTCGGTGTGGGTGGCACGAATGGCCACATTGTTTTGGAAGAAGCGCCCACGCAAGTAGAACGCTCTTTTTCCAAACGTCCCGCGCAGCTGTTCCTCATGGCGGCACGCACCGAGTCAGCTCGCGATGAGGTGGCGTCTCGTTTAGCCAAAGTATCTGCGGACACCAACTTTGCGGACGCTGCCTTTACCACCGCTATTGGACGACGCGCCTTTGCAAAGCGGCGCATCTGCGTGGCAGGCAATTGGGAATCACTCTCGGAGCGATTGTCAGGTGGTAAGGTTCAAGACGGCTCGCCTGCCAGCGCTGCGGACCCTCTGAACTTCATGTTTCCAGGGCAGGGCGCTCAGCACGTTGGCATGGCCTGTGAGCTGTATGAGTGTGAGCCTGTCTTTCGGGATCACATCGATTTCTGCGCCACCTACCTGGAGGAACAGATCGGTGCCGATTTACGCGACGTCCTTTACCCAGAGGTTGCTGATGAAGCCGCTACAAATCGTCTGAAGGAAACGGCCTTTGCCCAACCGGCCATCTTTGTCATTGAGACCGGGCTGGCGAAACTCTGGCAGTCGTGGGGAATTTCACCTGCAGCCATGATTGGTCATAGTGTTGGGGAATTTGCAGCAGCATGCATCGCGGATGTTTTCTCACTTACAGAAGGCCTAACAATCCTTGCCACGCGAGGGAAACTCATGGGAGATTTACCTGGAGGCGCCATGCTTTCGGTGCGCTTGTCAGAGGATGCGATTCAATCATACGTAGGTGATGCTGATCTTGCGGCGGTGAACGGGAAGGACCTGTGCGTTCTCGCGGGCAGCAACGATATGATCGCTGCGGTAGAAGCGCGACTCGAGTCAGATGGCGTGACTGTGAAACACTTGCACACATCGCACGGATTCCACTCGCGGATGATGGATCCTGTGATCGATCCGTTCGCCGCAGAGATTTCAAAAGCAACGCTGCGTAAGCCAGAGATCCCCATCTTCTCGACGGTTACAGGAGATTGGTTAACCGAAGCAGATGCCTGTGACCCAGATTACTGGGCGCGCCATCTGCGCCAACCGGTACGTTTCTTTGAATCGATCCGCACGTTGGCTGCCACGCAAGAGAATCAGACGTTCGTCGAAGTAGGGCCAGGCCAGACTCTGGCCACACTTGGCCGCCAATCCGTGGGCGGCGAAGGTGGTCACGGTTTCCATGCGAGCAGCGCGCCCGCTTCGGGCGGTGCCTCGGATTACGAGCAGTTGCTGACGACTCTGGGACGCCTGTGGCTGAACGGTGCGGACGTTGACTGGCAAAGCTACTACGCCATCGAAACCCATCGACGCGTGGTGCTTCCACCTTATCCGTTCGAACGCAAGCGTCACTGGGTCGATCCAACGCCCATGACTGCGGATCCTAACATCTCTTTAGCTCTTCCCGAAACCAACCCTGTTCCTGTCGCAACCACCACCACTACGCCCGTTATCATGCCCACCACACCACCACGCAGAGACCGACTCGCAGCCAAGATGCGCGAGAGCCTCAGTGAATTGTCCGATATCCCAGAAGAGGAACTCGATGGCGACGCCTCTTTCCTCGAATTAGGCTTCGACTCCCTGTTATTGACGCAAGTGAGTAAGGCGTTTCAAGACGACTTTGGAACCAAGGTGACGATGCGTCAGCTCATCGATGAGTTGCCAAGCATCGATGCGATGGTTGATCATCTCGATGCGACACTGGATCCCAGTGCTTTCGCGCCTGAGGAGTCGCCTGTATCAGCCGCCGAGGCCGCACCTGCGGTGCCAGCGGCCACTGTAACTCAAATGGCTGCACCGGCGCTCGTTCCCACAGCGGTGATGCCTGCAGCACCGATGTCTGCTCCTACCATGCCAGCAGTGAGTGCAGACAGTGGCTTGTTAGGCACCGTCATCAATCAGCAAATGACGCTGATGCAGCAGCAACTCTTGCTCTTGCAAGGCGGTGTATCTGCGCATGCAACCGCGCCATCTCCAATGGCGGCCCCTGCCTCTGCTGCGCCCATAGTGCAGGAATTAGCGTCCGCGCCGACTCCCACTCCAGAGCCAAAGAAGGATGCGCCAACACAGGCGGCTTACGGTCCTTACAAACCGATCAATCGTATTCGCGACGAAGGCCTTTCGAATGAGCAAAAGGCGTTCATTTTGGATCTCACCAAACGTTATAATGCTAAGACTGCGGGCTCGAAAGAGCGCACTCAGAAGTATCGTCATTGCTTTGCCGATCCTCGCACCGCAAATGGCTTCAACCGTTTGTGGAAAGACATGTGTTATCAGATCATGGTCGAGAAAGCCAAGGGGCCGCGTCTCACCGACATCGATGGCAATGACTACATTGATATTGTGAATGGCTTTGGCCCTGGATTCTTGGGCCATTCCCCGGACTTCGTGACCGAAGCGCTTAAAGATCAGTTAGACAAGACCATCGCCGTAGGACCTCAATCTGAGTTCGCTGGCGAAACGGCTGAGCTGGTCTGTAAACTCGTCGATGCAGAACGCGTGTGTTTCGTTAATACAGGATCAGAAGCCGTGCAAGGGGCCATGCGGTTGGCTAGGACCGTGACTGGCAAGGACAAGGTTGTGGTTTTTTCAAAGGACTACCACGGCAACTTTGACGAGGTGCTAGTGCGTGGTGCAAACAAGAAGGGCAAGATCAAGTCCCTCCCGATTGCACCGGGCATTCCTCGCAGTGCCGTCGATGAAATCATCGTACTTGACTACGGCACGGACGAGGCACTGCAAACGATTGGTGAGATCGCTGGTGACATCGCGGCCGTGATGATCGAGCCCATGCAAAGTCGCCGTCCGGAATTCCAGCCGGTCGAGTTTGTCAAAGAGGTGCGCAAGATTACCGAAGACGCTGGTTGTCTCTTCATCTTCGATGAAGTCATCACAGGCTTCCGTACGGGACCCGGTGGCGCTCAGGATTACTATGGCGTCAAAGCTGACCTTGCGACTTATGGCAAGGTGATCGGCGGTGGGATGCCTGTTGGCCTGGTGGCTGGCAAGGCGGAGTTCATGGATACCTTCGATGGTGGTCAATGGCAGTATGGAGATGATTCCTTCCCGGAGAAACCGGTCACTTTCTTCGCAGGGACCTTTGTCAGGCACCCGCTGACCATTGCTGCGGTGAATGTTATGGCCAAGTTCTTCCTCGATCAGCCGCAGTCTTACTGGGATGAAGTCTATGCCAAAGCGGCTCGGCTCGCTGGCACAATCGATCAATTCTTTGCCGATGAAGGCATCGGTATTCGAATGGTGCAATTCAGTTCGCAGATGTTTGTGCGGGTCTCGGACGAGGAGAAGTATGGCGGTCTGCTGTTCTGCCAGTTGCGTGAGAAGGGGGTCTTCATTCTGGAAGGATTGCCCTGCTATTTAACGACCTCTCACACCGATGAGGATATCGACTTTGTCATCAACGCGGTGAAAGAGGCGGTGGCAGAAATGCGTCAAGGCGGCTTCTTCGGAGGACCCGATGGCGGTGGAGATTGCCTGGGAAAGCCCTTGGGGGCGCAGTGTCAGACGGAGGCCGCTCTGGCGAAAGCGCCGGTCACAGCGGCCCAACAGGAGATTTGGTTAGCCTCTCTTCTTAAACCAGAAGCTTCTTGTGCCTTTAACGAGGCGACAACCTTGCACATGCGAGGTCGGGCAAATCGTGGGCATCTGCAGGCAGCTCTAAACGAAGTGGTTGCGCGTCACGACGCCTTGCGTGCAACGTTCTCCGAGGACGGCACGACGATGCAGTTTGCCGAAAGGTTAACGGTCGATCTGCCTCAGTATGACCTAACGGATGTAGACGCCGAAACTCGGAAAGCTAAGCTTGATGTCTTTAGACGAGAAGAGGCGATGAACACCTTCGATCTCGTCAACGGGCCGCTGATTCGCGGCTTCGTGGTAGAGTTAGGTGAAACTGAGTCGATTTTGTTTCTAACGGCACACCATCTGGTGTGTGATGGCTGGTCTTACAATGTGCTGCTTGAAGAGCTAAGTGAACTCTATAGCGCGAAAGTGCGTGGAGAACGACCATCGCTTAAGCCGGCTCCTGCCTTTGGGCGTTATGCGATGACCAAAGCTGCCATGAATGGCAACGACGACGCCATGGCGTTCTGGGAAAACATTTATACCAGTCCGCCGGAACCCCTGGCCTTGCCGACGGATCGGCCTATTGTCAAGACTGATTCCTTCACGGGCGATACCGAGCGCCACGTCTTGTCCAAAGACGTTTTCAAGGCTCTGAAGCGTATCGGGGCTAAGCAGAAATGCACGGCATATCAGACCCTGTTAGGTACATTTGAGGTCTTCTTGGCGAAATTGACAGGCCAGAACGACTTTGGGGTAGGCACGCCTGCTGCAGGCCAGACGCTTGAAGAGGACGACGGCATTGTGGGCCATTGTGTGAATTTCTTACCGATGCGGGCCCGAGTGAATCAGAAGGAGAGTTTCAATGAGCATCTTGGTGGCGTGCGTCAGCGAGTGTTAGAGGCTTTTGAGCACCAGGACTTTACCTACGGTGAACTTCTTCCCAAGCTCAACCTACCGCGTCAAGCCGGGCGCAAACCACTCGTGGAGGTGCAGTTCAACGTCGAACGCACGGATTACCATGATGAGTTTGAAGGCTTGGAAACCACGTTTGATGCGGTCTCCAAGCGGTTCGTCAATTTCCCACTTTTCTTCAATATCATCGACTCTCGTGAAGGCTTGGTCATTGATTGTGACTACAAAACAGAGCTTTTCGACCCAGAAACGATCCAACGTTGGTTCGCACATTTCGAAACGCTCATCACGAACCTTTCCGAGTCGCCCGAGCAGGCGCTTGCTGAAGTCTCTTTGGTTAGTCTGCATCAATCTAAGCTACTGTTGGAAAAGTTTAACAACACGGCACGAGATCTCTCCTCCGCTCCGCTGGGTGCCTGTGTGCATGAACTCTTTGAGCGACAGGTGGCTGCTAACTCGAAAGCGATCGCGCTTCGACGAGGCGACGACACTCTGAGCTACGGGGCTCTCAATACGCGCGCGAATCAGTTTGCTCATCGTTTGGTTGAGATGGGGGTGAAGCCAGGCACGCTTGTCGGTGTGCTGGTTCCACGATCGTTCGATCTAGTTGCGGCGTTGTTAGGCATTCTGAAGGCAGGTGGTGCTTATGTGCCCATCGATCCGAATTATCCCGCAGAACGTATCGACTACATGCTAGAGGATAGTAAGGCTCCTGTGCTGATATCTTCAGAGATCGAAAACTTCGAGGGCACCCAGGTCCTGCATCCAGATTCGCTAGATAGCGGTAGTATGGTAGAGAATATTGGAACCAAGGCGTGTTCTGAAGATCTTGCCTATGTGATATACACGTCTGGGTCGACTGGCAACCCCAAGGGATCAATGATTCCTCATCGCGGTATTGTCAGGTTGGTTAAGAATACGAATTATGCGGAGTTCACTGAGGAAGATGTCTTTCTCCAAGCGGCTGCTATTTCGTTTGATGCCTCAACGATGGAGCTTTGGGGGCCTCTTCTCAATGGGGGGTCGTTAGTTCTGCCTCCGCCAGGGATTCCATCGCTCGAAGATATCGGCGATCTGATCAAGAAGCACGGTGTGACGACTCTTTGGCTGACCTCAGGACTTTTCCAATTGATGGTGGACGAGCATTTGGATGCGCTCGTGGGCGTGAAGCAAGTGCTAGCAGGTGGAGATGTGCTCTCCATGGATCACGTTCAACGGGCTCATGCTAAAGTCACTGGCAAGCTCATCAACGGCTACGGTCCGACAGAGAATACGACCTTCACGTGCTGCCACACGATCACCGGAGTAGATCTCACCAAGTCATCGGTGCCCATCGGAAAACCCATTGCAAACACGACCTGCTATATCCTGGATCCTAACGAACAGCTCGTCCCTGTAGGGATCTGGGGAGAACTCTACATTGGAGGTTGTGGGTTAGCCACAGGGTATCTCAATAGCCCTGAACTCACTGACGAGAAATTTTTGGCTGATCCATTCTCGTGCGAACCCAACGCCAAACTTTATCGCACGGGCGACCGGTGTCGTTGGAGAGCCGACGGCACGATCGAGTTCAGTGGCCGGTTGGATAAACAGATCAAGATTCGTGGATTCAGGATAGAGCCTGGCGAGGTAGAGACGGCGCTGAATGCGCTCCCCGGCATCGCCCAAAGCTGTGTGACGACACAAGGCCGTAACGCAGGTGATCGCGTGTTGGTTGCCTACGTCGTTCCATCGGAAGGACAGTATCTCGATACCGCGGAGGTAAAAGGCGTGCTTGCTGACCGTCTTCCTGCGCACCTAGTGCCATCCTCGTTGATGGCGCTGGACGCTTTACCGGTGACTGCAAACGGCAAGGTCGATCTTCATGCCCTGCCTGCCATCCAAAGTACTCAAACAGTTGCAGAGAATCTAGAAGTGCCTTCCACAGAGTCGGAGAAGCGTTTAGCTCTTCTCTGGGAAGAACTGTTAGACTGTAAAGGCATCGGCCTGGACGACAATTTCTTTGATATTGGTGGGCATTCGTTAGTTGGGCTTCGTCTTTTTACGCGTATTCAAAGCGAGTTTGGTGCGAAGCTCCCTTTAGGCACTCTCTTTGAGGCGCCTACGGTGCGTTCCTTGGCATCCCTGATTGAAAGGGAAGAGGCTGTCTTGAGCCCTCTTGAGGTTGCTTCACCGAATGGCAAGACAAACGGTGATGGGCCTCATACGAATGGAAAGAGCCCTACGAATGGAAACAGTCTTGCCGCCAGCGACATGTTGCTGGATGTGAAACCGATTGCTGCCCGAGCTTCATCCGTCACGACAATTCAAGAAGGTTCATCGGACGTGACGCCCATCTTTGCGATTCATGGAGGCGACGGAGGCATCCTGTTCTACCGGGAGCTGGTGCGTTGGTTGCCAAAAGAGACACCGCTATATGCCATCGAAGCTCCCATGTTGATGGATTCCTCTAAGATCTCGGATCAGTCTAACATTAAAGAAATTGCAGACGAGTATCTTGCCAAAGTCGAAAGTGTGAGGCGAGAAGGCCCCTACAGCCTTTGCGGCTATTCGTTTGGCGGTGTGGTGTCGTATGAAATGGCTCAGCGTCTCTATTCCAGAAACATTGAGGTGGAAAAACTTATCCTTTTTGACACCCCCAATCCTGCCCAAGAGCTGGAGAACAAATACTCGTTGTCTCAGCGAGCGCAGGTGAACTGGGAGTTTCTTGGTGAAGAGAAGGTGGGCAAACGCATTGGCACCATCGCCAAGCGAGCAAGCAAAGGCGTAGTTAGTAAACTAAAGCATCGTCGGGAAGTGAAACACGCCATGACCTGCCTAGAGAATGGCACGCCGGTTTCGGATTATGTTAGACTTATTCAAATTCGTGAGGTCCACACGAGGATGATCGAGCGTTATGTGCCCATCCCGTACGCTGGCAAGATGACACTCCTCCGCGCCACAGGTCCCAATGACTACTGCTACTATAGCCCGCAGTTAGGATGGGAAGGCCTCGTCGAGGGCGGCATCCAAGTCGTGGAAACACCCGGCACGCATCTCGAAATCTTTGATCAGCCCTACGTGGGTTCGCTTGGCGAGCGAATGAAAGAGATCCTAATTTCCTAGAAGTCGCTTAGGCGGACTCGGTTGGTCCCATGGACTTGCCACCGGATTCTTCCTTGGGGCTCTCTGAAGAACCGCCGTCGCTGTTGCCACCATCACTCTCGATGATCAAGCCCTCCTTCGCTGCGAAGTCTGCCAAGGCCTGATCCTCCATTGCGGTCTGTTCCAACTCTAATTCGGCAATCTCGGTCGTATCAATACTATCCTTGGCCACGCGATTGCGGCCACGAGCTTTAGAGCGCTCATCTTCAACCATTTCTTGCAGGCGGTTGAGAGTGTCACCGGACCCGCCAATTTCGTTAACCATGCCAGCGGCCATCTCGTTGAGCTCGGCCATGGCTCCCTGGACCTTCATGTCATCGATGCCGCGGCGTAGCTCCTCAATCTTTCCACGCGCTTCTTTGATGGAGACATCCCGGGCATTCATGAGTTCGCGATAGGTTTTCTCTGCCTCTTCTAGTTGAGAGGTGTTCTCGTCCAACTCGCCTGTGATGGTCTGGAGGCGCATGGCAAATTGTCCGGCCATCTTCTTGTTTCCGGCCTTAAGGTGCGCCGTGGTCTTTGCGCGCAGTTCCGCTTGTTCAGTCTCTTGCTTCTTCACCTGCACCATGAGGCGCTCGCAAAGCCCGGCATGAGCGGCGAGTCCCTGATTGAACTTCACGATATTCTTCCGGAGGTTCTCCTTTTCCACTTCTAAAAGAGCTTCTGGATTACGCTTCTCCAAGCCGCCTACGAAGAGGCCGAAGAATCCTTTAATGAGATTGCCGAGACGTTTAAACATAAGTATGATCTAACGATTTTTCGCGAGTATGGGGGCGCGGCGGAGGGTTCTCAAGGGTGAAAGCAGCTCGAAGTTGTAATCGACAACCTTCCTACTTACGCTCTCGCCATGGCTGATGTCCCCCTCGCTACACAACACTTGCTCCGCTACCTGAAGCATCGGCAGGATGAGGGGGTGAAACGTGCTTTCCTCACGGATGAAGCCAAGACCGGGCTCCGTGCGGTCTACTTTCACGCGCGCCAACCCCGGGAAACGGTAGTTCCTGCCCCGGCACCCCAGCACCAGCAGCCGGTCCAGGAAGAGAGAGCGACGACCACAAAGGAGCCGGTGCCCCAAGAGCAGTCAGCTGCCACGGACGATGGAGTCACCTATCCAAAGATCACAGTGGCGGAGGTGCGGACAAGTATCACCCCGAGTGGTGTCGGAAAAGCCGCTCAGCTCGCCGACCTCAAAGCTCGCATCGCTGAAGACAACGAAGCGCGCACGGTCGATCTCCGAGACACCATGGTCTTCTCCACCGGCAGCCTCGATCCCGAGATCATGTTCATTGGTGAGGCCCCCGGTAGTGAGGAAGAAAGGCAACAGGAACCGTTCGTTGGACCAGCAGGTAAACTCCTGACCAAGATCATCCAAGCCATGGGTTTGCAGCGAGAAATGGTCTATATTTCTAACATCGTTAAATATCGTCCTGGTATGCCTAACCAAGGTACACGGAATAGAAAGCCAACGAACGATGAAATGCACGCCTGCCTCCCGTATATAATGGCAGAGACCGCCATTGTTAGGCCCAAGGTCATCGTTGCTTTAGGAGGCACGGCGCTCGAAGGCCTCACTGGCGAGAAAATGCCCATCGGCCGTGCCCGCGATCAGGTCCGTTGCTGGAATGGCATCCCTTTCGTTGTAACCTACCACCCGTCTTATCTTTTGAGAAACGACGACATTGCCGAAAAACGCAAAGTATGGGAAGACATGATGTTAGTAATGGAAGTGTTGCAAATGCCTATCTCGGATAAACAACGCGGCTTCTTCTCGAAGAAGCGATAGGATTCTACATCGAAGTTGGATGCGTGAGCCTCCAGACCTTCAGAGAGAGTTAGTCACCTGCACCGAAGAGTTCAGCCTCGTCCACCACAAAGTCACTCAACGCTGTTGGTATTGCGGATTGATCTCCCGTTTGAAGGCCGACTTCAGGAGCGAGGCAACGGTTGCTAGAATCAGGCGCTTTTGGAGTGGGGTCACCTCCAAAGGCGGCCCATACTTGGCGAGTAGTCGCCATTTCGTTCTTAACAGACCTAGCGTGTTGGCGACAGACCCGGGCCATGTCGATGCCCACGTCAGGTTGCAATCTTCCAAGGTGAAGATAATACCGCAAGATGAGCGTTTGCCCGGCAAGTAAGTCTTTGAAGAGCAAACTTCGTCTCCGATGCTCAGAATATCTTGGGAGAGACTCGAACAAGGGGTGGTGCCGGCCGTAACCCCGCTTATCGATCAGTGTCGGACGCAGGAAATGGGGTTCATCTTGCCATCGGAGGAGTTCTTCCAACCTTAGTGCTTTAGATTTCAAGGTGGTTTCGAAAACTCCTTTGATGAGCTGATCTCTAACGATGAACGTCGCGGCTCGCGAACTCCACAACTCTTCTCGGGCTAGAAGGCACAAACGCCGCAATAACCGGCGAACAACTTGGCTATGCTGGATGGGTTGCATGAGGTGTGATTAGTATATGAGTTATGTTTGGAGGCTAGCGCAGCTTCATTGCCAAGAAATGCTGCAATGCAGCTTGCTCCCCAAAAAGCTATCTATACCCCGCAATAGCGCTGCTGCCCTCTGACTAAACCGTAGGTAACAAGGGATTAACCCCCTGGACTTGGAAGAGTTGCTGTTTGAAATCACCCACTCTCTCTACACGGAAAGGCACAAGCTTCCCACTAGG
>JAACDM010000594.1 GCA_009936795.1 Verrucomicrobiaceae bacterium | reverse complement strand
TATGGTCCACTGACTACACACATGAGTGAGATCGACTATCCCAGCGAACGCCAAGTAGAGATAGCGGACATCCTCCGGGTGACCAAGCGGCAACAAACGCTGGCGGGAATTCTTGTCGCTGTGCTAATTCATGTTCTGTTAGGATTTGTTCTGGCGTTGATCGTCTTGCCTCAACTCGCACCTGCACCGCCGGAGCTCATCATCTCCGCTCCCAAAGCCGAGATGGTGCAACAGCCGCAGAAGAAGACACTCAACAAATTTCAACGGCCAGAGAGACCGTCCGCTCCGAGTTCGTCTGCGGCAAAGGTGATCGCGGCCTCAGTGACTTCGCCTCTCGCCGTGCCTGTGGTCGAGGCGACGGTAGATGACGCCTTGTTAGGCGCAGGTTTTGGAGACGGCCTCGGATTTGGTCAGGGGCTTGGAATTGGAGGTCCCGGTGGTGGAGGCATAACCTTCTTCGGAAACAAGGCGGACGGCGATCGTGTGGCCTTTGTGGTCGATGTCTCAGCCTCCATGTCGAATGAGCAGCTCGCTCTAATGAAGTCGGAACTGACTCGCTCCTTAAATGGACTTCCTCCAGGCACACAGTATCAGGTGATCTTCTTCTCGGGACCGGTTTGGTTTGCTAACCAGAAGATTGAGGGCAAGGGGCGAAATGAAGTGATCGTCAGAGGGAATCGTGGAAAGAAGCTGATTTGGAAGAGTGAATCAGGTGCAGCAGGCGGGTTTGAATTTGGCGATGGCAAAGAGGCTCTGCCGGTGGAGCCCTGGATCTCTGCGAACCCCAGTAATCTCAGGCGGACGATCAAGCATGTGGAGGCTGCTAGGAAGTCGTTTGGTACGAGTTGGCTGCAGCCGCTACGCATGGCGCTGAGCATGGACCCGAAACCTGACATTGTGTATTTTATGACTGACGGTGCGGTCCGCAATGCGGCGGAAGACGTCAAGCTCGTCACGAGGCTAAACCGGCGCGGCAAGTCGAAGACGAAGATCTTCACCACCGCGATGATGCAACCCCAAGCTGCCGATCACCTTTATGAACTTGCCAAGAAGAATGGCGGGGAGTTTTCGATTGTGAAGGCAGATGGCAGCATGGTCATAGGACGAGATGCGTTGAAGTAGTCGCGCCGTAGCGGCACTGGTGACAGTTCCTGGCATTGAGCCTGTATTGCTGAAGAAGTGTTGCCACTTCATCTACAGATTTCCTTTGTGCGTGCGCAGCGAAAGAAGTGTTGCCACTTCATTTTCATATTTCTGACCAATTTGGGTGCAACGCTCTGTGTCTCTGTGCGAGGCCCCTGTCCTTGCCTCCCTTATAAACGTGCTTGGGTAGCTGACGCTCTACTTAGCAACGCTGTCGAGGGTGCCTTCCCTTATCTGAAATCTAATGTCTGCGAGTCGCTCGGCCTCTGATCTGTTGTGGGTGATGTGGAGGATGGTGATGCCTTGGGAGGCTTGAAGTTGCTTCAACACTTTGCCGATCTCTGACTGGGTGTCTTCATCAAGCGCACTGAAGGGTTCGTCCAGGCAGAGGACCTCCGGGCGTGCAGCGAGGGCTCGACCAAGGGAGACACGCTGGCCTTCGCCTCCACTGAGACCATGGGGTTTACGATCGAGGAGTGGCGTGATCTGGAGGGCGGTAGCGAGTTCTTCTACGCGTTCTTCAATGGCCTCCTTGGGCCATCCTTGTAGGGTCGGGCCAAATGCTAGGTGACGTCTTACTGTCATGTTATAAAAGAGAACTCGATCTTGTGGCACGAAACCAATACCGCGTTCACCGGGACGCAGTCTAGTCACATCTCCATTGTCGAGTCTGATCGTTCCTGCCGTGACAGTCTTCAATCCGCAGATGGCTTCCATTAGGGTGGTCTTCCCGCTCCCGGTCTTGCCCATGAGAACGCCATACATACCCGTGGGGATCTCAAACGAGATCTCCGTGATCTCAAAGCTGCCTGCGCGCGCGCTTAGATCCCGAACCTCAAGCATGGGAACCTCCACTGTGATGATGGGTCTCGGTGCCCAAGACGGTACGTTCACCAACGGTGCGGACGAGGAGGATCACGGCGAGTGCTAACAGAATCATGAGCAAGGAAACGGCAACAGCGCCTTGCAGGTTCCCAATGTTGATTTCGAGAAACACGGTGGTCGAGAGGACTTCCGTGCGGCCTCGGGTCGCTCCGGCGAAGACGAGGATGGGGCCGAATTCGCCCAAGGCGCGTGCCCAGGCAAGGGTGCCACCGGTCAAGATGCCGCGCCAGGCTTGGGGGAGGAGCACCAGCCAGAAGGCCTGAGAGCGATTGCATCCCAACGTGAGGGCGACGTGTTCATGACGTGGGTTGATCTGATCGAAGGTCGTCTTCATGGTTCGCACGGCGAAAGCGCAAGACACCGTGAACTGTGCTAGGATCACAGCAGGGACTTTAAACGTCACCCCGGGACGAATGTCAGGGCGAATAGCCGTGATCCATTGGAAGGCCCAGGCGAACCATTCTTCGATCGTACGCCCGAAGAGGGTGACTTGATGAAACAAGATCAACAGGCTCAACCCGACGACGAGTGGGGGGAGCAAGATGGGAATGTCGAGCAAGGCATCGACCAAGCGCTTGCCTGGAAACCGAAAGCGCGAGAGTAGGTAACCGGTGGGCACTGCGACCAGCACGGACAAGAGGGCCGTCACCGTACAGGTGATCAGTGTCAGGGTGACGGAGCTTTGAATGTCTTCATCCTGAAGCGCTTTGCCAATCTCTGATAGGCTGACGTAGTGCACATCGGCTAGGAGGAGGGCAATAATGAGCAGGAGATAAGCCGCAGCAATGGCAACAAGTCCATAGAAGAATGGCTTGTCAGAGGCGATGCGGCGACGTTCCGAAGGAGCATCCATGCTTACGGCGCAAGCTTCCAATGGAAGCCATACTTCAGGAACTGGGCCTTGCCTTCGGTCCCTGTGAGGAATTGTTCCAGGCGTAGGAGGAGCTGTTTGTGTGGAGTCTTACGATGAACGGCATAGGGCTGGGTCGCGTAGGCGTCCTTGGCGAGCTCTATGATCTCACACTGTTCGAGGATCTGGTCGCTGGAGAGGGCATTACTGCGATAGATGATCGCGGCATCGAGAGCTCCGAGCTGCATTTGGTTGGCCAACTCATCACCTTTTGAGGCCAAGATCTCAATGTTGCCTGTTGATTCGAGATCTTTCAAGAGGCCGCGCTTCGTGAGGAGATCGTTGGAGAGTTTCCCAAGAGCAGATTTCTGAGCGTGGGCGAGCCCAACTTTGAGGTCACTTCTGAGAAGGTCCTTTAGGCCAGTAAGCTGCTTTGGGTTTCCCTTTTTCACCACGAGTACCATGTCGTTCTTGGCAACTACGGTGCCTTTCTCAAAGCGATCTTGCACTTGATCGAGAAACTGGAGATCGCAGGAGAAATAAGCATCAGGCGTGGCGCCGGCATTCATCATGCTGACTAAGGTGCCACAGCCTTCGTATTCTGATAGGACTCGCACGCCCTCGCGTTCTTCAAATAGGCGGAGCTGCTGTTCGATCGCCGGGCGCAGCATGGAGCCGCTGAACAACTTGATCTCCGGATACGGATCCCAAGGGTCTCCGTCAACGACATCGAACCCATGCTTGGCGAAGCTCAGTAAACCGCGATCTGAGGAGGTGAGATAGCGTGCGAACTTGAGTGCCATGGTGGGATGGTGGGAACTCTGCAAGACGCCGACGGTCGCCGTCTTTCGCCGTTGATCGAATTCTGGCAGGTGCACAAAGTCGAGGTTCTCAAAGAGACCGGCAACGGCATCCCAAACGATGGCTGCATCCGCTGCGCCGGTGGAGACGTCTTGAGCGATGTCGTTCACGGTGAATTTAAAGACGGTGGCGTTGGCCTCGATCCCGTCCCATTGCCCGACGCCTGCCAGGACTTTCTTGGTGAACTTTCCGATCGCGGCGGAAGGGTTGGCCAGACTGACCCTAACCTCTTTCTTGGCGAGATCGGCTATGGTTCGGATGTTTTTCGGATTACCTTTCGCCACGACGAGCCCTGCTGTCAGATAGGTCGCGGGGATGGCTTCCTGAACGAGCCCTTTCTCACGAGTCGACTTGATGTAACTGACATCTGCTGGCAGATACAGATCACCACCAGCAACTTCTAACTGAGACGCTAATTCGCCGGAGCCAGCAAAGTGCGGCCGCACGGTAATGCCGAATTCTTCCTCGTAGTTCTCCACGATTTCTGAAACCGGGAGACGAAGCCCTGCTGCGCAGTGGAAGACGAGTTCGCCACCAGCGGTCTTGTCAGGTTCTCTTCCTTTAAAGAGTAGAAGCCCTGCGAGCGTGATGATTCCTAGCAGCGTGGCAAAGAAGACTGGTTTAGCAGAGTTCATGGTTGGCAGACGTGACAATCACTTCTCCGTGAGATCGTGATCTTTCGCAAGCCCATCGTGAGGGTATCCACATAAAGCATTTCGCCGAGGGACGGTTTTCCGACGCCTGTGAGCAGTTTGATACCCTCGAGCACGGCCATGTTTCCAATCATAGCAGAGACGGCGCCGATGACGGGGAAACGTCGTTTCCAGTGCGGTGGTTCCTCTGGGTATAGACACGCAAGGCAGGGGGTGACTCCCGGGACGATGGTCAAGACCTGACCTTCCATGCTATACATGGCTGCATCGATCATTGGGGTGTTGGATCTAACGCAGGCTTCGTTGAGCCAGAAGCGCTCTGTGAATCGTGGAGCGGCATCGAAGACGATATCGGCCTTGGATACGAGACCGTGGGCGTTGTCGGCCGTGACGTGCGACTCGACTGTTTCTAGTTCGATGTGAGGGTTGAATGAGTGCAACGTCTTTGCCGCGCTCTGTGCGCGCGGTGTGTTGAGATCGTCATGTCGCATAAGGATCTGACGATTGAGATCACTGGGCTCCAGATTTCCACCGTGCGCGAGGATCAACTTACCGACACCGGCAGCTGCTAAGCTGAAGGCAATGGGGCCACCTAGGCCGCCTAAACGCGTGACCAAGGCGGTGGTATTACGAAGTTTGGATTGCCCTTCCTCACCCATGCCGGGGACATCGAGTTGCCATTCGTAAAACGAACGGTCTTGGTTTGTGAGCCTGATCTCGCCTGCCATGATGCTGACTCTCCTAACCTCCCGCAATGGGGGTCATGATGAAGATTTCACATGGTCTCGTAAGTGATAAAGCCTCTGGATCGAGTGCGTGTTCTCCGTTAATAGAAATGACTAGCGCTCGTCTTAACTGTTTATTCTCATCAAAGAGCAGCTCCTGAAATCTTCCCCCATGGCGGTTGGCAGTGTCGCGTAAGAATGATGTGAGTGCAGTTCCCTGTGGGACTGGCTTGGTCTCCTCCGAGGCACCGACGATACCCGCCAATTGGCCTGCGTAGGTCATGGTGATGGGGATTTCAGATTCCATGTAGTGCGACTTAAAAGGATTAGCGCCGCGCTATCAAGTAGGTTCCCAGAAGAGTGACCGCAAGAATGCCACCTAACGTCAAGACCAAGACCTTCGGAAGAGGGGAATGGGATTCAGCGGATGACGAGGCCTTCTGAGAGGCACTGGGCTCGGCGACTCCGAAACCAGAAAGTGCAGGGAGGGCCCGCTCGACAATGAACGAGGTGCCTTCCAGCTTTGCATTCCAATCGACGGCCAAGAGGAGATCCAGGCCGGGGTTCTCATCCTTCACCTGACAGGAGCATTCGCCACAAAGGTAGTCGCAGGCTCCAGAGATCGAGGCTTTACTGAGTGCGCTTGCTGGTATGCCCTCAAGAGCTCGCCCTCGGCCAAAGACAGGGATCGCCAAGGGTTCATCTGGCTTGCCGCCAAAGTGCTCAAGCATCTTGATAAAGATCGATTCGGCGGGTGTTTCGCGTGAGAGCGTGAAGATAGGGAAGTGGATCTTCAGCGGAATCTCGGTTCTGAGGACGTCATCCATTTCCAACGGTTGGCCGTCTTTCGTCGTGCCTTCGGCCGTTACCTCATCGGCTCGGACCACGCCTTCTGGAATGGTCAAGTTTGCTGTGACGGTGTCTAACAAGGCGCGTAAACGCGTTTCGGCAGCAGCGTCTCGGCTGGCATCGCCACATTGTAAGAGAATCCATGTCGTCGAACTGCCTTTGAGAATCGCATCGACAAGTTGCGTGCGAATGGGGGAGTCGATGACACGACTAACTGAGGTCGTGTCGAGTGGGCCTTCCCACAGAGAAGCCTCGATGTTAGAACCGTGCGGATAGTGAAGCCGTAGCTGCGGTATCTTGCCCACGACATCGACATCGTCGATTTGCCATTTCTGTTCTTCCGTTAGGTCTGCGACGTTGATCAGCTCCACTTCGAGATTCGCTGGCGCGTTTACTAGCGGAGCGGCGAGAACTTCCACGGAAGACTTCAGGTCGGCTCCTCGATAAAGAATCACAGCGCGGTAAGCGTCTGACTCCCAGCGCTCCAAGGCATAGCGAAAGACGGGCACCTTGCACGCTTCCCCCATGGAGATGAGTGCGATGAGAAGGGCGATAACAGCGGCGGATCTCATTGGAAACAATAGATCGCGCCAGTGTCGGTGCTGATAAAGAGGCGACCGTTGGCAGCTGCCAATCCATAAGCTTTGCCGTCGACCTTGGCCTCCCAAAGTTTCTCTCCTGTCTTGGCGTGAAAGGTCGCGACGCTGTCTTGGCCTCCGACAAAGAGGTGCTCGTTCGCTAACATGAATCCAATCGGAATGGAGTATTCTTTGGACCACAGTTCACATGACGGCTTGCGTGCCTCGATCTCAGCGATGGCCTTCTTGGCTACGGTGATCTCCTCTTTCAGCTCGGCCATGCGAGTTTTGTCCGTTGCTTTCTTGGCTTTGTCCATCGCCTTGCTGCGCTTCTCGTTCGCATCGGCCAAGACATTGATCTCAGCCTGCAACGCAACGATTTTAAAGCGGTCGATTACTTTGAGTCGGTTGCCTTGATGAGAGTAAGCGTATGGTCCCGAAACGATCATACGATCTGCGCCTCCAAAACTCACTAACGTTTCCCGATTCTTGCCGTCGGCGATACGGACGGTGTCCGACTTCTCCTTCTGGTTTGCCGGCATGGAAATGAGCTGCTCGTCCTCGGTGAGCACACAATAGACCCCGCCACTCCCAGCGATGCCTCCTAGACGTTTGCCGTCTGCAATTCGGTAGACCAATGGGACGCTGCGACCTTGAGGCGCGTAGAGGTTGTCTTTAGATGCTAAAAGAGCGCCCTGCAAGGTGATGCCTGTCTCCTTCATGACATAACGCCCGAGATCACCCTGCGAACCTGTTCCTGCATCCACGGCACACAAGAAGGACGGCTCCCATGGCATCAGGGATGCGCCGAAATAGGCGACTCCATTCTGGAGGAGGACGCCTGAACGCACAGGCCAGAGGGAGATTAACTTGCCGTTGCTAGGTATCAGTCGTGGGTCCGGGGACGGTTTTGATTTCCAAACCAGTTCGCCTGAAGACGTCTGCACGCAGTAAACATGACCGTCGTCCGAGCCGAACCACGCCTTGTCGCCACCGATGGTCGGTGGTAGCCGGACGGCGCTGTTCGTGTAGTGCTGCCATCGACTCTCACCATTCGTGGCATCCAGGCAGTGCGCTGAGTTGTCGACTGACGAACCGAAGTAGACCGAATCGGCCACGGCAGTGACGTAGAAGGCTGGATCAAAGTTGCGCATCGACTGCAAACCGTCATTGCCCGAATACGCATCCCACTTGGCTGGTCCGGTCCAAGCTGTCTGAGGAGGGGAAGGAGACTCGTAGCGCCAGCTTTCCTTCAAGGATAGTGCGAGCGCCTCCTTGGTGACGGCGCTGCGGCGATTGTCATGCTGGTAGGTGGGCCAGTCTTCGGCCAGGCCGGTCCACTGAAAGGCGATGAGTAGAAGTAGAGTGGTTCTCATTTCGAAGCTCCTTCCGCTGAGGGTGCATAACCTAACAAGGTTCTCGGCGCGAAGACGAGCGACGTTTCCATCCAGCCGCCGCAGGAACACCCGCCGCCGCCCTCCGGAACTAGCAGCATGCCATTGGAGGGCACGATGCTGAGCCAACAGCTTGGTCGCAGTCTCTTCCAGCTCGTCACGGTTTCCTTCTTCTGATCCCACATGGCGATTTGGCGATTCTCACCCCGATAGATGAGACAATCCTTGGCGCCGACATAGGTGTGGCAGCCACTCCGCTCGCCGACATTGGAGGTGATGAGTTTGCCAGTCTCTAGCGAATAGCCATTCGGTTGAAGAAAGATCTTATCATTGACAATGACAGGATGTTGGAAATGGCCACTGTGATGATCGTCAGGCCACGGCTTGCTGTTCGTCCATTGCAGTTCGCCTGTTTGAGGATGAAAGCTGTAGAGATGGTATTGCGTGTTGGAAGCGACAACGATGATGCCTTCTGGGACGACCTGCATGAAATAGGAAATGACGCCCGCTTGCGTGCTGATCGACTTCTCAAAAGCAATTTCGCCTGTCGCGGTATCCAAGGCGACGAGGTAGAGGTCTAACCAAAGTTCCTTTGCGGTGATCTGTCGGGCGCTGGCTGCGAGAACTTTGGGATGACGTGTCTCGACGAAATACATCTTCCCGCTGCTAATAGAAATGGTCGGGTTGATGATGAGCCCCTTTTCATAGGACCAAGCCAGTTTCTTCGAGCCGAGGTCATAGGCGAATACGCCATCGCTACAGACTTTGCCTGTGCCTTCGCCTTCTTTGGCATCGTACCACTTGTCACCGCCCCAGTAGTTCGTATAAGCGGCTTTTGAATCGACTCGGCTTCCGAAAAGACGATCACCTGCGTTGGCAATGTAGCCCCACGATTGGGGCTTTTCAGGATTCGAAGGAAGTTCAAACGTCGTCAGGCGGTTTCCCGTCGCTGCGTCGTGCATCCAGGCACGATCTTGGATCGCGATAAAGAGATGTTCCGCATTCACGCACCAGTTGCTGCAATCGCGGGGGATATTGACCCGCCGGAAATCTGGGATCTCTAAACTCCAGAGGACGCTGCCGTTGTAGGCGTCGATGGCGGCCAATCGATTCAATCCCTGGTGAAAGAGACGGCCGTTGGAAGCAATGGGCGCTGGCATGCGAGGATTACGATCAATGCCAAAGTCGCCACCCGGTCTTCCCACCCACTGCACGACGAGATCATCTGTTGAGTTGGCTCCACCTAACGTTTCACCACTACTTGCGGTATTTCCCGCGTCGCCATACTGGTGTGTCCATTCGCCAATCCCATTTAATTTGGGGCGCTCCCGAACACTAGCAATTCTACCTTCTGAGAGGTAACAGACCTTGCCTCCACCGGGGACGAGTAGGTCGTTAATCTTGGCGTCGGAAAGGGGTGGGTTGGCGGCATCTGCTAGGATGAGATTTGCAAAGCAGGACGTTATTGGCAGGCGGTCGAACGAAGTCACCTCCAAGACAGAGACGCGCGATCCATACACTTTCCTTGATTGCAAGGCTTCGCGAAGTGCCGTGACTTTGGCGGGCTCGGACTCGATTGCGTAAACGATTAGATCGCTCTGATCAACGAGCGCTAGGAGAAGGTCAGGATCGGTAGCGCCAAGAATTGCGGCATAGCCCTCACGCACCCCGGTCTTCTCGAGGACTACACGAGCGCGTGCACTCACATCGTCTTTCCCGGTCATGGAAGGCGTTGTGGGCACGGAGAAGTTCAGGGCAGTGCTGAACTCATACAAGGGACTGAGCGATCGTTTCCCTTTGATCGTGGTGCCAACCTTGTAGTGGTAGGCGAAGCCCGCCTTGAGATCTGTGAGCCGGGCGGTATGGGTGGTCCCGTCCGACTCGGCTTGAACAACGGTGCCAAGTTTGGGCGTGAGCCCGTAGGCCACGGCACCAGATCCGTTGGCAGTAGATTCCCACACGACCTTCGCCGAGGCGGGCGAGTCAAATTGGAGCATGGGCGAGACGGCGATGGTTTGATCGGCTGATCGGACATCGACCAGGCAACAAGCGAGCGCCGCGATGGCAGTGAACAATATAGGGTTCATCACCTGCAGCCTGCCCGTCGGCCCGCCGCAAGACAAGCGAGGAATCCAGTCTCTTTGGCCACCTTGGCTTGATCTTTGGGGCCTCGTATCGCTGAACTTCGCGAAGTAGTGAAAGGATGCGAACAACCAAGGCCAGACGCTTACCTGATCTTGGTGTCTTCGAGGCTTAGTGTCAGAAACAAAGACGGTTTTGGGCTGGTCTCAGACAAAGACACCAAGGAGGGGCTTTTAGATGCAAGAAATGACGTTCCGTCTATTAACTCTAGCGGCTTTCTTTCGTCCTTTCCCTTCAAGGAGAGAAAGTGTAGGGAGTTGCAATGACACCGTCAATAAGGCTGCGCTGGGCAAGCATGAGCGGCTTCAATTCGTTTGAATAGCGACGCGCCCGTTGGCGACTCCGATTGATTTCAGGCGTTTGACGATGGGCTTGATTTGCTTGTCGTCTCTGAAGGGGCCCAACAGATTCATATTGTCTGAAATCGAATTGAGGAAGCCTTCGGGTATCACAGTGCCATTGTCAGGCTTGATGCCGATGATGCGGAGCATGGGTTGGCCCTCGACGAGTTCGGGGCGGAACTCGACCTCGGCGTTGAGGTAGCGAAGTTCAGCCCCAAAGAACGGTAACTGTTGCATGGGAAAGGCGATGCGGCCTTTGAGCGTGGTGCCATCGATTTGCTGGAAGGAGACGAGTTCGCGCATGTCGATGAGGCGGTCCTCGTGACCGACGAGGTCATTGAGATCGGCTGGGGTCAGTTCGAGGGTGGCGGGCCTGTCGTTACGGACGTTGTCGTCAAATTCGCGGACGCGGGCTCGGAGTGCGAAGACGGTGTCGGCATCTCGGTAGACGACGTTCAGGTCACCCCGCGTATTCTGGGTAAATTTATCGATCTCACGATTCTGAGTATAGCCAGTATAGATAGTCCAGGTGACTACCAGGGAGAATACAATCAGGATTGCGATTCCGAGGGTGCAGCCGGCTTTTGGAGAGCGATTCGCCATAGGCGGAGCATAGCCAAGGGGGCAGGAGCCAGCAAGGAAAGGCGGAGTATGGAGCGATATCTGAGAATCGTAGAAACTCTTGCCCGTTCGTTTTGTTGAAAGATCTAGGGTTGCTACTTTGTATTGACCTTCGTAGAATACAGAACTGAGACTCACCATCCATCCAAAATATACAGATATGAAGAAGCTAATTATGGCACTAACCTTGGCTATCGGGCTCGTTTCCGGTTTTGCTGAGGAGAAGAAAAAGGCGACTGCTTATGTGGTCGGAATGACCGGAGTTACTTGAGCCGGCTGTAAAAAAGACGTCCGTGCGGCGTTTAAAAAGCTCGAAGGTGTTTCTGAAATCAAGATCGCTGCTGGTGACAAGCCAGGCACTCAAAAGGTGACAGTGATGTCGACTTCAGGAGATCTGACGAAAGAAAAGGCAGTCAAGGCTCTCGGCAAGAAAGCTAAGGCTTATGTCGTGAAGACGTTCAAGAAGAAGGGAGAGGAAAAGGCTTCCTGAGTCGTTCCTCTATCTGAACTTTCTAGACAAAATTTGAGTCTCTTAAGACCCTCGTTCGCTTCGGCGGGCGAGGGTTTCTCTTTATCTGGATGACGCTTGCAATCCGAGATGACCGGTCTATGGAAACCTTATGATGGGACGCTTATTCATTGTCATCGCAGCTTTGGGGCTCGTCTTTGGTTATAGTGCATGTGAACGTCAGAAGTGGGAAGAGTCCCGCGTTCTCCACATGAAACATGAGCATGGAGACAAGCATGATCATCCTGAGGGCGACAAAAAGGCTGAAGATGCTGCCAAGAAGTAGCATTAACTCAGTGCTCCTCAGGCCAGCTTACTTGGTCGTAGAGTTGCTTGAGCCGGGCACCACGCTTTGGGTTCACCGTCGTGATCCAGTCGATCTTTCCTCGTAGTCGACGCATGGGCCTCTCCAATTCTGAGCTGAGAAATTGTCTCTGTGCGTCGAGTCTGGTGGGGTTAAAGAGGATCGCTTTAAGCTTGTCATAGTCCTTACGCCGAATGTTTGGGCGGTGGTTGATCACTTGTCCTCCCAGACACTGGCGTTGATTGGCTTCATAAGCCGGGTCTTTCGATGATTGATCGTGAGGCCCTCTGAATTAGCGATGGCCGTGATTTGGGGAATGAGTCCTTCGGCGATGCGGTTTACCGAAGTATTGCCCGAGAAAGCGAGGTCGTCTGCATAGCTCGTGTAATGAGCTCCAATCGATCGCGCGAACCCTGTGAGGCGTGTGTCGAGACGGTGGAGTAGGAGGTTTGATAGGGCCGCTGAAGTGAGGGCGCCTTGGGCCAGGTGCTGTTGGAGTAGGCGTTCTCTTGTGGAGGAGGAAAGGGGGTATTCGGGTTGAGTGAGGACCGTCTGTGGCGTAGCATCGCAGGCGAGCCGTGAAAGCGTGGTGGCGGCCGGGTCAGGATAGCCTGCTGTTCAGAGGAGTGCGCGCCCTCGAGCTCCTGAGAGGGATGGAAGGAAGTCTTCGATGTCCATACGAAGAACGACAGCCTTGCCCACATGTCCGGCGACGTAGCTGACAACGGATTTCCTTGGAAGAAAGCTATGCACGGCCCCGTGCGGTGGGATCAAGGCTAACACTTTGCGTAAGAGTCTACGTTGGTAGAGTTTAAGGACTTCCTTGGATTTCTCTAACCGGCGTTGGCCACCGGATTTCTTTCGACGCCATTCATAGGAGTAATGGTGATTCGGGTGTTCTGGACTGCAGCCACGAATATAATTGGTGAACCAGAGCAGCTCTCCGCAGGTGAGGCCCCACGAGAAATCCTCGCGCAAGGAGTGTGGCAGCTTCCTTCAACTCTTTAGTAGAGGTTCCAACCGAGAAGGAGTTGTGTCACGTGGAAACAGGCCGCAGCAAGAGTAGCCCAACTTGCCCATCCGAGGATCTGAATAAGCTTGGGAGTGCTGTATTCCCAAACGCGTTCGTTTCTTGGTACGAGCACGACTCCAAGCACCGCTCCGATAAGAAAACCGCCACCATGTGCTGCGTTGTCGATGAAGCCTGCGCCGAGAGTACCAAAGATGGTCATGATGAAGATGGCCTGGAGGAGGCTCACTTTATAACGTTGTGGAATGCTGGCTTTGTGAAGAACGAGGATGACGGCGAGGAATCCGAGGATGCCCATGACACCTCCAGAAGCGCCGACAGAAGGGCGGCCTCCACTCAGATAGAGACTGGCGACGGATCCCCCGACGATGCTAGCCAGGAAGACTAGTCCTAGCATTGCGCTGCCGACCATGGCGACAGTGACCCGGCCGAGAAAGTAGAAGGCAGATCCATTGAAGAAGATGTGAAGGATAGAGCCATGCATGACACCGGCGGTGATGAGCCGCCACCATTCGCCCGCCATGACGCGGGGTTTTACAAGCGCAGCTTTCATGACTGAATTCCAGATGCTTTGACCGCCGCCAATGAGCGTATCGATGATCTGATTGATCGCAAAGCTCTGACCACCGCTAAACGCTTGAAGAAGATAGACTGCGGCAAGAAGGATGAGGGTGACCTTGATGGCTACGTGTGAGAAAGTGCCTAACCAACGATCAAAGAGAATGAGGTCGACCGTACGCCTCTTGTTTCGATCAGGTGCGCGATCACGCCAGTTTTCCCACCAGTGTACGGCTTCGCTACACAACGGCATGATGCCAAACATCATGAGCGCTAGCAGAATGAGCATCTTGGCTTGGGGACCATGAATGGGGAGTTGTCGAGGTGGGGAGATGAAGAACCAGGCTAACAAAAGAGTTAGTCCCAGTGCTTTCCAAAGGCCATCGGTTCTCGGTTTCTGGTCACCGCGCTCGCGAGGCTCTGGCATTAGATAGACGGGAAACCAGCGGTCATAGGCTGGAACCGCGACGGAGACATCGAGGTCATTTGCTCGAGCGCGCACTTCTTTTTCAAAGGTTTCGACCTCATTTTTATCGAAGCTGGCAACCTTGCCAGAACCATCGCGGATGGCGAGATAGGTATCATTAGGTTTCAAGGGAAGCAGCGAACGAGATCGCCACGGTTTCGATTCGTCGACATAAGGCCCAAACCACAAGGAGCCGCGTGAAGGAGGGGGTGCAGGAGGAGAGGATTCCATGCCAAGATGCTAGCCGATAACTCTGAAGCGGGAAAGGATTGTCATTCGCTCAATGATTGGTTGTGATGGACTTATGAAAGCCCCCTATCTCCTCGTTACCTCCTGTCTTGTCTTTTATTTAGCCTCATGTGATCTGGGTGTGGAACCGGATCCGGTCGAGGAAGAAGAGGTGGTGCAAAGAGAGCTAACGCCAGAGCAGCGTCGGAAGAAGGAAGGAGCAAATCTTTTCGCTCCGGAGCTGGCGCTTCCTTCTGGAACAAAGCTGACACAGTCTCGTTCTGTGACGATGGAACACCTTGGCGTGAACATCTCTCAGGGAGGCAAGACGGTAGCGACTGGGGCGGCTGACATCGCTTACGAGGAGGCCCGTGAGACGGAGATGGTGTCTAAATCGATCGCAAAGTTTATCATGGGCGACGCGGGTATGAAGATGAAGCTTACTCTTCGAGATCACCCTCCGAACGAGACGGTCGAGCCCTATCCATTAGAGGGCCAGACGATTGTTAAAGATGGTGATCAGGTCTCGATGGAGGACGTGCCGAACGACGATCAGAAAGAAGCGATGAACAGTTTCCGGGCAGCATGGTTTGGAGGCAATGCTCTCTTTGTGGATGCCATGATCAAAAGACGGGGTTCCTGGGATGTGGCCCCGGAGACCGTGTTAGAAGCGATCTTTTCTGAAACGTTTACGAGTGGTTCTGGCGATGTGAAACTTAGCGTTCAGAAATTCTTCTCTTTTGAAGGAGTGGAGAGTGCCGAAGTGACCGTGTCATTGAACCGTTGCCGCGCCACGATGGTCGATAGCAAAGGCCAGGAAGTCGAAGTGGAGTTGCAAGCCTACGGCACGCTCTACCGTTCACTCGATCCACCCCACACGACTCGCGTGGATATTGATGGAAAGGTTCAAATGAAAATGGTGCAAGGCGACTCCGAGCTCCAATTCAACGGTCCGTTCGAGTGCCAGGCGAAGAGCGATGTGGTCTTGCCTAAGTAGATGGGCTTTACTCGTCGCCAGTTTCTATCGGCAGGCGCTCTTGCTGGCCTGTCATTAGCGCAGAATGAGGCGTCCAGGCCGTCAATCTTCTGTGCGTTCGTGAAGTTTGTTCAGGATTTGCCAGATAGGGAGATGGCGCGTGAGCTTGCCCGATTAGGATATTTAGGGATCGAAGCGACGATTCGCAGAAAGGGTCAGGTGGAGCCGACCGAGGTGGAAGACGGTTTGCCAAAGCTAGTTGAGGCCCTGCAGGCCGAGGAATTGGAGATCACGATCATGGCTTCGGACGTCAATCGTGCGGATGATCTGGTCATGGAGAAGACGCTTCGTGTGGCGGCTGCGCTTGGCGTGAAACGCTACCGGATGGCATACTATCGCTATGATCTCGCCAAACCGCTCAGGACTCAGTTGGACAACCTTCGACCTCAGGTGCGAGAATTGGCTGCACTGAACAAGGAACTTGGAATGCAGGCTCTCTATCAGAACCATGCGGGAGCTGCCTACGTTGGGGCTTCACTGTGGGATCTGGATGCACTTCTCGATGACATTGATCCAGCACAGATTGCGGTGGGATTCGATGTGCGCCACGCGACGGTGGAAGGTGGTACGACCTGGAAGACTTCGTGGCATCTAGTGCAGCCACGGCTAGGAGCGGTCTATGTGAAGGACTTTGCCTGGAAGGATCGAAAGCCGTCCAATGTTCCGTTGGGAGAGGGGCAGGTTGATCCAAGATTTTTTACACTGGCAAAGAAACGCGCTGATGTGCCCTTCACAATTCACGTCGAGTATTTGGGGAAAGCAGGCACGCCCGAGAACATGGCTGCTCTCGGGCGTGATCTAGGAACGGCGAAACGACTTCTTCGCTAATCAATCTAGATTCGCTGGGCGGACAGTCAGTCTCACAAAGACGGGCTCATTGCTCATGGGTACCTTGGCGGCGCGGACTTCAATCGAACCTTTGGCCTTGAGGGTCTCACTATCGACTCTGCTCCAGGTGCGCAGGTCTCGGGACATCTCGACTTGGTAGCGGATGTCGGACTTGGAGGTGTTCGCTGAGTAGGTATGGGTGATCCCGGTCGCGTCGACCTTCGAACTCATGGGGAGCCGATTACTGGGAAACAGGGGGTCCGTATCAAGGGCGTATTCCATGAGATTGGAAAGGCCATCTTGATCGGGGTCGGCATCCTGGTTGAGGCGTTCTGGGTTCGAGGGTTCATCTTCGAACTCCTCGGCGATCCAATGGGCGAAGCCTTGGGTTAGTTGGGTGGTCTCTTTCCCGATTGCTAGAATTGGAACGAGAACTGCGGCGGCGATAGTGAGAAGTTTCATCGTGAATGCGTGTTATGAGGTTCTGCGTGCTTGTTGTTGAAGCGCGTGGAGGACGTCTGCGGGAAGAGGTTCGGTTAGGAGCTGGCTGCGATACGGATCCGTAGATGGATGGTCTATCCGGACGAGCATCTGAAGGAGGGAAGCGCGGAGTGAGGCGTCTCCCGTGCCCACATGGGCGATGGTATCCACGAGGCGCTGAAGCGCGGCTGGATTGTTGATCTTGGCCAGACCATGCGCGGCGGCTTCGATCAGTCCGGGCTCAGGCGCTGATGTGGCGATCGAACCTAACATGCGTGCGGCCTCTGGGCTGTTGATCTGAGATAGCGTTTGAGTCACTGCTCGGAGCTGTCCCGGAAAGACGGCCTGACCACGATAGAGGCTGACGAGAAACTCCACACTTTCTGGTGTAGCCATGCGACCGGCGGCTTCGATAACTTGTTGAAGGACGGTGGGGTCTTTCGTCGCAGCGTTGGCCGAGAGAAGGGTTTCGAGTCCGTCCTTGTCGGCAAGGTTCTTGAGCGCTTCTGCCAGAGCTCGGCGATTGTTCATGTCAGGTTCACTGAGGACCTGGGTCAAGAGTTCGAGCACGGCTTCACCAGAGCCTTTCATGGCAAGAGCGTCTGCAAGCATGCCTCTTTCTTCCATGCTAGATGCGGCTTGAAAGCGGTGGCTTAGGTCTTCGACGGATTCCTCGCTCAGTACGGCGATCCGCTTGAGGCGCTCGCGTGGCGAGAGTCTCGTTGGTATGCGATCCAAGGTTGATGTGGATGTGG
>JAACDM010000593.1 GCA_009936795.1 Verrucomicrobiaceae bacterium | reverse complement strand
CGATCCACAACAGCACTAGATACACGCCCGGCAGCGTAAACAGGGCTCGATAGCCAACCGCCATGATCGCTAAGCCACTACCCACAGCGAGCAGGAGGAACACATACTGCACGGCAGAGCCTCCGGCTTCCCCTCGGAAGTCGAACGCAAACGCTAGGCAGTAGATCCAGTAGAGAACCGATAACATCGACGCATAGCAGTAAAGTTAGGAGGCAACAGTGATCATCGCATCATCCAGTGAGGAGCTGGGAGGAGCTGACGCTGAGTCACGTTCAAGGGTTCGCATGCGTTGAAGAGCGAGGTAAGGAAAGACAAAGGCAGCAACGGAACCGACAAGCGCTAGACTGAGGAAGAGTCCTGGAAAACCGTAGAGCGTGTAGCCGAAGTAGCCGGCGAGGAGGAAGAAAGGCAATTCGATGAGCACGACCATGGCAACGGTCCGAATGGAATCAAGACTAGCGAGAAAGATGTGATGCACGTGATGCCAGACGTGCATGCTCACATAGAGGCTGAACGCAAAGAGAGTTACCCGCTCAATCAAGATCTCTTCACCTAACCAAAGCTGAATTACCCAGGCGCCGAACACCGTCAAGCTTGCGGTAAATAGTAGCGTATACCCACCAGCCAGAACATAGAGGCGCTTCCGGGCAGAACGGATCCAAGCAAAGTCACTCCGTGCAGCGGCATCGCTCAACGCAGGCCAGAGCGGAAACGTAAACATGACAATAAAACCAAAGACCATGACCATGAGGCGCTCTAAGATATCGAAGAGAGCAACAGCGACAGGCCCACCGACGTGACCAAGAATCAGCCGCAGCCCAAATCCCTTTGCCATGGGTGCAAGACTAAGCGTTGCGCAGAAGGCAAGGCCATCGATGAGAAGAAACCTGACCAGCTGGGTGTCTAGCTTTGACCATTTGGGGATAAGATGAGGTCTCTGAATCCAGAGATGAATCATATTCACTAAGAGCGCCAATGCCAGCCCACCATTCACGACCAGGATAACAAACCACACCTTGGGTACTGCGTGAATCCCGACGATCAAAACAATGCCCGAAATGATATTACCAAGGGCACCATAGAGATTGGTGATGAAAGTCTCTTGGTAAGCTGCACGCGCCCGATCGCCCAACGACGTCACCATCTTGATGAAGACGATTACAACACCCAACAAGATGCCGTTTCGCATGGACTCGGCATAAGGTGCAAACTGCTCTCCAAAGAGAGTCGCTACTGGCACGTTCATAACCAAACCGACCACCATCAAACAACCTATGGCCGCCAGCCCAACCGTCAGCAAGAATGCCGTGGTGAATGCTTGGCTCGCACGAACCCTGTCATTCGAAGCAATGCTTTTAGCCAAGACATTGGTCAGACCTGGCCCCACACCGAGTTCAGAAAGGATGACGAATGAGATCAGAGTACTGATCATGGCGACCACACCAAACTCCTCTACCCCAAGAACACGGAAGGCGATTCCCATGCCCACGAGCTGCAAGAGGACGTTTCCACCCTTACTCGCTAACGACGTCAAGGCCGCGAGCTTGAGCCCGCGACCCCGCATCTTTCTATGTGGGTCCGTTTCCAACACTCTACCCTACGCCTTACTGATCAGTAGGCATTGTCCCGTTTTAAGAAGGTTAGGAACATAATCTGGAAATCGAAAAGTAGATTCCAGCGTTCGATGTAGTGAAGATCATACTTGACCCGCTCAGTGAGATCCGTATTACCGCGGAAGCCATTGACCTGAGCCCAGCCAGTGATCCCGGGCTTGATCGCATGTCGGGCATTGTAATGGGGAATCTCGTCCCTGAACTTTCTGATCAATTCGGGACGTTCAGGGCGTGGCCCCACGAGGCTCATTTCCCCTATTAATACGTTCCAAAACTGGGGAACCTCATCAATATTAGAAGCCCGGAGAAACCGGCCAATCTTAAGACGGCGAGGATCGTTCTCCACCGTCCACACAGCACCAGTTCCAGCTTCAGAATCAAGTTTCATACTGCGGAGCTTGATGATATCAAACTCCCGCCCCCGCTGACCTACTCGGCGCTGGCGATAGAAGATGGGACCGGGTGATTGGAGATAGATGATCGCACCGAAGACAGCGATGAGCGGGGCGCTGAGCACCAGGCCGACGAAGCCACCGGTCGCGTCAATCACCCGCTTAAAAAACAGATTCACCCGCGAATGCAGCGGCAACCTCGAAATTCCTAACAATGGCATTCCAAAGATCCGATCCAAACTCAGCCCACTGAGAAGCACACGGAAGCACGTTGGCACCAGCTGGAATCCAACCATCTCTTTCTCACAAAGCGTGATGGTATGCCCAAGATCATTACGATCCAGCTCGGTGTCCGTGGTGATAAGCATGTCGATCTGCCCTCCTCTAAGAACATCCGAGAGCTGGGAGAATTCACCAAAGTCCTTCATTCCCTCGGAAAGCGGCTGAGCAAAACCCTGACTCGGCGGGCGAATCGCTCCTGCGATCACCATAGGGCTTCCACGATCTGCCGTCATGATCTCACCCGCATCCACACAGTCCTGATTCCAGCCAAGGAAGAGCACATTCTCTATCAACCGAGATTGGCGAGCACAGCGCCAAATCAATTTACAGAGCACGTATCGCCACAGCGTCATCGCGAATAACAACACACAAGGCGCCATCAACAGATAGAGCCGACTGGCAGGCGAAGTCTGGTCTGCCTGCGCCAAGCCAGGCTCTATCAGACGCAACGCTGCCAGATAACAAACAAACCAAAGAAGGCAGGCCCGGAAGATCCTTGGAAACGACTTGCGAGGAGAAAGCAGATACTGGTTCTCGTATAAATGGGAATGCCCAAAAATCACGAGAGCTCCTACAATACCCATGCCCATAAAGATGGCATACTGCCCCAGAGTCATCCCTGGCTCGTTCACACCGATCTGCCCCAGGTAGTGAAATCGGATAAAGAAACTCAGCACGAGTGAGCCCAGCAACACTAAGGAGTCCGCCAGGATAACAAAGATGGTAGTGTTCTCGACCACCTCAGGCCTTCGCTTCGCCCGATTGTTCGCGGAGGATGAGGCATTCATAGCATAGCCGCCTTCTTTGAGAGTTCTTCCGTCCGAGCAGGGAGGGCAGGCACCTCATCGCCCTTGCTCTTGAGATTGAGGCGTTGTTGCTTGGACATGTAGGTAACATACGTGGACTCGCTCTGCCCATTGGCCACCCCGTTGAGGATGTATCCAGCCAGAGGATGCCCGGTCTTTGAAAGGGTCTGACCTACCCTATGTAATTCGTTTTTCTTTGTCGTATTCGAGCGGACCACGAGACAGGTCGCATCTGCGTGACTAGCTAACATCAACCCATCACTCACTGGTATGAGAGGAGCGCCATCAATAACAATCTTGTCAAAGTACTGGGATGCCTGCTCAATCAGCACACCCAGTCGAGGCCCGGACAGAAGCTCTGCAGGATTTGAGCGCAACTCGCCCGAGGGTATAAAGTAGAGCCCATTGACTTGGGTAGGATAACAGATGTCCTGTGGTTCGGCACATCCACGGAGGAACTCCGTCATGCCGCGATTGCGCCCGCGAAGAAACCCTTCTTCCAAACTAGCGCAGCGAAGATCCCCATCGACTAGCAGTGTCTTATTCCCTTGCATTGCATAGGCAGCAGCACAGTTCATCGCGCAGAAGGACTTTCCATCGCCAGAGTTGGCACTCGTGATCACCACAACTTTGGGCTCACCCTGCGGGCGGAAATAGAGCGAAGCACGTAGCGCTCGGAACCTTTCCGCGCCGATGGAGTGGGGGTCATTGGCAACAATCAAATTGTCTTGCGGCTTGCGAATCCTCGTTGCTGGAACTTGTGATAGACATATGACGCCTGACAGAATCTTAGAAACATCCCCCTCGTCACGAATCTGGCGCCGCAACATCTCCACCGCAAAAGCAAGAGCAATACCGCTGATCATGCCAAGCATCAGACCACCCGCCATAATAAACGGTTTGTTAGGCCAAATCGGCAGTTCCCCAATCATCGGCTTCTGCTTCACCCGAATTATCGTCGTCTCCAATCCGCTGCTGACTTCCGTCTCGCGCAGCTTCATAGTGACCTCGTCGAGAACACTCTGCAATCCAGTAATCTCACTATCGAGTTCACCGATCCGCACCAGGACCTGCTCTCGTTTGGCTACTTGACCACGAGACTGCTCGGAGGCCTTGCTATACGCTGCCTCTTTCTCCACGGCACTGTTATGGTCTCGCTTGAGACCTGCCAATGCAGACCTGGCAGCCTCAGCCAACTTACTTTCAAACTGCTGGATCTCAGTTTCTGCTTCAATATACGTCTGATGCTTGTAGCCAAACGTCTTCTTCAGAGTCTCAAAGGCCACCGCCTTCTCACGGATTGTTGTTCGGAGATCGCGTATCTCCGGGAGCGTCGCAATACTAGAAATTTCCAACAGTCTCTTTGAGTCTGTTACTGTTGCTGCCGTTCCAAGCTGCTTCTCAAGATCAAGCCGCTTCGCTCGCGCTTCGGCAGCACGCACCATCAAGTCGGAGAGTCCCGTTCCAATCACGTTTCCATCAGAGCGCAGGTCGAGTTCTGCATTCGCCTCTTTGTAGTCTTTGAGCAAATTCGTTGCCGTCTCCAACTGTCCCAACAACGCCTTCTCGCGTGCAGCAAGATCCTCCTTCGCACCGTCTTGCACCGCATGTCTGGCTTCACGTTCCTCGGCGTCAAACTCCTCGATATAGGCATCAACCACCCGCTTGGCAAATTCGGGATCCGTGCTTCGATAACTGATGCTCACCTTACGGGTTCCTCGGACTAACTGAATTGTGGATCGCCCTTGGATCTGCGCAATTTGCATCGTCTGAGATCCTTGGAGATTGCTTTCCAAGTCATGATTCTTGATCATGCGCATGATCAAATCTGTGCTCTGCAAATTGTGCTCCACTGTCTTCAGAGCGTCGATCGACCGGAAGTCCTGTTTCCGAATAGGATCAAAGGGACTGATCTTCATGTCCTCAGACTCAACTTCCAGTTCGCCAACAGATTCAAACACATCAGGACTATGCTTCAGAAAGAGCACCGCCAACCCAACCCAGAAGACCAATGCTGCAAGAATGATCCATTTGCGACGAGCCAACGTGTGAAAGAGCCCCAGGAAATCTAGCGTTGGAAGCTCGACCGGCGCCCCTTCCACTGAAGCGGCAGGCGCCAGGGGAACGACACCACTCGGGGGTACCAAATTATAGCTTTGGCTCGGTTGATTGGGCTTAACGGGAACTGGCAAATGACGCTCCATGTTTTAGAGAAAGCTTTCTTTTACCCGGATGGTGTCGCCGTCCTCAATATAGACTGGAACACTGTTAGAATTCTCAAGCATCTCTTTGATGTTGACGGTGTAGGCTTTGTTCACGCCATTCACTCTACGAAGGATCTGTACCTTCTTTCGATTGGCCACATCCTTAAAATCGCCGGCTTGGGCGATCGCATTGAGGAGAGTAATACGCTTGTTGGCGGGAGCTGTGAACGTGTTTGGCGCGTTCACCGCACCTAACACAACAAATGTGATCTTCGTATAACTGATCACGGTGATACTCACGCGTGGGTTCACCAAATAGTCACCTCGTAGGAGGCCTTCCAGCTTTCTAGCCGCACCACTTTCCGTCAGTCCGGCGATACTGATGGCTCCAAGATACGGGTGCTCTACCATCCCCTTCGGAGAAACCCTTTCCGTCGCAGCTCCTTTAGGATCATCAAAGGTAGACAACGTCACCACATCTCCTGAAGAGATCGTGTAGTCTTCGCCCACAATGGATCCGGTCTGCCCATAGGCACTAGATACGAGCGCGAGGCTCATGATTGCAGCGATGAAAGGAGAAACGAAAAGTAGTGAAGCCATGTAAATGTAGTTGCTAATACGTCCAGGTAAGGCCCATCCCTACCCGTTGGTTATCGAACTCAACAAGTGGGTCACTAGAGTCATTGTTAGCATAGGTATAATAGACCTGCGCCTGCCAATGAGCATTGAGATCATAGGCCAGCAATGAACTAAAGACAAAGTAATCGTCTTTGCGATCAGTAGTCACCCCTTCATCAGCCGCAAAGTAGTCTTGTATCTCGTAACCCCCTGTGACCACAACACGACTACGCGCCCCGAGTGCCTGCTCATAACTCAGCTGTACCCCGTTGTTGATATAACCACTGCCAGTCGTGAACGAACTCGTGCTGGGCTGTCGCACCGCCTCGAAGGTAATCCGTTGCTTGCTCGTCGGCTGTACGGCCACACCAGCTCGGTAGATAAGGTCATTGCGATCCCCCCGACCCAAACTACTAAACGCCAGACCAGCCTCGGCAAAGGCGGTGACTTTCGAGTTTGGCCGGGCGTTTACACGAACCAAGGCAGCTTGGTAGGATTGGCCATCGGAACCTTCCGTCTTGGCATCACTATAGCGATAGACGGCATTTAACGTGAGCTTGCTAGTGACGTTGTATCCTACATAAGCTTCCGCTACCGCACTTTCGAAATCAGCGAAGAGGCTGTAGTCCGTCGTGCTGTACTCACCGGAAAGACCAAAGGAGACTTTGGAAGAAGCGGCATAGTCAATTCCGACTCGCCCTCCGTAACTCTCGGCCGTGTCGCGACCTCCAATATCCAGAAACGCACCCGTTTCACGTGACACACGCAGATCATACGGAATCGTCAGGCGTTTGCGTTTCCACTGTCCACCAACTTCTAACAGATGATCGAGCGTATCATTCGCCGTATCCTCCAGATAAGCTGAGCCCGTAGCCGTGTAAGCTGCGCTTAGATAAGTGGCTTCTCTCTTTCGGAAGTCCCCTGCATTCACCGACAGCGTCGGTGCAAGAATCGCAACCACATCGCTCTCCTCGTCGTCCGCTGTTGCAAAGATGTTGTCATTGTATTCGACACCACCACGCACACTAACACCCACCTTCGACTTCGTCTTTCGACGCGCAGATAGCGGATCACTGGGATCTCCAGCCACCCTGGGTTGCTGGAGACGCTCATTATCAAAGAGCGGCGCTGGACTGACGACCAGACCTGAAGAGGAACGCGTCTCGCCTGCTAAACTACCTGAAAGGGCTGATGACAGATCCTCATCAGGTTTGAGTAGATTCTCGGTCTCATCAACGACAAGACCGGAAGGAAAGTCACTAGCTAGCGCAGGTACAGGATCCTCTGCAGAAGCCGTGGCCAGAAGGGCACCGCTGGCTGCTAGCCAAAGCGAAGCCCGGCGGATAGAGTAGGGCATTGAGATCATGGAGTGTGGAAAAATGGAGTGGGACAAGATTCTCAGATGCGCGTGCGGTTCTTTGAGAATCTCGTCGCTATCGAGAATATGGCAAATATATTTATGTTATTTATAATAAACTCATCTATTTCCGATAATCACTTCATACGGGCATCTTAATTTTAGATTTACATTATGAGTATGACTATTATAACAATATTGCTAGCACAATTAGACGTTTTATGGAGAAATCCAACCGGCAACCTCTCCCGCCTTCAGCGCCACTTCGTTGATATCTAGGGAGATGATCAGCAGCTGCTCGTCCTGCCAGAAATGCTCAGCACTGGGTTTACAGACGACCTTGATAATCTCACTGAGGCACCGCACGGACCGTGGGAATCATCGCTCATGAACGAGCTGAACGTTCCCACGATTCTCGGCATCGCCCGTCGACAGCCCGACGGTAGGATCACCAACGAAGCCGTTTACCTCAAGCCAGACCAGGCAAAGGACATCAGCTACCGCAAGATCCGTCCCTTTCGAAGCGAACACAAAGTAGTCACTGCTGGAAGCGAGGTGATTACCTTCGATCACGCAGGTGTCTGTTTCTGCCCGCTCATTTGCTACGATCTCCGCTTCCCAGAACTCTTTCGGACCGGACTCCGCCAGGGAGCTGAAGTCTTCATCGTCATCGCGAGTTGGCCAGCTTCGCGCCAGCATCATTGGGAACTACTACTTCGGGCCCGTGCGGTGGAAAACCAAGCCTACGTGGTCGGTGTGAATCGATGCGGCGACGATCCCAACTTCCACTACTCAGGCGGAGCGATGGTCATCGACCCTCTTGGTGAAATCGTCTACCACGCTGGCGAGTCCGAGTCGGTCACTCGGGTCGACATCGACGCCCAACGGGTCAAAGACTGGCGCTCCGAGTTTCCCGGCACCAGAGACTATCTAAGCCAGCCGGACCTTGCTTGACCCTTCACTGACTTCAATAGACAGGAATATCGTGGACACGCCGAATGCGTGAAGAGACGTGTAACCGTCTCAGGCACCTGATTCGGCCTGTGGTGAGTTCGACGAGAGCCGTTATCAGAGTCCACTTTCCGCAACGGCAGAAGTGGGTTAGCTGGCCGGTGGACGATTGAAATTCGGGGGAGGATCTGACTGGAATTCCCCCAAGAAAGTGGACACGGATCAGACAGATCGCATTGTTAGTTTAGGTGGGTTTTCTGAGTTTGGAAGTGTTGAT
>JAACDM010000093.1 GCA_009936795.1 Verrucomicrobiaceae bacterium | reverse complement strand
GGAGCTCTTGTCTAGAGATCCTCGACGCCGAATGGAGATGGGGGCATTCAACCGCTCTCGATTTGAAAGTATGTTTACGAAAGAGAAATACGTTTCCAGGTGGCGATCACTTCTTGGGGAATTGGAAACTCGGGGGTAGCATTATGGCCTATTTCATTGTTATGTCGCCGATCGTAATATTCATTAAAGTTCTCACTGTCCTAGGGTTGTCGTTAACCTGCTGTGTGGCGGCAAACACCAAGCGCTATTTGTTTCTTGGACATCCTCGGGATGCTCCTGGCGAAGTCGAACTTGTTCAGCGTGAGGTTGAGCGCATTGATTATTCGGCTTACGATCTTTTGCTCCTGGGAGGAGACTACACTTTCCAATCGACTTCGAGCCGAGAGTCGATGGACTATCTTAACGCGATCTTCAGCCTATCGGAGCCGACTACTCTGGCTGCGATTGGAAATCACGAAGGTCCCAATCTTCCCTTCTTCACGGATGTCACGATGCGCCCTCGTTTCTATTCGTACGAGAGCGATGGGATTACGTTCGTTGTTTTGAACACAACAGATACTGGTCGTAATATATTAGGAGAAGAACTGGAGATGCTTGAATCTGTGGTTGAGACGATTGAGGGCTCCCATCTCGTCCTTATCCACCACCATTTTGTATGGTTGGCTGACTACGCTCCACTTGCGCATTTGCAAGGTAGTCCCTTGATAGGCACGAGTTCCCGGAATCTCTCCGACTTAAACTTCTACGATGCGGTTTATCCATTGTTATTAGACGCTAGAAGTAAGGGAGTAGAGGTTTTGTGTTTGGCGGGTGACCGAACGGGTGTCAGATCAGCTGGATTATACATAGACCATACAACCGAAGATGGTATTCGCTACATAGGCACAGGCATGCAGGAACGCATGCTTCCATCGTTGAGATACACCGTAGTTTTGGAGCACGATATTGACGAGGAGATTCTTGACTACGAGTTTGTTCCTTTGTCTGAGCTTCCAAAAATTGACGATGAGCCTCTGGTTATTACCGAGATCTACTATGATCCACACCCAGACGAAGGAAACCGTACGTTTATCGAGTTATTCAATCGGGGAACAGAACGGTATAGCCTTAGCAAGGCGAAGATTCATTCGGGGCTTAGCTTCACATTTCCAGAAGGGACAGTCGTGGAGCCATGTGGATACGTTCTGATCGCAGCCGATCCGAGTCAACACGGAGAGCTTGGCGTCCAAGTGTTCAAATACGACGAAGATGTTTTGCTGCAGGACGGAATACTGTCGATTCGAAATGAAATCGGGCTTGAGGTTGATCATGTGGACTATAGCAGTGTAGCCAACACAGAGGAGGGCTTTAGCCTCTCCCTAATAGACTCAGATTCGGACAACTCCCTCCTCTTCAACTGGGCTTCGCCCTTGCATCTTGGAGGCACACCAGGTCGCAAGAATTCTCTTGCTCCTTCCGAAAGTGTACCGGCTACGAGTTCGAACGTTCGTGTGACCGAGATCCATTACTCACCGTCTTCTCCAACAAAAGAAGAGTTAGCCGCAGGGATTACATCAACTGATCAGTTCGAATACATCGAGCTCACCAATATTTCGCCATCAGAGACTGTTTCGTTAGAGGGCGTTCAATTCGTTGCGGGAGTCACTTTTACTTTTGACAGTGACACCAAATCTTTGCTTAGCCCAGGAGGGCGATTGGTGATTGTCAGTGATACTAATGCGTTCCAGTTGCGCCATCCTTGTGCCATTCTGAATGTTGCTGGGAGTTTTGCCGGATCGTTGAGTGATAAAGGTGAGTGGATAAGTCTGTTTGATTCTAATGGCCTAATTTTACAAGAGTTGGTCTACGATAGTTCTCCACCATGGCCGAATGCGCCTGGAGGAGGTTACTCGCTCGTCGTTACAGATGAAATAAGGGATCTCAATTTTTCTGATCCAAAGCATTGGCAATTAAGCATTGTCCATAATGGTACGCCTGGTGGTGTCGATACGGTGCCCTTCGTGGGCGAGGCGACGAAAGACGCCGATGGTGACGGCTACGTGGCACTTCTGGAGTACGCCATAGGTTCCAGTGATGATGATCAGGATTCACAGCACCCGCTGCGCACGCAGTTTGAATTCTTAGATATCAATGGGATGAACGACCGTTACCTTCTGCTTGAATTCTCACGGAACCTTGCGAGCACGGGCATTGACGTTGACATTGAGCTTTCCGGTGATCTAAACGATTGGCACCCAGCCGCGACTGAGTTGATTTACCATTCGACGTCCCGTGACGGCGTAAGTGCTGCGACAGAACGCTACCGTTCGTTGAGACCTGTTCGTGGTTTTGCAACAAAACAGCTGTTCTTCCGGCTGAGAGTCGAAAGCGGTGCTGCGGAGTAGAGAGACGGCGGCAGAAGTAGGGGCTATCAATCGAGTCAGGGAATTACTGGCGCTTCGTGGTCAGCAGCCCCCAAGATAGCGTGTCTACCTAAGTAAACGGGCACCTTACTATTTGTGATCAACCGAGCGAAAGGATAGAATCAGTTGATGTGTAGATATCTGGCTTACCTAAAGCGCACTGTTGCACTGATAGCAGTTTTTCTTAATTCAGTGCTGTGCGCACAAGTTGAGATCACTGAGCTGTCGGCGAACGTCAGCCCGTGGCGACTGAAATGGGAGGCGACTGGGCACCCGAGTGTTGGGCAGGGCCCGCCCTGGTGGTCGGATAGTTTTATCTCCACGGTTCCTTGGGCCGAGAGCCCCGCTCCGTTTGGGTGGGGGCGCCTAGACGTGCAGACGAATCTGCAGGCGAAGATGGAGGGAGTGATTCCCACACTCTATTTGAGACGAGAGCTTACTGTCACTCCAGAGGATCTCCAGAGTGCCGGTGACCTTGTTTTGAATGTCGAATACGACGACGGATTGATCGTTTGGATCAACGGTGTTGAAGTTGTTCGTCGCAATATGGGACCACCAAGGATGCATGTTTTTCACGACCAACTGGCAATGAACCCTGTTTCTGTCGCTGAGTCTGAGTCCGTGAGCTTTGGTAATTTGAGCGATCTGCTTGTGGTTGGGAAGAATCTCATTGCGGTGCAAGTCGGAAATCATTCGATTGAGTCCGGTCTTTTCTTCGATGGAGAACTATTGGTTTCAGGCGTCGGTGCGTTGGTTCCTACTGGTGCCCAATGGGATTACCTTGTTGGCTATATAGAGCCATCGGGCGGTCTCTATGAACCTGCCTTCTTGCCAGATTTTTCGGGAGTTCGGCCTGAATGGACGACTATTTCCTTCGACGAGGGAAGCTGGGAATATGGTAAGGGCCCGCTAGGATACGATGCGGGCGATGACTATGTGCTCGGAAAGAATCTTGTCTCTGAGATGCGCAAGGTGACAGCGTCTTTGTATATGCGTCAGACGTTTCATCTTGATCCTTCAGGTGATGACCATAACAACAATGTTGTTTTGACGGTGGATTACGATGACGGGTTTATTGCCTATCTGAATGGTGTCGAGATTTTACGTCGGAATATTGGAACGAAGGGAGATTTTCAGCCATACACGGCGACAGCGAAAGGAGAGCACGGTGCGAGCATGGATGCGGGGCATAATCGGCGTGCAGCGATTGAAACAATTATTCTGGATCGGCACCTCCTTCGACCTGGTGCAAACGTGCTCTCAGCGCAATTGCACAATTCACACAAGTCTAGCACTGATCTGTTGCTTAGTATGGATCTTAAAACTATTGGCAATGAATCTAGATCGTTAGCTCCGAGTGATGGCGATTTCCGTTATTTTGTGGGAACGACCGAACCTGCGGTTCCACCTCCACCCCCGCCTTGGTTGCCCGATGCTGAGTTCGTCGACTGGTTCGAATTGCACAATACTGACACGAAAAGGATTGATCTCGGTGGTTGGTCGGTAACGGACGATTCCTCAAAGCCCCGCAAGTTCATTTTTCCTGAAGAGACTTTCGTTGACGGGGGCGGCTACTTTGTCGTCGCGGCGGATGGACACGCGGACCAGAATGGACAAGCCTCGATGTTGCATGCAAACTTCAAGCTCGCGGCGGAGGGCGAATCCCTCAGTCTCTTTAATGAAAGTGGCACACTCATCAGTCAACTTTCGCCTGACTATCCGGTGCAGAATGCTTTTCACTCTTATGGTCGTGAGCCGGGAGGAGAGCGCTTTGGGTACTTGGCCGATCCCACGCCGGGTGCTGAAAACAGAGGACAGTTTTTTGATGGTAAAGCAGAGTCCCCCCAGTTTTCTGTTGCCGGTGGCTTTCATCTTGAGCCATTAGAAATTGCTCTGACGAGTGCTACAGCAGGAGCTATTATTCGGTATACGACAGACGGGTCTGATCCGACCTCGACTCATGGTGAATTGTACACCACCCCAATTGTCCTGGATAGGATCGATGAGAAAACAGGCCACTGCATTCGTGCGGCGGCGTTTAGGAATGAGTTTCTTGTGTCTGACATCTCAAGCCAAACCTTTTTAATTGGTCAGCATCCCGATTTATCAAAAACTCCAACGCTCATTATGAGCGGTGACGAAGAGGACGTCTTTTACAATCCCTATGGTGTCCTCGCGATTGACGGTGGCATCTATGTAAATGATGTGTGGGTGCCGGAAAAGAGCAGCGATTATCACCTTCCGAGGAATCGCGGACGAGCGTACGAACGTACTGGCGACATTGAATACTATGACACCGGCGGCAGTGGATTTAAGGGCGCTGCTGGAATACGTGTGTCTGCGAGTAGCTTTTCACGCCCTCGGTTAGTTTTTGAAGATCCAAAGGGCTCTCCGTTTCCTCCAAATTTTGTCGATAAGCCTTCATTCAATATTTGGTTTAGAAACGACTATGGTCAAGCCAGTGTTGAGTTCCCATTCCTTGGAACTGAGTATCCAGCGAAATCTTTCGAACAATTTCGAGTTAGAGCAGGGAAGAACGATGCCCGAAATCCATTTATACGGGACGAACTTGTTCGACGTCTTTATCATGATATGGGCCAGGAGAGCGCACTTGGAGTGATTAACTCGGTTTATATCAACGGCGCATTCAAAGGTTTCTACAATCTTACTGAACGCCTTCGTGAACCGTTCATGCAGGCCCATCATGACAGCGACAAACCTTGGGACGTCCGACAGGTTCGTGGTGTGGAGGATGGGGATGAACTCGCATGGAATGAGATGAAAACGCGTTTGGCGCGCGACCTAAATCTAGAGAGCAACTGGAAAGCAGCCCTCGAATACATCGATCCCGTAGCGATGGCCGATTACTATCTTCTCAATATCTACGCTGCCACTTGGGACTGGCCCCAGAATAATTGGGTGGCGGCACGCGAGCGTAGTGCAGACGGTAGATTTAGGTTCTATGTCTGGGATGCCGAAGGTGGATTTGGCCTCTATGGCGAGAAACCCGCGGACTACAACATTCTGCAATCTAATCTGCTTACTCAGTCGGACGAGAACTCAAGAGTGTTTCAGAATTTGTTCAAAAGTGCCGAGTGGCGCTTATTGTTTGCTGACCGCATTCACAAGCATATGTTCAACGGCGGGGCGATCGATGATCGCAATCTCGAAGAATCGAACATTCGTTCTCGGAAAGATTCATTGGTTTCCAGTTTTCAGCCGCTTCTTCGTTACGTTCACGGATTGGCAGTTGAAGTAGAATGGTATCATAGGTGGGTGGATTCAAAGACGGGGCGACGCACCCATCTTCTTGGCCCAAATAGCCAGCATTTCAGAGAGCAAGGTCTCTGGCCCACCACACCCCCACCGGTATTCAATCAACTCGGAGGAGAGGTAGATTCCACGTTTACACTGTCCATGTCAAAATCAGAGACTGGCACTTTATGGTACACAGTGGATGGTAGAGATCCTCGTGATTTTGGGGGAAGTATTGGGCGGACTGCCGTCGCGTATACGGGAGATATAATGTTAGAAGAGCCGATTGTGGAGGTTAAAGCACGCATGCGGAGGAGTGATGGAGAGTGGAGCCCGTTAACGGAAGCCGTGTTTAAAGTAGGGCTTGTCCTCCCAACATCGTCGACAGTTGGTATTACTGAACTCATGTACCGTCCTGCCGCCCCTACCGAGAGTGAACTAGAGCGCGGTTATACTGATGCTGAGGATTTTGAGTTTGTTCGCCTTCAGAATATCGGCACCATGCCAATCGATCTCACAGATCTCCGCCTCGAAAACGGAATCGAATTCAATTTTACTGATAGCAGTATAACCGTGTTATTGCGTGGGGCGTCCGTTTTATTGGTAAAGGATGTGAATGCGTTTCAGGTTCGCTACGGGAATGATTACGATGAGATCATTGCAGGAGAGTATTCTGGAAAACTGTCCAATCATGGTGACGAAATACTTTTAGCGAGTTCTCAGAACACGATTCAGACTTTCAGTTATGGAACTTCTGCTCTGTGGCCTGAGTTAGGAGAAGAGGGAGGCCAGTCTTTAGCCTTGGGTGATCTTCTGGGTGATCAAACGGATTCCAGTAATTGGATGTTGAGTTCAGAAATCTTGATAGGTGCCTTACTTTCTGGCGAGCCACGGATTCGAATCAATGAGTTCATGGCAAATAATGTGAGTTCCGATCCTGACAATGTTGACTACGATGACTATTCTGACTGGATCGAGCTGCGGAATGATTCTAATCAGTCCGCCAGCTTAGATAACTATTATCTTTCCGATGATGCGCAGCGTCCGTACCGCTGGCGTTTCCCGGAAGGTGCTCAGATTCCTCCTAATGGCTTTCTGGTCGTGCGCGCTGATGGTTTCGATTCTGGTCCTGGTATGACAGATAAACGATCGTTTTCACCATGGGATCCTTTCACGACCACCCGTTACCATACGAATTTCAAGTTAAGGGGTGAAGGTGAGATGATTGTTCTGACCCATAGTGCGGGAAATATTGATGATGAAATTCTCGTACCACTAGGATCAACATGGAAGTACCTTGATAACGGAACCGATCCTGGCGACGATTGGTCAGGAATAGATTTTGACGATGCTGACTGGCGCAGCGGCGAGGCCCAACTCGGCTACGGTGACGGTGATGAAAAAACAACGATCAGTTTCGGCGGAAATGCGTCTTCTAAGTATCCTACTAGTTACTTTCGCACGAGTTTTCTAGTGAGAGACTCAGCGTTCTCAGCAATTTCGCTCAGGCTATTGGTCGATGATGGAGCCATCGTTTACGTCAACGGCAACGAGATTGCACGGGTTAGGATGTCGGTTGGTGAGCCAAGTAAAGATGTTTTCGCTTCTCGCGGTGCTACCGATGGAATCTTCGAAACTTTTAATCTCACCTCAGGCATACTCAGTGAGGGTATGAATACTATAGCTGTTGAGGTCCATCAAGTTAACGCTGGTAGCTCCGATCTTAGTTTTGACATGGAGCTCACGGGAGTCGGGCACCGAGGTTCGAGTATTGAAGTGGACGCCGTATCGTTTGGTCAGCAGCGTGCCAATGTGTCCTATGGGCGAACTGTGGAGGACCCAAATGAATGGGCATTTTTCGGTGAGCCAACGATAGGTGCCGAGAATTCTTCTGTCCCAAGCGCGGCAGTAGAAGTGGCCGCTGATGTTTCCATGATACCCGTCGGAGGCTTTTTTGAAACGGCACAATCGGTGCTCATTGAGACGCCGTCTAGTGAAGCAACCATCCACTATACGACCGATGGCTCGATACCGGTAAGTACCTCTCCTATCTATTCGAGACCCTTAATTATTCGTCAGACGACGATCCTCAGAGCGCGAGCTATTGAGCCTGGACGAATACCTGGGTTGATCACCACTCACACATACTTCGTAAACGAGGGCGAGAGTTCATTGCCCACTGTGTCTGTTGTTGTGGAGCCCAAGGAGTTTTTTGATCCCACTATAGGGATTTACAGCAACGTCCACAAGGGACGCGAAGCAGCGGGTACGATTTCCTTCTATGAACAAAGTCAGGAGTTGGGATTTCAGGTAAATGCTGGGATTAAGATTGGCGGCGAGAATATCTAGCGATTTGCACAGAAGCCTCTGAACGTGAAACTGCGAGGAAAGTATGGTGATGACTTGATCCCGTACAAAGTTTTTCCGAATGATTCGAGAAGTTTGTTCCAGGAGATTGGGTTCCGCAACGGCGGTGATAACTGGGCAAATAGTATGCTTCGAGATGCCATGGCGCCCTTTATTGTTCAGGGACAATTGGATTGCGACGTGGCTAACTATCGACCGGTTTCCTTGTATTTGAACGGGTCGTACTGGGGAATCCATAACCTGAGGGCGCGTCACGGTGATCATTACTACTTCACTGAATATCAGATCCAACCCGGAGAATACGATTTGCTCACCCGTGAGAGAGGACCCGAAGGTGTTCATCTTGTGGCAAAGAGCGGTAGTGATACCGAGTTTCTGGCTCTTGAGGAACTTGCTCGGACGACCGATTTGCGAGATGAACAGAATTATGCGGCCGTCGCTGAGCAGATCGATCTTGATAGCCTAATGGACTATTTGGCCATGGTGGATTTCGTTCATGAGATTAGCTATATTCACAATCAAGAGTTTTGGCGAGACCATCGCCCGGGATCTAAATGGCAGTGGGCGATCAATGATATCGATCGCGGACTCGATCTCCGTCACATCGCGGATCAACGTATCCATAGCTTCCATTTCAATCATCCTTTATTCGCGAATCTAATCGTGAACACGGGTTTCAGGAATCGTTTTGTGCAGCGCTATGCCGCACATATGAGTAGTACTTTCCACCCTGAGCGACTTAAGGCGATTGTAGAGCGGCTTGCCGTAGAAGTAGACGATGAGCTTCCTCGACATATTGAGCGCTGGGCAAGTGAGGGCGGCATTCCATCGCTGGAGTCGCGAGATCGAGAAGTTGCGGAGATCAGGCAGTTTGCCGACGAGCGCGCAGACAAGGTGTTTGCTTATATGGCGGAGCGTCTTGGTTTTCCTGCGAGCACTTCTACGGTAACCATCAACCAGTCGCCCGAAGGAGGTGGCAAAGTGCGCATTAATGGCGTCCCGATGTTGCCAGAATATTCTGAGTCGGTGAGACTTTATGACAATATCAGTTTTGAATTGGCTGCCGAGGCCTCTCCTGGATTTAGATTCGTGGGATGGAGCACCGGCGACAATGAGGCAGTGCTCACCCATACATTGACGGGCGATATGGCTATCACGGCGATGTTTGCACGGTCTGATGAGATGATTGTGCCGTCGGTAGTCGAGACCAATCTAACTCTTTCTGCGAACTCGCCTTATGTTGCCGAGGGTGATATTGTGGTTAAGGCGGGGGCTACTCTTACCGTTCCGAAAGGTATTACACTACGCATGCCGGTGGGTGCCAGCATTTATGTTGAGGGAGGTTTACGTATCAATGGCACAGCTGCGGAACCTGTGACGATTGAACCGCGAGTCGGTTCGGAGCTTTGGGGGGCGATTGCGTTTGTCCGCGCTGACGGGCCTTCGGTGTTGTCGCATCTGCGTATCCGAGGGGCTTCATTGGCTTCCGCTGATCCGGTCAATCTTAAAGCTTCGGTATCCAATTTTCATTCGGACCTTACTCTGGAATACGTGGATATAGACGTTCTATTTCCGGTGTTTGCCCGTGGAGGACGTACGGTGATGCGTTTTTGCCGAATTCACCCTCAATTCACGGGTGATGGTATCAATGTTAAAAGCGGTGAAGGGCTTGTCGAATATTGTACCTTTGTAGGAAATGATTCACCAGACACGGACGCAATTGATTTTGATAATGTGGTCGATGGGGTGATTCGTGGTAATCGAATCTTAGCATTTCGTGGATTCAATAGTGATGGGATTGATGTCGGCGAAGGGTGTGTCAATTTGATGGTTTCTGGGAATAGGATCTACAATTGTTCTGACAAAGGTGTATCTGTTGGGCAGGGTTCCGAGACCTACATAGAGCGAAACTTAATTGTGGACTGTGTGCTTGGTGTTGGAGTGAAGGATACGGGATCGCGAGCGTTCATTGATCAGAACACTTTTGCACTTAATGGCACGGCTGTTGCGGTGTTCGAGAAGAATCTCGATAGTGGTGGCGGTCAAGTATTCATGACGAACTCTATAATCTATCGTCCTAAGAATGCTCCCGTGACATTTGATGACAAGTCCTTGCTTACGGTGTCGTATAGCCTGTCGGATTCGGTTCCCCTTGAGGGCATTGGGAATGTTGTCGCCGACCCCATGTTTCAAGACCCTACTATCTACAACTTTGCTTTGGAGCCAGCATCGCCTGCGATTGATAGTGGGGACCCCACCCATCAGCTGGATGAAGATGGCACTCGCGCAGACCGGGGTGCTTACTACGTGTACGATCCACTCGATTATCCCTATCAAACTCCGAATTCTGTTATCATTAACGAAGTCCTTTCGCACTCCCACGCAGGGCAGCCCGATTGGATTGAACTTTATAATTCGAGCGGTGTTCCCGTAGACATTGGCGGCTGGTATCTAAGTGACGATGGCAATGAGTTACAGAAATACCGGATAACTGAGGACACGGTCATTCCAACCGATGGCTATCTCGTCTTCTATGAAGACGAAACCTTTGGAGAGGCAAGTACGGATGCGAATCGCCTAGCTCCATTCGCATTGAGCGAGAATGGAGAAAGTGTTTACCTTTATGGTCCTGGCGAAGGTCTCTTTCTCGACTACCTCGAAGACGAAGCTTTTGGACCTTCTCTCACTGGGGTAAGCCGAGGAAGATATGAGAAGAGCACGAACACGCAGAATTTTGTGCCTCTGAAAACTCCGACTCCTGGAGCTGTCAATAGTGATCCTCGAGTTGGCCCGTTGGTTATCAGTGAGATCATGTACCATCCTCAGACCAATGGAAGTTCCGAGTATATTGAGCTATCGAACATTAGTGATAGTAATGTTATGCTGTATGACGAATTGAAGGGTGAGGGATGGCGGGTGACGCAGGGGCTTACTTTTGATTTTCCATTAGACCCGCCAGTAACCGTCGCTCCAGGAGAATTCATTATTTTGGTGCGCAATCTAAGTGCATTTGATGCTCAGTTTAGCGTTCCCGATGGTACCCAGGTGTTTCAATGGACGGGTGGTGGGCTGAGCAATGGCGGTGAACGGATTGAAATATCGTCTCCCGGAGACACGGACAGTGATGGGGTTCGAAAGTGGATCCGTATTGACCGAGTCAACTATAGCGACAATGACCTTTGGCCTGAAGCAGCCGATGGTCGTGGTATGGCCCTTGGTCGGATTGCTTTAGACGAATATGGCAACGATGTGATCAACTGGAAAGCGGAGCGGCCGAGCCCCGGTTGGCCCGGTGGCCAGCATGGATTTGTAGGCTGGGCCAATAGTTTTGGTGTTAATTCGTTCGATGAGGACGATGATGGCGATGGATTGCAAAACGGGCTAGAATACGCGCTTGAATCAAATCCTCACGAGCGGCGCAGTTTCACTGCGATTGAGTTCGACCTCGTTGGAGGCGAATGGGAATTCCGAATTAGTCTACCAGAGTTTAAGCCAGACCTGGATTATCAGTTTGAAAGTTCGGTCGACGCTAAAGATTGGTTTCCTATTGAGACCAGGATGGTCGGAATGGCACCTGTCGCTGTGACTGGGTCTGTTGATTCATCTGAAGCTACGATTGGATTTGTAAGGCTGCGTATCGATAGACGGTAAGGCTTGTTATCTACGGGCGACTGTGAGAATTCTATTCGAGGCCAATGCACGAAGTCGGGAACTCTATCGTAAATCTACTTCAGACACGGTTGACAGCAGGCGTAGAAATGACTTCCAAAATCTTTCACAGCACTGCTAGAAGCGATAGCGGTGGGCAAGAGGTTTCGATCTAATAATCTGTATATGAGAGTATCGCCGTTTTCTTAGTCATGTTTGGGTCAAGGGGTAGTAAAGTATTTGAAGGGCTAGCAATGGTGCTCGCTGTCTTGTCGCTGCTATGGGCTGGCATTCTGGCGACAGGAACCAAGGGTGAGTTGTGTGTGCCCGCCTTGATGCTTGCAGGTGTGTCAATATGTTGTCGAGGGGTAGGATCGTTTCAAAAGAACTCACGGGGGCTTGCTTTTGGATTTGTTCTATTGTTTGCAGTTGGTGTGTATGTTACCTGGCGTATCTATTCTAGCCAGGTCACGCTTTTGGCCCGTTACGATTGGTATTTACTGTGCCTCCTGTTCGCTGGACTCTTCTTTGGACGCTTTGTTTTCGATTCCGATCGTCGGGCAACTATTGTGGTATTAGCGTTAGTTTGTCTGGGGCTTGGTAATTTCGTGGCAGCAATTTGGCAGCTTAAAGTTGACCCCGAGTGGATACCCTTGAGTTTGATGGGGTTTACTCGTCCACTTGGAGGTGGCGGTATCAGTGGGTTTTATGTGTTACATAACCATCTTGCAGGCTATTTAGAACTGGTTGGGCCCCTAGTCTTAGCGATTGCAGTATTGGGGAGAGCGAAACTAGCGATCCGTGGGGCATGGCTTTTCGTGTATATTCTTTTTGCAATCTTGGTGGCTGTGTCTCGTAGTCGGTTTGGAGTGGTTGCTTTCTGTGGTGGTTCTTTGGTTGTGGGCTTGATTGGATTTTTTCTGAGTACACGAGAACGTGGTTTGCACAGGGCAGGACTGGCTGTTCTTGGTGCTGTGGGTGTGGCTGGACTGTGCGTGCTATTTATAGGATTGGCTTTTAGCCAGCTTGAGCTGAGAGGGCTGAATAGTATGACGGCTGGGCTAGAGGAAAGAATGGGGCTTTGGGAGATGGCGATAAGTCAATGGCAGGCTGTCCCATTCGTTGGCGCGGGTGCACGTAGCTTTGAGTATCTTTGCCATACCAACTGGCCAGAAGCGCTACATTTTGGCATTGGCAATCCGGTGTTTGCCCATAGCGACTGGTTGCAGTTGTTGGCCGAATATGGGGTGGTCGGCTTCTTGCTGGTGAGCGGATTCTTTTTCTACTGTTTGATCGTGGCGTTGAAGTCGATGTTTTTCATGAAGCTAAGGCGAAGGGAGGGCGATGAAGCGACCATCCGTTCTAGTCGAGCGCTAGCAGTGGGTCTTTTGGGAGGATTGTGTGCAATTGCAGTTCATTGTTGGTTCGACTTTATCCTACATTCTAACTTCAACATGCTTGTGACTGGGTTGATTCTAGGATTGATGCTGCGGGTTGTGGGCGATGCCAAACCTATGGTTGTCGGTAGGTCCAGTGCTCGTTTGTCGCGGATCTTATGCATTGTGGTAGGTAGCATGATTGTGTGTTTGCCAGGCATGCACCTGCGTGGTGGTTTGCTTTTCGAGCGTGGTCGGCTAGCAATGGGTAACGATGACTCATTGGAAGCGCAACGCCTCCTCAATGAATTGATTCAGCTTGATGAGAACTATTACCAAGCGCCCCTCATTCTCGGCCTAGATACCTATGCGCGAGCTCTTCAGATTGAGAACATGCTTGCTAGGAAGTCATTTCTGGGGAGCGCTGCCGACCGCCTTGAAACGGTATTGGAGCTTTATCCGAGAAACCTGTTGGCAATCATGACTCTAGCCGAATGTAGCTATCAGATCGGGGATAAGGAACGATCGAAAGAGCTTAGCAAACTTGCAATGAGCGTGGCTCCAATGCGAATGGAGTCCCATTTGGCATGGGCGCGCTCACTGATCCGAGAGGCAAATGACCTAGGTGTCTCCGATGAAACAGAGCGTTCTCGAGCGATTGAGCTGCTTGAGACTGCAGCGGACGTTCTCAGTAAGTCGAAACTGGCATGGTTCGAAGAGACATCAAACGTCGAACGGCATCAGCTTATCGCGATTGTGAGGGGGCGGCTCAGCGAGTTAGGCAAAAGGCCCTGACTTTGTTTTCAGACGACCTGAGCATGGCTGTCATGACGTCATCAAAACGACAGGCTTGGGTTTTTTTAGCGCTCAAGGAGCATGATTTCAGGAACAATTTCTTGAATCAAATCGGCGACACCTTGGTGTGGGTCGAAGCCCGTTGGAAGGTCGTCTAGTGGAGTTTGTAGACTGATGTAGGCCCAACGTTGTGTGTAACCACGGAGGAGCCGATCGACCATATCGATGCGAGTCCGTTCGAAGTGATTGTTTGTGAATTCTGATTTTCCTATGAACCAGTAGTAGCTTGATGAATTCATCGTGGTGGGCTCATCGTCCTCCGATTTTTGATACCGTATCTCAGTGATCAGTTTTGTCACTGGGAGCGGTTTTTTTGTGCCGTTCAGCTCGACAGGAATTTCGAGGGAATCTGAGCTCAGAATACTGTGGCCTTGAGCGGGAAGACAGCGTTCAGAGCGATGAATGCTTTGATTCACGTTGTCGCTAGATAGGACGATGCTCACGTGGACAAGCTGGCCGGTGAGATCGTTGCGATAGGTGCGATTTTCGTAGGCTTTGGCTTTGAGCACATCTTTGACTTTGTCGGAGGCTTCCTCTTTAGGGCCAGCGGACCAGTCGCCGACGAAAGGAGGGAGATCCATAATAATCGCGCTCTCTTGGATCTTGGACGAGGCTGGTAAGAGAAAGATACTGCCGAGGCCAACCATGACAATGGCGTTGAGGATGAGTAGGCGTTTCATCTTTGCTGAATCTATTCGGTAATGCCCGGGGTGGCAGTGCGGGTGATCTGGCGTGCAGTGATTTTGTGGCTGGAGGCTTCGAGGAAGCGGTGGATAAGGATAAGCCCGGCAAGGCCGCAGGCGAGGAAGAAGAGAAATCCTGACCAATCGTGGTAAACGCCGCCTGCGAAGTCAGCGTCAACGTACTCTGCAATGATGACGATGGTCGTGATTCGGAGACTGTTGGCGATGATTGCAAGTGGGATGGTGCTGGCGAAGAGTATTAGGCCCTTCCAAAGTTTGGTCTGTGTGGTGTAAGCGTAGATGGCCCCGACGAGCGTGAGAGCCATGAGGGAGCGGAGGCCGGAGCAACCTTCAGCAACATCGAAGCCCCATTTGTCAGTGGCGGAAGCGAGATTGTTGCCAGCGGTGATCATGTCAACGCCGAAGAGAGAGCCAGCCTGATAGGCTGCCTTGGTGGCAATGAGTTGGAGGAGGTTTGTGCCTTGAAGTAGGCCAGGGACCGGAACGGCGAAGTAGAATAGGGCGATTGGGAAGAGGAAGTGCTTGGCGGCGCGCCATCCGAGTCCGTAGAGGGCTGAACCAAACAGAACGAACGTCAAGGAGCCTATGGCGACGCGCCACTGGATGGTGCGTATGGAGGCGATATAGAAGAGGATTCCGAGAATCAGTAGAACGAGGCCTAGTTTTGCTCCTTGTCTTGTCAGAGGCGCGCTTGCGATTTTTTTTCGGGCCATCCAGAGGAGGCCCACCATGATGAATGGTATAAAATAAGCGTGTTCGTACTCGGTTTCGCTATTCCAGGCGCTTTCCAGGTGTGTGAGCGCTGATTCCTGGAGGGCGGGACCGAAGGCGAGGTGAAAGCCAAAGAAGTAGGCAATGAGACCAGTCCAAAGGACGAGGAGAGCTATTTCGAGTGGTCGCTGGGCTAGTGTTTGAAGGTGCTGGCCTAGAGTCGACGGCTGAACAGTCGGGTTCATCGAGCTATGTAGCCCCGATGGTGGGTGGATTCAATGGTGAGCTGTGTGTTCCCGGGTGGCGCCTGTTCTCCGACTATCTTGTCAGGATTCGGGATTCGCAAGGTCCGGCGTGGTGCTGGTGGGGTCTTTTTCAGCGATTGCCTGAAAAGCAGTGAGGGCGGTAGCCACCACCTGATCCATGTTATAGTAGCGGTAGGTAGCGAGGCGGCCTAAAAAGAGAGTGTTGGGTTCTGTTTTGGCGAGCTGTCGGTATTTCTGATAGCGTTCACGGGCGTCCGGAGCAGGGATGGGATAGTAGGCTTCGCGGCCGCGCTCGAAGTCTTGAGGGTATTCTTTGACGATAGAAGTTTTAGCGTGCTGCTGACCAGTGACGTGTTTAATCTCGACGATGCGGGTGTAGTCGTGATCGTTGGGATAGTTGACCTGGACGGTGGGCTGGTAAAACTCCACATCGTGAGTTTCGGGGACGAAATGCAATGAGCGGTAGGGGAGATCACCATGAGTATAGTCGAAATACTCATCAATCATGCCAGTGTAGATAAGGTGCTTGTGGCGGATGTCAGCTTTGGCTTCTCGATAGTCGGTGTTGAGAGCGACCGTGACACCAGGAGTGGCTAGCATTTTCTCAAACATGGCCGTGTAACCTTCGGTGGGCATGGCCTGAAATTTGTCTGATAGGTAGCGATCGTCTCGGTTTGTGCGGACTGGAATGCGGCCACAGACGCTGGGGTCGAGTTCGCTGGGGTCGCGCTTCCAGTGTTTCCGGGTATAGTTTTCGAAGAACATCTCGTAGAGGCGAGTACCCACCTGCGAGAGGACAACTTCCTTGGAGTTTTTGGGGCTAGGGATGTCGTGTCGCCATGCGGCTAGTGTTTGAGCCATGATAGCTGGACTAGCGTTTTTCCCAATGAGTTTTTCGAAAGTGTTGAGGTTGATTGGGAACGGCCAGTAGTCACCGTGGGTCCAGCTGAGAATATGGTAGTGAACAGGATGCCATTCGGTGAATTGGCTAAGATAGTTGATGACTTCGTCGCTATTCGTGCGGGAATAGTGAGGTCCGTACTTGTGGACGAGAAGGCCGGCGTCGTCATGGAAGTCGTAGGCGTTGCCCGCGACATGATTTCTGCGATCAACTACCAGTGAGGTCTTGCCGAGTTGGGAGGCGAGACGCTCTGCAAGAACGGCTCCCGAGAAGCCTGCCCCGACGATCAGGTAGTCGTAGCCGTCCATTGGTCTTTGGCGGGGTGAACGAACCATTCTCCGTTGGCAATAGCCTTCTCAACTTGGGGAGATGAGAAGGTTGCCTGAGAGGAGACGTAGCTGCTTGCTGGAAAACTGCGTAGGCGGAAGCCTAAGTGATGAGCCACGGTTGGCATGAAAATCTCCAGATAGATTGGAAAGGGTTCGTCGACGTTTGCTAGGGCGAGAAACGCTTTCTTCGTCCAGAATGTTCCAAATCCAAGCATGGAGAAGATGGCTCGTTTATCCTTGCGGACGGAGATGGAGGCAATGAAGTCAAGGAAGCGTGCTTCGTGTAAGTGGGTGAGGTAGTGGGGATTATTGGTGCGGTCAACGCGCCGCACCGCGTAGCCTAAAACGTCCGCACCTTCGTTTTGCAGAAAAGTTTCTTGGAGTTCGTTGATGTTGTTTTGTAATGGAATGTGGTCAAACTCCGTAAGATGCACGTGCTCGTGGCCGTCTGTAAGTTTTTGGGCTGCGATTGCTTGGAAGATTGGGTGATAACTTTGGCGCTCTCGTTGATGGTCCGTGGTGCGTAAACGGTCACTTGTGATAAAGGCTTTGTGAGGATGTTCGATGGATTCAAAGGTTTCGAGTGGTCCTCCGTAGGCAACGGCGATGTTTTCGATTGGGACAATCCGGTTCCAATGAGTTAGCATATTTTCAACGGCAGCCCTACTCTGATGGGTTAGGATCACGTTGAGGGTGCTCACGAGGGTAGTCAGGCTCAGGTTGCTGTGTGAAGACGATTGTTTGTTTCCAGTAGGTGGCCCGTTGTTGGGTGTCAAATTCTGGAATGACGTGTTGACCGTGTTCTTGAGGACAGTGGTAGCCAAGGAGATGAATCTTGCCGCGAAATGGAAGGAGAATGGCTTTGCCGATAGGCTGATTCGTCCGGTGGTCTCGGATTTGAGAGCCGATGAGTTTGGCAGCGACGACAACTAGCTGATTAGCGAGTTTGCGAAGTTTGTGGTTCATCGCTTGAGTGGGCTGTTGTTGAGGCAAGGGCGAGAAGGGAATAACCGCCAAAGATACGTGCGGTTAGTTCTTGGCTGAACGCACTGAAGATTTTTCGCGGCAGCTTGGCGAGTTTGGCCTTTGTCGTGCGAGGGCGGTCGATTCCATTGGGAGTGAAGAACCAGCTTTTAATTTGGAAGCCGGTGTCAGTGAGCGCGGCGAGTGCGGTGTCTTTTGAGAAGTAGTGCAAGTGACCAACTTTTTGGCGAACTCTTCGAATGGGCTCAGCACGAGCGACCATTTGAGCGTTCATGTCGAGAGGTATGTGAAAGATGAAGTGTTTTGAATGTTGGCGGAGATGGCGGAGAAATTCAAAGTAGTTGTCGACGTGTTCAAAGACGTCCATGCAAAGCATGAGATCGAAGGTGGGTTTTGGGGTAGTCGTGAAGAGATTCTGGTTATGAAAGCTGAGGCGAGGCTTGGTGCGTTCCTGGCAGAGTGCGAAGCCTTGGGGTGAGAGTTCGTATCCTGTGAATAAGCAAGAGTCGGGAAGCTGTCGGTGGAGCTGATTTAAGATTTCACCAGCGCCGCATCCGATTTCACAGATGTTCTCGGGGTGTAAGTCATGGCTTTGCAGTATTTTTAAGGCCTGCTTGGCCTTCCAAGAAGAGTCCTCGACATGAAAGGTGGGGTTCTTATCGGTGTACTCTCCCGAGAGGTAGATCTCGGAGATATCCCCATTGCTTGAATCTGCCATGTGAGTGGTTCTTCTTGAGGTGATAAGGCTATGTTTGAAAGAGGCTGGAGACCGATTTGCCTTGGGAGATTCGATTGATAGCTTCGGCTAGGAGCGGAGCGACCGAGAGGGCGGTGACTTTATCGCCGGCAGCCATGGGGGTGCTGTTGGTGCAGATCAGTTCTTCTATTAAAGATTCTGCTAGTCTTTTGTGCGCGAGTTCGTTGAGGACAGCGTGGGAGACGATGGCGCGGACGGAACTGGCACCGCGTTCGATGAGGAGTCCGGCCGCGGCTACGAGAGTGCCAGCGGTTTCTGTCATGTCGTCAACGAGGAGCACGTGGCGGCCATTGACATCGCCGATGATGCTATGGGCGGCAACTTCAGTAGCGCTGAGGCGTTCTTTGGCGACGATGGCCATATCTGAGTCCAATGCTTTCGCGTAGGCGTGGGTCATCTTGATACCGCCAACATCTGGGGAGACGACGACGAGGTCTCCGAGGTTCATGCTGCGAATGTGGTTGATGAGCACGGGGGCGGCGTAGAGATGGTCGACAGGAATGTCGAAGAAGCCTTGGATTTGACCGGCGTGGAGGTCCATGGTGAGCACGCGATCGACACCTGCTGCGGTGATGAGGTTGGCGACTAGTTTGGCAGTGATAGGGACGCGGCTTTCGTCTTTGCGGTCTTGGCGGGCGTAGCCGAAGAAGGGAATGACAGCGGTGATGCGTGCGGCCGAGGCGCGTTTGACCGCGTCGACCATGATGAGGAGTTCCATCAGGTGATGGTTTGTCGGCGGACAGGTCGGTTGAATAAGAAAGAGATCGTTTCCGCGGATGTTCTCTTCGATTTTAACGAAGGTTTCGCCGTCTGGAAAGGTGGTGACCTGGGCTTCACAGAGCCTGGTGTTGAGGTGCTGCGCGATTTCCTGGGCGAGATCGAGGTGTGCGCTTCCTGCGAGGAGTTGGAGCATCGTGGTGTGTGTTAGGGTAGAGGCGGCTACTCGCTGAGGATACGTTGTAGTAGAGTAGCGAGGGAGCCGGTGGTGAAGAAGAAAGGAGAGTAGCCAAGGCTACGGATGGAGGGGGTAAGGGCTTTTCTTTTGCGGAAAGTTTTGACGAGGACGACTAAGGAATCGATCAAAGCGAAGAGGACTAGTCCTAGAATGGGGATGGCGCGATTGAGACCGTAGGTGGCGCTGCTTTGCGAGCTGCCAGCGGCGGGAAGAAAGTAGAAGCAGGCGACGGCGGCGAGGACAGAGGCGAGCCAGATGAAGACGAGTGTGAGGATGCCACGGCTTTGACTTTTGGATGGGGCAGGCGTTGCTGGGCTAGGAGTGGCCATCTGATCTGGGCCGAGGGTAGGGTGAAGAGGGCGTGGCTTCAAGTGCAAGTGTTGGAGGGGAGTCCTTGTGTTGAGGGGCATAGGGTGGCTAGTTTGGTCTTATGGGCTTTGGTAGTGATTTGTTGGTGGGTGGAGGGGTGTTGGCTGTATTACTGATGTCCGCGATGTCTTTGCAGTGTGCCCCGCCAAGTTCGAAGCGTGCCGAGGAGGTACGAGTGCGGGTGGGGCCTGTTTTAGAAAAGGAGCTTGCGGCCAAGGATTTGGTGTTTGGATCGCCGGTGTTTATGCGAATTTTCAAGGAGTCCCGAGAGTTAGAGGTTTGGGTAGAGCATCAGGATGGGAAGTTCCGGTTGTTTAAGTCTTATGCCATTGCGGCGTATTCGGGGAGTTTGGGACCGAAATTAGCGGAGGGCGATGGTCAGGCACCGGAGGGCTTTTACCACGTGCCTGCGAAGATGATGCATCCGACAAGTTCGTATCATCTCGCTTTCAATTTGGGGTATCCGAATGCTTATGATCGGGCGCATGGGAGGACGGGAAGTTTTCTGATGGTGCATGGGAACCGGGTTTCGATTGGCTGTTATGCGATGACGGATGCCCGCATTGAGGAAATCTATACTCTGGCGGATGTGGCTCTGAGGAACGGGCAGAAGTTCTTCAGAGTGCATTGTTTTCCGTTTCGGATGACCACGGGCCGGCTGGGAAAGTTGTCGAAGAGGGAGGCAAAGTGGGGGACGTTTTGGGCCAGTCTCAAGGGTGGATACGACTACTTTGAGACTCGTGGGGTGCCGCCTAATGTAACGGTGAAGGAGAAGCGGTACGCCTTTTGGGAGGCAGATTAGGGGTTACCGGTTTCGGTTTACGGAGCGGAAATTCACCACTTTACAAGGTTGAGGCTCTGACTCATACTCCACGTTCCTATTATGCTCGGTGTCATTACTACCATCCTAACGGTCATTTTGGTCTTCATTTGCTTGCTGATGTCGCTGGTGATCTTGATGCAGCGTCCAAAGCAGGAGGGCCTTGGCGCAGCTTTTGGCGGCGGTATTGCCGATAAGATGCTGGGTTCTGGGACGACTGATTTCTTGCAGCGTGCGACCGTCATCATGGGTGTGGCCTTTTTCGTGCTGTCTTTAACGATTGCGACATTAATGGCCTATGACCGGGATGCGGATCGGAAAGCTGGTGTGAGCGCTGTGAAGGCTGCAGCGAATGCTAATGCAGAGCCAGAAGCTGGTGCGGCTGATGGCGCTGGTGTCTCTCCGATTGAGCCACCTGTCTTGGATGGTGTGCCTCCGATTGAGCCCCCTGCCGTGGGAGCAGAGGTGCCTGCTGAAGAAGCAGAGGTGCCCGCTGAAGAAGCAGAGGTGCCCGCTGAAGAAGCAGAGGTGCCCGCTGAAGAAGCAGAGGTGCCCGCT
>JAACDM010000092.1 GCA_009936795.1 Verrucomicrobiaceae bacterium | reverse complement strand
GTCCAGTGCGCGCCTTATTTTTCACAACGACTCCGAGAACCAAGCGGTTTTGAGTTTGTTCTCTAGATTTCTAGAGGCAGTCTATCTTTTTAGATTCGCCGTTGCCAACTTTACCTTGGGGGATAGAATGAAGATATTATGGCAGATATCGAAGAATCCGTAGAGGTGAAGCCCGTCATTACGGAAGCCACGTGGGGCTTTCTGATGCTCAGGCTCTGGATAGGTTTCCGTATGCTCTTCGCGGGGGCTGAGAAGTTTTACGCAAAGACAATTGAGAACGTCGACACTGGTGAACTTGAGTATGGCTTTGCGTGGAAAAACGCTGCAATTACGGCGAAAGAGAATATCTATCAGGTCGTTGCGGACAACCAGTTTTTGCCGCTGAATCCCTACAATTTTCTCGTCAAGTTTGGCGTAGATCCCGATAAAATTGGTTTTTTGGTGCCGCTGAAGGTTGATCTTTGGTTTGCCATGGCGCTTCCCTACTTGCTGCTCACTTTTGGTGTGACGCTGCTCCTTGGTATCCTTCCCCGTGTCAGCATCTTCATGGCAGGCATTGTTTTCATGCTGCTGTCGATTGGTCTAATGTCCATGCCCGACAATGAAGGGATAGCCACGCTTGGCATTCACGTAGGCCTTTGCGCTGTTGCTCTGTGCTTGGTGAAACAGGCGCGATTCAATTTGACGAAATTCTAGACCGATTGACACGCCACAGATGCCCTCTTGGGTATTTGAAAACGTAGGTTCCTAGAAAACCAAAATTAGCCCATGAAAGATTCTGATAACCAATCTTCATCACCGGCAGCGACTAGTCGCCGCAACTTCGTTAAGACCACAGCCGTCGCAGGTGCGGTTTTGTCCGCGAACACAACCGTCGCCCGAGCGCAAGCCAGCACGGCCGCGAATAGCTTGATCAACGTGGCCTTGATCGGTTGCGGTGCTCAAGGCGAAAAGCAAGTCGAGTCTGTCATTGGACGTAGTCCAGTAGCCGGCCTGAACTTCGTCGCTGTCTGTGACATCCAGAAGACCAGTCGAGACAGCAAGGCCAAGCTAATCGCGAAATATCAAGCGAAAAACAAGGGTGGTAATGTCACGGTCCGTGATGAGTATGGCAAGATTGCCCAATACGAGGATCATATGGAGATGCTCGAAACAGAAGGCGATAACATTGATGCCGTTCTCATTGCTTCTCCAGACTTCATGCACCACGTCCAGACTCGAGCAAGCCTGGAGGCTGGCAAAGCGGTGTATTGTGAGAAAATGATGTCCAATACGCTTGAGGGCTGTCGTGACATGGTGAGGGCTCAGCGTGAAACGGATGGCATCCTACAGATAGGCCACCAGCGCCGAAGTAATCCTCGCTACAGCGCATTACGGGACGGCTTGGTTTTTGGAGAGGAAGCCTTTGGGCGGATCACGCATGCCTATGGTCAGTGGAACGGGAGTACCACAAGTGGTAAAGTTTCCGTTCCAAAGAAGAAGAAATTATGGCTCTCCGAGGAATTGCTCAATAAATACGGCTTTGGAGATCCCAACCTCACGCATGAGCAGTTGATGTATCGGTTTAAGAACTGGCGCTTTTTCCGCAAGTTCGGTGGTGGTGTTGTTTCCGATCTTGGGGCGCATCAGATCGATATCTTTAATTGGATGTTCGGTACCACCCCAACGTCGGTCATGGCGGCAGGCGGGGTCGACTATTTCCCTGACTCCGAGTTGTATGACAATGTGATGTCCATCTACGAGTATGATACGCCTAAGGGTATTTCTCGCGGATACTACCAGGTGCTCACAACAACCAGTGCGCTAGGCTTTTTTGAGCGCTTTATGGGCGATAAGGGAACCGTATCGATTTCGGAGATTCCCACCACCAACCAAGCGTATCCCGAAGCGAGTGCAGATTGGGATGGGCTTGTTGCGAAGGGTCTACTGAAGCGTAACGACCCCGAGGTTAAATTTAACCCTTGGGACATTCCAAAGACTTGGGGCTCAAAGCCCAAGCCATGGTTAGCTTCAACGAAGGCTGGCCAGGCGGACTCACGGGCAACCAAAGCCCTAGGTGCCTGGGAGCTCTCAACTGAACTAGATGAGATGCCGCATACCCCCCACTTGCGAAACTTTTTTGACGTCGTTCGCAGTGGGAAGAAAGAGGATCTCAATTGCAACGTGCAGACCGCTTTTGAAACGGCAGTCACTATCTTGAAGATCTATGAATCTGCTGAGAGTGGTCAAAAGGCGATGTTCTCGCCCGAAGACTTTGTTGCGTAGACGCTGGTTCTGAATAAGAAGAGGCAGTTTTTAGTCTAAGGACCAAAACAACAACATTTAAACATGATCAAAACGAAATCCATTATTGCTACGATCTCTTTGGCTGCGGCTGTAAGCCTTTGTGCAGAAGATAAAGTGGCTCTGACAACTGAAATCCCCGAAGCGATGTTTGAAGGGACGAAAGTGCCTCTCAAGCTGGCTAACCTGGAACCTGTTGAGGTGAAGCAAAAGCCTCTCATGGTGCCGAAGGGTCTAACCAACCTTGCCCTCGAGAAGGAAATTACCGCAAGTGATGACCTTCCTGTCATCGGTGACCTCGAGTATGTTACGGACGGTGATAAAGATGCCGCTGATGGTAGTTATGTCGAACTTGGGCCTCAAGTTCAATGGGTGCAGATCGATCTTGAGAAAGAATCTGAAGTTCACGGCATCTGGCTCTGGCACTTTCATAAGACCGCGCGCGCCTATATCGACGTAATTGCTCAGGTTTCCAACGACGAGACTTTCACCGATTCTGCTAAGATCACGACTGTCTACAATGCGGATCATGACAACTCCTCTGGCATGGGCAAAGGCACAGATAAAGCCTACGTCGAGACCAACAAAGGGCGCGTCATTGATGGTAAAGGTGCCAAAGGCCGCTACGTTCGCCTCTATAGTAATGGGAACTCTTCCAACGAGATGAACCACTACATCGAGGTGGAAGTCTGGGGTAAGTAAGCCACCTAACGTAATTCTTCATTTTAAAAGAGGGGCTGTTCAGATTCGTCTGGACGGCCCTTTCTGCTTTCTGCGAAAACTATTGAATTGAATCCACTCTTTACGACAAACGTCTTCAACTGACCATGAAAACGAACGTATTCCATCTCCTCGCTGCAGTCCTCATTCCTTTCCTCGGCACGCAATGCGCCTCGCGACCGGGAGGCAACGGCTCTGGTGGAGACGGGGGCTGGGGAGGTGGTAATGGAAGTTACGATTTCCAAGGCCTACCCCAGCGCAATGAAGGGATCTCGATGTACGGACCCGGAAGCGAGAACGTTCAACTCAATCCGGTAGCTCCGGTTTACTTCGCCTTCGATAGCGCACGCGTTAGCCCAAATGAGATGCCCAAGGTGCAAAGCTTGGCCAAGATTGCTCGGCAGACCCTGATTATCATTGCTGGTCACACTGACGGCTCGGGAACCTTCGGATACAATCGTGGCCTTGGTGAGCGCCGAGCGTTGGCCGTGCGTCAGGAACTCCTTCAGATGGGCATTCCTTCAGGAAACATCCAAACCATCAGCTACGGAGAGGACATGCTCACCGGACAGGGAGATTCCTATGATCGCCGGGCTGAGTTTGGGGCGCTGAAGTAACGCGAGCGTAGAGGGATGTTTCTGCTTTAGACGATCTGTTTCCCTATTGGGAGCCATCGAAGGCCTCGACGCCACTGTTAATGGTAAGCGGTCCATCCCGAGCCGTTGGGATTTGGACGACGTTGCTACGGTTTGTGCCGGTGCCATAGTTAGGCGGCTTTCTTCTTC
>JAACDM010000592.1 GCA_009936795.1 Verrucomicrobiaceae bacterium | reverse complement strand
TTGGTCTTTCGGCTGCCGCCGACTTGTTTCAGCTTGGCGTTCTCGGAACGGGCGACGCCTTTGGTGAGCTGAGTGACGAGTTTGATGCGTTGGGCTTCGCCGCCACTGAGAGTTGGGCTGGGTTGGCCTAACTGGAGGTAGCCGGTGCCGGTTTCTTTGAGGAGCTTGAGTGAGCGATGGATCTTGGGGTTGGTGGCGAAGAAGGCTTCGGCGTCGTCGATGGTCATTTGCATGACTTCGCCAATATTCTTCTCGTGGTAGAGCACCTCTAAGGTGGCGGCGTTGTAGCGGAGGCCCTGACAGTCTTCGCAACGGACGTAAGAGGTGGGGAGGAAGGTCATTTCCATCTTGATCTGGCCGTGACCCTCACAGGACTCGCAACGCCCTTGCTTAGTATTGAAGGAGAATCGACTCGCGGTGTAACCGCGCATGCGAGCGGTGGGGACGCCGGAGAAGAGCTTCCTAATTTCGTCGAAGACTTTGACGTAAGTGGCGGGCGTGGAGCGCGAGGTCTTGCCGATGGGGGATTGATCGACTTCGTAGACGGCGGCGATGCCGTTGACGCCGGTCACGCTTTTCCATGTCTTGGGTGCGGTGCTGGTCTTCTTGGCGTTGCCTTTCTTCTCGATCTTGCTCTCGACGGCTGGACGGAGGACACCGCGCATGAAGCTGCTCTTGCCTGAGCCCGAAACACCTGACATACAGACGAGGCGTCCTAGCGGAATGGCGATATCGATTCCGTGGAGGTTGTTGGTCTCAGCGCCTTTGACCGTGATCCATTCGCCTGCCTTACCTTTGGCGGGTATGGGACGGCGTTTCTCACGGGAGGGGTGGGGCATCGGATCGCGCAAGGCTTGGCCGGTGACGGAGTGCTTGAGCTTCTTGACCTCGGCGAGTACGCCTTGGGCAATGACTTCACCGCCAAACTTTCCGGCACCTGGGCCGAGATCGATGATCTGGTTCGAGCGACGCATGGTTTCGTCATCGTGCTCGACCACGACGAGGCTGTTTCCTTGGTCGCGGAGGTTCTCCAGGGTGTCTAACAGTTTAACGTTGTCGCGCTGGTGGAGGCCAATGGTGGGTTCGTCGAGTACGTAGAGGACGCCGCGCAAGTTGGAGCCTAACTGAGAGGCTAAGCGGATGCGCTGGGCTTCGCCGCCTGAAAGCGTGGTGGCCGAGCGATTCAGTCCGAGGTAACCGAGCCCGACTTGGTCGAGGAAGAGGAGACGTTGGATGACTTCACGGAGGACGTCTTTGGCCACGATGGCGTCGCGGCCTTTGAAACACAGGTGCCCGAGAGCCTTGGCGGCATCCTGGACAGCAGCTTCGGTGATGTCCTCGATCGGGGTGCCTTGGACGAGGACGTTGCGCGCGATGGGGTTGAGCCGGGTGCCTTCACAATCCGGACAGGGCATCATGTCTTCTTTGCTGGCGCGGGCGCGGCGCATTTCTTCTTGCGGTTCGGCTTCGAACACAGACTCGCCGTGTTCCGAGCCGTGAAAGGCGGTGCGCTTCTCTACTTGGCCATAGCCGCGGCAGGTGCGGCACCAGCCGTGTGGGGAATTGTAAGAGAAGAGGCGTGGGTCGAGTTCCTCAAAAGCGCAGCTGCACTCTGGGCAGGTCATTTCCGAGCTGAGCACCTGAAACTTGCCCTTGGCCAGCGCGAGCTTGGCAGTGCCTTTGCCGATATTGAGTGCGGTATCGATCTTGGCGCGAAGTTCTTCGCCGCCGAGTTCGGCCACGGTCTTCTTGTCGAGGTCGGCGATGACGACATCGATGGTGTGTTCTTTGAAACGGGCGAGTTTCTGAAAACCTTCGACTGCTTTGTACTCGCCATCGACTAATAGGGTGTCGTAACCGTGTTTGCCAGCCCATTCGGCGACTTCTTTGTGGAAGCCTTTGCGGGCTTTAATCACTGGGGCTAACAAACGCACATTGTCCTTCTTAGCTGCATTGACCACGGTGGTGGCTATGGCGCTGCCGCTTTGTTTCTCCACGGGCACTTCGCACTCGGGGCACTGTTGCACGCCAACTTTGGAATAGAGTAATCTAAGAAAGTGATAGATTTCTGTCACCGTGGCGACAGTGGATTTGCCGCCACCGCGTGAGATGCGTTGTTCGATCGCGACGGTGGGAGGGAGGCCTTCGATGAGATCGACTTCGGCCTTCTCCATTTGCTGGGTGAATTGCCTAGCATAAGGCGACATGCTGTCGAGGAAACGGCGTTGGCCCTCAGCGAAGAGAATGTCAAAGGCGAGGGTGGATTTGCCAGAACCGCTCAGGCCGGTGATGACGACGAGCTGATTGCGTGGCAACTCGAGTTGGAGGTTCTTGAGATTGTTCTCTCGGGCACCGTGGATGCAGATCTTGTCGTCCTTAGGCTTGGCGGCTCGGGAAACGACTTGATAGGCAACGGCCTCTTCCGCGACGCGATCCGATCCGAACTCTTTGGCGAGGTAGCGTCCGGTATGACTTGCGGTTACCCTGGCCACTTCTTCGGGAGTACCTTCTGCGACTAACACGCCTCCGTGTTTGCCAGCCTCTGGGCCTAGATCAATGACATGGTCGGCACATTTGATCACGTCCATGTGGTGCTCGATGACCATGATGCTATGCCCGGCGTCGACGAGGCGTTGCATGACTTGGAGGAGGCGGGCGACGTCATCAAAGTGCAAACCG
>JAACDM010000591.1 GCA_009936795.1 Verrucomicrobiaceae bacterium | reverse complement strand
CCCTCTATTTGCAGGGGGACCACACGGATGTGGACTACCGGAATGTCGTTATTCGACCGGTCGCGAAATAGGTTGTGATCGCTGGCCGATGTTCAGAAGGTCACGGCGGCGACGGAGCACCGCCATCCGGGATTTGATGGCGATTTAATCATGAGTCGTAAGTTCGCCATCGCTCTCTTTGGCGTGATGGGGGTGTTCTTTGCCCTCTTCTTTGTCTGGCCAATCGCCATTACAGTACGCGAGGCGTTCGTCACCAATGATGGGCAGTTTACACTGGCTTACTTGGGTGATGTCTTTCTGAATCCGCTCTACGTCGAGGGACTGATCAACTCGCTCAAGATGGGCGTGTTTAGCACGTTGCTGGCCATTCTGCTAGCACTACCGCTTGCGGTGTTGACGGACCGTTACGTCTTTCCCGGAAAGGCGTGGTTCTCCTCACTTATTCTCTTGCCTTTGATGCTTCCTCCCTTTGTGGGCGCGATCGGTATCAAGCACCTCTTGGGCAAGATGGGCGTGTTGAATACCGGTTTGATCAATATCGGACTGATGAATCCCGCTCAGCCCGTCGATTGGTTAGGCGAAAGCCAGTTGTTAGGCGTGGTGATCATGGATGCGCTTCATCTCTACCCGATCATCTATCTAAACGTCTCTGCAGCATTGGCCAACCTTGATCCAGCCATGGAAGAGGCTGCGGAGAATCTAGGGTGTGGTCGTTGGCGTCGCTTCTTTAAGATCACGCTTCCGCTGACCATGCCTGGACTGTTCGCGGGCGCGACCATCGTTTTTATCTGGGCTTTTACCGAGCTTGGCGTGCCACTGATGTTCGACTTCAGACGGGTGACGTCCGTGCAGATCTTCAACGGCCTGAAGGATCTTTCGGGAAATCCGACGCCCTACGCGCTCGTAGTGGTCTTGCTGGCTGCGGCCATTCTGATGTTCGCGCTGAGCAAAGGCGTCTTTGGGCGACGTGCTCAAGCCATTGCTGGCAAGGCGTCGATTGGACGGCAACCGCGCCCGTTAGGCACAGCGAGAGCCCTCGCCTGCACCCTTCTCTTCACGACGGTGACGGTAGTCGCGGTCTTGCCGCATGTGGCTGTCGTGCTGACGTCCCTTTCCAAGGATTGGTATGGGACGATCCTACCAGATACTTTTACATTGGCTTCCTATGAAGAGGCGCTTGGCCATCCACTGACATTGCTTTCCATCAAGAATAGCCTCATCTACGCGAGTTTGGCCACGGTGCTCGATGTCGTTCTCGGTGTGGCCATCGCCTATGTGGTCGTGCGGACTACTTTGCCGGGGCGCTACTTGCTCGATGGCATGGCCATGATGCCGCTCGCTGTGCCTGGGCTTGTGTTGGCGTTCGGCTACCTGGCGATGACTCGGGAGGGGCAGTTCTTTGATTTCCTGATGTTGGGAGAGAATCCTATTCTTCTCCTTGTCATCGCCTATGCGGTTCGCCGATTGCCTTACGTCGTTCGATCTGCAGCCGCAGGTTTCCAGCAAACCAGCGTTTCGTTAGAAGAGGCTGCGCAGAATCTTGGAGCAAGTCCGTTCAAAGCCTTGCGCAAGATCACCTTGCCACTGATTTCGGCAAATATCCTTGCCGGAGGCTTGTTAGCATTTGCTTTTGCCATGCTTGAAGTTTCGGACTCTCTCATTCTGGCGACTAAGCAGGCGTATTTCCCCATCACGACAGCTATGTATGCACTCTTCAATGCCTTGGGAAACGGAGAAAAACTTGCCTCTGCTCTAGGTGTCTGGGCCATGGCTTTTCTCGCGATTACTATCATTGGGGCGAGCCTCATTCTGGGAAAGAAGATGGGAGCCCTTTTTCGTATCTCGTGACTTCGTATCCAAGAGGTTTCCTGTGGGTAGCCATGTTCCTTGTGTCGTGGCCACCAAGGATTGTCTCTGCTCAGGAGGACGTCGTTGAGCCCATATGGACCCTGTCGCAAGCACCAGGGATCGTGCAGGAGGCATTCGACCTGAGAGCGAACTATAATCTAACGGGAGCGACAGTGCATTACACGATTGACGGAAGTGCCCCTTCATTGGATAGCCCGCTGTGGTCTGGCCGATACCGGGCAGAGGCAACGATTATGCTGCGTTGGATAGCGGTCGTAGACGAGGTGATTGTGGCGCGAAAGGGCGCTGGCTATCTGTTTGCGGACGCTGGGGTGGCGGACTTCAGTTCAGATTTGCCAATTGTGGTCGTGGATTCTTTCGGTGTGGATATTGACAGCGAAGGCTTGGCGGATTCACGCGGCCCCAAGCGCCCTGTTTGGTCGGTCTTCTTTGAACGAGACCCATCTACTGGGCGGGCCTCACCCAGAGGTACTGTGGATTTCTCTGGGCGAGCTGGCATGCGGGTTCGGGGACAATCGTCGACCATGTTTCCGAAGAAGCAGTACACGTTAGAACTGTGGGATGAGGAGAACGATGACCAGAGTGCGAGCTTGTTAGGTTTTCCAAGAGAATCAGATTGGATTCTTCACGCGCCCTTCTCTGACAAGACCCTCATGCGTAATGTCCTCGCCTACGCGTGGTTTCGAGAAATGGGGCACTATGCGGTAAAGACCCAGTACGTGGAACTCTTCTATAATCGTGACGGCGACTCCGTCTCTCTTCAGGACTATGTGGGGGTCTATGTCCTTATGGAGAAGATTAAACGCGATTCCGAAAGGGTGGCGATTACCAAGCTAGACGAGACGGTGAGTGAGCTTCCCGAATTGAGCGGTGGTTACATCTTCAAGAAAGACAAAGGCACGCAGAATGATGTGAACTTTCGCACGCCAGACGGTCATCGATTTGGCTTTGTCGAGCCAGATGAGCCAACGGAACTTCAGTTCCATTACTTGGATGGCCACTTAGCAGAGTTCGAGCATGCCCTTTACAGCCGAGATTTTAAAGATCCCGACAAAGGGTATGCAGCCTACATCGACGTGGATTCTTTCATCGATGTTCATCTT
>JAACDM010000091.1 GCA_009936795.1 Verrucomicrobiaceae bacterium | reverse complement strand
GCGGAAGCCTAGATGCTCAAATTGACAATATCCCCTACATTGAGCTTAAAGACATCCAATTGAGGTCGCACCCTTGAGCTTGGTAACCCGGTCACTCTTATGAAACTGGACCAGCGATCCTTGCTGTAAGTCGTTGATTTTCATCTGTTTCCTTCCCCGGGCGCGCCCGGGAGGTGGGCTGCTAGGAAATTGCTTTTCGTCCATGGGGTCAGATTCGCCGCATTGCTAGCCCGCAAATCTCATAGGCCCTGAGCAAGCTTGGTGTTGAGAATGGCTAACAATCTGTTAGCCATTGAGTTAGCGAAACGACAACTCAACACCAAGCTTTGACACACCGTAACAACGACACTCTCAATTTTCAACATCTAGGACGCCGCAAACTTCAGGCTGACTTTAGCGGTGGGCACCTCAGCAATGAAGGTGGCCTCCTGCCCATTAGTCAACTCGACCAATGGCTCGGCATCACCGACCAGCTCGCCCGATGCTTCGCTGACCATCGAGATCAACGCTACGTCGAGCATTCTCTCCTGGAGTTGTTGCGCCAGCGTATCTATGCCCTCGTCGCTGGATTTGAAGATCTCAACGACCACGAAGTGCTGCGGCGTGATCCCCTCATTGCTACAGCCGTCGGTAAGACCGATCCCCTCGGGGAAAACCGCATGGGTAAAGACAAGGGCAATCCACTAGCTGGCAAATCCACCCTCAATCGCCTTGAGATCACCAACGCCCAAACACAAAATGGAGAACTCTCAACGCACTATCACAAGATTCACGCGAAACATGCCGAAATCGAGAACACGCTTATCCAGCTAGGCACCCAAGCTCTCCCCAAAGACACAAGCGAGATCACACTCGACTTCGATGCTACCGATGACCTCATCCACGGACAACAAGAAGGCCGTTACTTTCACGGGTACTATCACAACTACTGCTACCTTCCCCTCTACGCCTTCGTCGATGACATTCCCTTCTACGCCAAACTACGCATCTGTGATCGCGACGCCTGCGATGGCACCGTAGAAGCCCTCGAAAGCATCGTCCCGCAGCTACGTGCCCGCTTCCCCCAGGCCCGCATCATTGTCAGAAGCGACAGTGGCTTCGCCCGCGAAGCCATCATGAGATGGTGTGAAGATCACGGATGCTACTACTGCCTAGGCATGGCTAAGAACGCTCGTTTAAAGAAATTGCTAGAACCCGCCATGATCAAAGCTCGCGAAACAGCCTGCCTCACCGGAGGCTTCGCATGCCGATTCAACGGCTTTCGCTATCAAACCACGAAGAGTTGGAGCCGTTCGCGGCGACTCATCGGCAAAGCGCAAATCATTCGAGGCAAAGAGAACCCGCGCTTCATCGTCACCAACCTCCCCGAAGACCACTGGCCAGAAGAAGAACCACACACCACAGACATCACTGACCTCAGCCCCGAAGGCATCTATCGCCACTTCTACTGTGCACGAGGTGACATGGAGAACCGGATCAAAGAGCAGCAGTTAGACATGTTTGCCGACCGAACGAGCAGCGCGGCAATGGCAAGCAATCAACTACGGCTCTGGTTCTCGACTATCGCCTACCTACTGGTGCAGCAACTCCGCACCCACGCTCTAGCAGGCACCAAGCTAGCCAAAGCCACCGCCGGAACCATCCGCCAACGGTTGCTCAAAGTAGCGGCAAGTATCCGAGTCAGTGCGCGACGAGTGCATGCCCGGATCCGCAGTAACTTCGTGCTACGGGGACTCTTCGAGCAAGCTCACGACCGAATAAGAAGCTTGCCCGAACTGAAGTAGGAAGTCGGCCCTCCAAGGCCCCCATGAAAGTGGAGCTGGAGCACGTTCTCCAAAACGTGAGCTGTACTCAGGCGGCAAGACAAAGAGGGGCATCAGCCCATCGCCTCATTGATGAACCAGGAAGAGCAAGGCTAACTCGCCCAGAACGGTCAAACTCTGGCCATTCCTCGGCGACACTCAGCAACCAGCCCGCCCTTGCCTCCGAAATCACTCACTTGTTAGACACGTGTGAGATATGCGGGCTAGGGGTAGGAGGGGGTTCAGCTCGGCTGGCTGATGAAGAAGCAGGCCTGCCGCGCGCAGGAGAGCGAGCTCGAGAATCTCAAGCGGCGGCTCACGCCTGGGCGCT
>JAACDM010000590.1 GCA_009936795.1 Verrucomicrobiaceae bacterium | reverse complement strand
TGAAAAACTAGCCTCGACTTTCCTCGGCCTCGTGACCCTCGGATCAATCCTCGCATGGCTGTGATTCGGTTATAAAACACACCCTAAATCATGCTCGGCATGAGGCGGTGCTATTGCCGGTCATGGAGTTCCTTCTGGTGAAGGAAGCGCCACCAATGGGGTACGAGGAAGATAGCGGTGATCATCGTGATGAGGATACCGATGGCGCAGAGTTGGCCTAACTGAGGCAGGCCTCCGTAGCGTGCGGACATGAGTGAGCCGAAACCGACCGCGGTCGTGGTGCCGCAGAGCATGAGCGCCCGACCAATGTTAGCGCGGATGGCGGCGACGTTTCCGTGAGTACGGCGCAGGGCTAGAATGACGTGAATGCTGTAGTCAAGCCCGAGACCCAAGAGCAAGGGGATGGCTCCGATGTTGACGACGTTCCAGTCGAGTTTGATCAGGCGCATGACAGCCATGAGGGCTGCTGCGCTCGAACCTAACAAGATAATTGAGAGGCAGACGCCCTTGATGGAGCGGAAGACGATCGCGAGGAGGACGAGCAGTATGATCACGGTAGGGATCACCACTTGTTTGATGTCATGAAGAAGAACTGGCCGTATCTCTGGGCCGAGAAACTCCCAGCCGATGGGTCGGAATCCCACCTCGTTTAATTCGGCGATGGTCCCGAGCGGTAGGGTGAAGTGTCCTTCTTGCATGCGCACAAAACCAATGGCAAGGCGCTGAGTGGGGGTGGCGACCATGAGCCGATCCAAGATCCACCGGCTCGAAGGTTCTTCGACTTGGAAGGCTTGGTCGCTTTGAAGCAACGTGCGCCAGGCCCTGAAGGCGCGTTTCGTTAGCGTGAGAGCTTCATTGGTGAACTCTTCGTTCTCTGCCTGAGAGATGACGGAAGGCTCGGCCGCTATGATTCGCTCTAGCATGGCACGATTGGATTCGTGGTAGTCAACATGCGGCCAAAGACGTGCTGGAATCATGACGCTCTCAGCTTCTGGGGTCCGCTCAAGAATGGTTTGGCTATTCTTGAAAATTTCTAACATCTCAGCATCGGAGGCGGCGTCCGCCATTAGGGTCAGGGTTCGACCATCCCCACCAAGTCGTTTCGTGATATTGTAATACAGCTCTACGGAGGCCTGGCGCTGGTCCGGGCGGAGCTTTTCAGGGTCTGAATTCAACGGTGGGAATCCTTGAAGTAAGAGGGCTGAAGCTGTGATGGCAAAGAGCGCCAAGGTTCCCCAGCGACCAATGGCAACCGAGCTGAGCCACGGTTTGGTGGGAGATGAAAGGGGGCTGCTAGTGCAGCCGAGTCTCCCCAAGGCACTGGCATAGGGAAAGATCATCATGAAGGCCCCGACGCACACGCCGATAGCGACCATAGTGCCTAACTGAGCTGCGCCGGGCATGATGCTGCGATTCAAAGCGAGGAAGACGCAAGCGGTGGTCAAGGCCGCCCAACCAATGCAACGTCCAAACAGCCTGCGCAGAGTCCGGGGATCTTTCCCGGAGCAGCAAGATTCTTGATAGATCACGAAGCCGTAGTCGACAGCAAGTCCCATGAGGATGGCGGCGAAGCCGACGGCCATGGCGCTGAGTTCTGGGTAGATCATCTGACCGATCAATAGGGTAACGACGAAGGTGATGTAGAGTGAAACTAGCAGAAGAATTAGGGGGAGAATTCGCCGGTAGAGTATTCCAAAGAGCATGGCGACAAAGGTCAGGGTTATGAGCACGGAAACCATGAGATCTTTCCGCAAGGCGTTGGTGACCTCGGTCATGTAGATCTTGCGTCCAGTGAGTTGAACAGTGGTTCCATCCGAGAGATCAGGATGCGCGGTCCTCCAATCATCGATGGCACTGAACACCGCTTTTTGCCAGGCAACGACGTCCTCGCCTCCCTTGAGATTGGTTGTGGGTACTGCTAGGATAATGCGCAATTCTCCGTCGTCAGAAACGAATCCTAACTTAGTGGCGTCTTCCAATTGGAAGGTGCTAGCGTCGTCTCCGAAGTCGGACAGGTTGAGAGGGTCATGCGAGACGCGGGTGACGTCTTTCATGTCCATTGAGTTCTCCAGAATGTCGAGGCTGACGGCCAGTTCGCGTTCAACGCCTTCGCCCGTGAGTTTATCGACGAGTGCTTGTAGCTTCTCGGGTGGGCCGTTTGCCCACAAGTAAGCGAGCAGCTCTCCCATCTGCGCAGGATTCTCTTCCCATGGCGGTTTGCTGCTGAGAGAACGGAAAAGATCTTCGCGCTCTTGCAGGAATTTAGCTAGGGAAGCGGTGGCTTCGTCTCCGACAGCAATGTTCGGTTGCGTGACAGCGATGAGAATATCGTTCTGCGAGGCAAAGGCCTTGTCGTAGACACGCAATGCGCCTACCTGCGGTAGGCCCTGCGGCATGAGATTGAGCGGGTCCGCATCGAAATCGATGTGGAAGAATGCCTGCCAAGATAGCAACCCCAGGGCGACGAGTGCCAGCAGTGCGCCTAGCACAGGTTTTAACATAGGGTGGTCTTTACGGAGTTATTTCTGAAAGAGTTCGTGCTTCTGGTCACCGCCTGAGAGGAGATAGGCTAAGAGATCGAGGATGTCTTCCTCTTTAAGAGTGTCGAGAAGACTCGGCGGCATCATGGAAACCTTGGAGGGCTCCATCGATTTTACTTCAGGCCGTTTCACATTCTGGATCGCGTTTGGATCGAGCATGTTGATGTTCACCATGACCTGATCACCGCTGAGATTCACAATACGCCCGATCGTAGTGCTGCCGTCGTTCATGGTGATGACCGTAGCGTTGTATTGGTCGCTGATTTCTTTGCTAGGCTCGATTATTGATTCTAACAAGTCCTTAGGACTGAACCGTCCAGCAACTCCAGTGAGGTCTGGACCAACGGCCCCCCCTTCGTTTCCGAAACGGTGGCAGGCGAAGCAAGCGGTCGCGCCGAAGAGATTTCGGCCATTGGCGAAGTCGCGGTTTCCTTCCAGGCCAACACCGAGGGAGCCCTCTAGATCGGCGACCGTCCACTGTTTTACATACTCGCGCGCCTTCATTTCGAAATCGGGCCCCTTCACTTTGCCGGGTTTGAGAACGTCCGCGAACTGTTCCTTCTGCGTGTCGCTGAGGTGGGCCACCGCGTCTTTCTTGATCGATTCCACGAACTTGCCGAAGCTAGCACCACCACGGAAGTTCACCGCTTTCTGGAACCAGGCGAAGTAACGGATGCGATCGGCGTCCTCCCAATTGTCCGTGACCAATCTCAGCGACTTGGCATAGGCGATCTGTTCTTCCTGGGTAGGGGCAGATTCGAGTTGATCAACCCCGCGTTTGCCAATGGTAGTATCTTCAAGGGCAACGAGAAGCTGACAGAGTTCGATGTCCAAGTCGCGATCGCCGGTGGGAAAGGGCTTGGTTAGTCGTCGGAGGAGCTTTTTCCGGTCCGAGTCTTTCTCAAAGCCGCCCATCCGTGCAAGGAAGAGGCCAATGGTGCGTGTCCAGATGAGGTGCTGATTGCGACTGAGGTCGTCCCATTTCCACTTCACAAGGTTGATAAGAGCTTCTGCTTTCTGATTGGCTTGACCACAGCGAATCAGGGCCATGGTTCCTTGTAGAGAGGCGGTTGGATCTTTCTCGGCCAGTGCGAGGTGTTTCCAGGCTGTGATGGGTTGGCTCTCAATGGCCACGCGTGCGGCATAGCGGATATTCCGATCTTCGTGTTTCAGATAGGGCCAGGCGACTTCGACGGCAACTGGATCGACCGTGCCATGAAAGGTTTCGAGTCGCCGACGAAGATTGCGATGCTCACGGCCTTTGGCGGTCTCTTCCTGAACAATGGATGCGGTGGATTCTGTGCCTGTGTAAGTAACGCGATAAAGCCCCGACTGGGTGCGGCGCCCGCCGATTGTGAAGTATAGCGCACCGTCGCCTGGGTGGACACAGATGTCGGTGAGCGGCAGTGGTTGAGCGCTGATGAACTCCTCGAAATCCGCGCTGTAGGTGGCGCCGTCTGGCTGCAAATGCACGGCATAGAGTTTTCCGTAGCTCCAATCACAAATGAAGAAGGCGTCTTGATATTTGGCAGGGAACTTAGCGCCATAACCGAAGCATACGCCTGTGGGCGAACCGGGGCCAATGTCAGCGATGCCTGGTAAGCTGTCTTCGTAATAGGCCGGCCACTTGGCCGCACCATTGCGCCAGCCAAACTCTGCGCCACTGACCACGTGATTGACGCGGGTTGGCCGGTACCACGGTGTGTTGACGTCCCATTCCATGTCGGCATCGAAGGTGAAGAGTTCGCCGTCACGTGAGAAGGCGGCGTCGTACTGATTTCGAAATCCTGTGGCCATGAGTTCCCAAGTCTTGCCCTCGGGATCCGTCTTCGCGATAAATCCGCGTGGCGCGAGGGTGCCACGCATGAAGCCTCTACCATAGACACGAGGTAGGACTTGGTCTTCACCCCAGAAAGGAGGCACGCGTGTCTTCTGCATTGGAGGCAAGTCTGTTTGATTCCCCACCACGACGTAGAGAGATTGGCCATCAGGGGAGAGTACGACAGAGTGTGGTCCGTGCTCGCCGCCGCCTTTCATCTTCCGAAGTAAGGTCACCTTATCGAAGGTGTCGTCGCCGTCCGTGTCTTGGATCCGGTACAGTCCGCGACCCTCGAAGGCTTCATTGGCGACAATACAGTAGAGACTGTCAAAAGCATAGAGCAGCCCATGGGCTTGACCGACAGGAAGGTCGATCTTTTCGATGGCAGACGTTTCTAATGCTTGTCCTGCTGCAGGTGGCGTCAGGCGGTAGAGGGAACCATACTGGTCAGAGACGATCAGTCTTCCTTTGGGATCGGTACAGATGCTGACCCAGGATCCCTGATCTTCTTTCGAAACGGAATAGAGCAATTCCACGGCGAATCCCTCTTTGATGTTCAAGTCCGCGACGGGAGTCGCAGTATTTGCTCCCTGGACCAAGTTTGTAAGGAGGGTAAGGAGGGCAAGGAGGCCTAATTTCATAGTAATGATTACAGAAGGTCTGGGAAACCGAACGTTTGTGCGAGAGAAGCGTATGCCTCGGCTGCGGTCAAGATCGACTGGCGCTGTGGCCTTGTGCATTTCTAAAAATCTCGCTTGGCATAGCCGCCGCTCGCGCCTGTGTTGAAGAATGGAAATCATCAAGCACACGGACGCGGATTACGCGGAGAAACGCGCGCGTCTCAATCGCCGAGCTGCCCCGGCCCCTGAAGTTGAGGCGACGGTGGCCGAGATTCTGGAAACGGTCCGAACGCGAGGCGATGCCGGGCTGCTTGAGCTCACCGAAAAGTTTGATGGAGCTACGCTGACCGCGGAGACTCTGCGAGTGACCGAAGCCGTTATGGCCGAAGCCCGGGAATCTGTTTCCGATGAGGTGCGCGAGGCGGTGGCTGCCGCCAAGATCAACGTGAAGACCTTTGCCGAGGAGTCGATGCGTCGGGACTGGTCGCGTACGAATGCGCAGGGTGCTGAAGTTGGAGAACGATTTCAGGCCTTCGAACGTGTGGGTATTTACGTGCCAGGTGGCTCAGCGCCACTGGTGTCCACCGCCATTATGACAGTGACGTTAGCTACGGCTGCGGGGGTGCCACAGATTGTCGTGACCACGCCTTGCGATGCATACGGGAAGGTCAATCCTGCGCTTCTTTATGCGTTAGGAGAAGCTGGTGCTCACGAAGTATACAAGGTAGGTGGGGCGCAGGCGCTCGGTGCCCTGGCCTATGGGACCGCGACAATCAAACCTGTCATTAAAGTATTTGGACCTGGAAATGCCTATGTCATGGAAGCCAAGCGTCAGGTCTTTGGATCCGTGTCTGTGGACCTCTTGCCTGGTCCAAGCGAAGTGCTTGTTTTAGCTGATGAAACAGCCAATCCGGCTTTTATCGCCGCTGATATGTTAGCCCAAGCGGAACATGACCCTGTCAGCCTCGTTGGCTTTGTTACTCCTTCGGCGGCGTTGCTAGAGCGGGTCGTGAAGGAAGTCGAGAAGCAGAAGCCTTTCCTGAGCCGTAGTCCTATCATTGATAAAGTGCTCGCCAACGGAACGTTCCTCCTGCTGGTCGAAGACTTTGCGGAAGGTGTCGCCATCGCTAATGACTATGCCCCGGAGCACCTCAGCCTCGTCTGTGCTGACGAAGATGCCTGGATTCCAAAAATCACCACGTCAGGCGGCATCTTTGTCGGCAACTACTCGCCTGTGGCTGTTGGGGATTTCCTGGCTGGGCCAAGCCATGAATTGCCGACGGGTGGAGCTGGGAAGTCGTTCCCGGGGCTCACGGTGGATCAGTTTCAACGCCGCACGAGCGTGGTGAAGCTCGACAGCGAGGCAATCGCCAAATCTGCGCCCATTGTCAGTACCTTCTGTGCTGTTGAAGGTCTCGACGCCCATGCGCGCTCGGCGACGATTCGCTTGGCTGAGGAGTCGTAGGGCCTCAAGGAGCGGCGCTTTCCAAGCGCTGACTGCGGGCGGTCGGGCGCCTAGAAATCGTCTGTCTATGGTTCGCTATTCAACTCTAAGCGCTCAGAAAGCGGCGATTCGTTCAGCTTGATCACCTCCGTCTCTGGGGCTGAGGCTTGCTTAACCCTATGAAGAAACTCACTTTCATCAGCTACCTTCGCGTTCTCGCCTTTCTTTCGAATGTCATGGCGGATCGGAAGTGCTCGCCTCTTGAGTGGCATGGAAACGCCAAACGGATCGCCCCTGATGGCAAATTGAAGGACAAAGCAAGTGTTGCCAATCACCCAAGTTGGATGGTGAAGCCACTCGAGCCCGTTTACTTTCGCATGGAGTCTCCAAGTTCAGGCGGCGTTGGCGCCGATGAAGGAAACACTTTGTCCAATGGCCTCTGTCCCTGGAACTGGTTCAAGAAGAAGTAGATCTTCTTTTAAAGCTAAGATTTATCGAGAGGCGAGAGGAGTAATGCCATCGTCTTTTTTCATTTATAGTGAAGCTGCCGGAGCCGCTTGACGCTCCTTCGGCTGGTGCTACGGTTTTGCTATTATGAAGAATCTTTTGTTCGTCTTCTTTGTCTTTGCTGGAATGATCACCTTCTTCACGCAGGCCATGGTTTTCGCGTCTCGGGTCAACGGCCTGTATTTCTGGCTCGCTGTCGTTGCGTTCATCGCGGCTATGGTGGTGATCGGATGTTGGAGTCTTAGTGCCAAGGCGACGAATCGAGCGGGATGGCTTTTCATGATCGTCATGGCTGCTTTCTGTATCGGGACGGCGCTCGAGAGTTTCGAAGGCAGTTCTAGTCTCTTGAAGATCGGCTTCTTCGTTGTCTACGCAGGTGTGGGTGCCCTAGCATTCATCCGTGAGAAAGGCGACGAAGGTCACGGACAGGCAACTGCGCATTAAGAGCTAGTTTCCCAGTAAATCGCTGCGAACTGCTGGAACGCGGTC
>JAACDM010000090.1 GCA_009936795.1 Verrucomicrobiaceae bacterium | reverse complement strand
CTACGCGGGCGACTTCAGCACCAGTACTTCGAGTTCCTCCAATGCAGTCAACCGTGCCTGGAACAACGACGGCACGATCATCTTACCTAATGATCGCACCGTAGCCTTCTTCCGGCACTCTGGAGATCCAAGCACCCTGCGGCTTAACGGGAAAGTCTATTATTTGGATGAAGGCCGTGTCTTCTCCATCCATTCTCCCTCAGACATCAGACAACTTGACTTCCCCACGGAGGTCGTGAACGACCAACAAGATCTAGAGCGTTTCTCTAGCGACTTGGTGCAGAGCCAACTCTTACCATGAGTAGCGACGCCTTCTTCACCACGCGCTGGACTCGTGTGGCCCGGTCTCGTGGCAATTCGGAAGAGGCAAAACTCGCACTTTCCGAACTCTGTGAGGCCTACTACGATCCTGTGCACGGCTTCATCCGCGTCACAGTGCGTGATAATGAGAAGGCTAACGATCTCACTCAGGGTTTCTTCGCCAATGTACTAAGTCGGTCCGCCTTTGATGGCGCGGACCCAAACCGAGGGCGATTCCGAGCCTTCTTGTTAGGCGCAATAAAACACTATCTTTGGGATCGCAGGCGTCACAAACAAACCGCCAAGCGAGGTGGTGGCGAAGCAACCTTGCCGCTGGAAGAAGAGCAAGCGGCCAGCGCCCAGCTGCCTCCAGATCAAGAGTTTGATCGGCGCTGGGCCCTCACCATTCTTGGCAAGGCACTGACTGAGCTTCGTGAGTCCATGAAGGCGAACGACGACTTAGCCAAATTCGATGCGCTAAAGCCATGGCTCACGGGGGATTCCGCAGGCTTACTTCAAACGGAGGCTGCTGATCAGTTAGGTCTAAGCGAATCGGCGAGAAAAGTGGCCATCCATCGACTGCGCCGCCGATTTCGTGAAACCGTAAAGGCCGAAATTGCTCAGACGCTGGACAATGTAGATCACATCGACGCCGAGTTGGCTTACATGCAACAGGCCCTTCGGCCCTGAAACGCAGAACGGGCAGAGCGTTGCCGCCCTGCCCGTTCCTTAATCGTTTTAGTATCGTCTCAGCGATGTTACTGCTTCGCTCGATAGAATCCGGCAGGAGCAGCGATTCGATCTGCGTCCGTCTCTTCGAGCGCGCCACTGACGCCAGGAGCGATGACTTCCCAGTTCTCAAGGTCAGTCGAGTATTCGATGTCCGCTGTGCCTCCATCAGAAATGGTAAGTCCGAAGACACCGTTCTCCGTAATGCCGACCCCTTCCAAGAATAGATCATTGGCAGGAGGCGTAACCGTGGGCAGCAATGTCAGGGGCGTCTCAGCGCCATTGAACAAGTCTAACAAGTCGCTTTCGCTCAGAGACACATCCCAAATAGAGATGTCGTCCATCAACCCATCGAAGTTACGCGCTGTGCCACAGCAATTGTCCTTACCAAAGAACCATGAGGTGTTCATGTTCATTTGCGCTAGCTGGGGTATCGCATTGACGGCGGAGTTCAGTTCACCGCCTGAACCGACGTACAAGGTCGCTTGGTCTTTCGTTAATGAGAGGGCAATGAAGACCCACTCATTTGCTGGAATGGCGACCCCGCTCTCGAAGCCCCAGGAGGTGTTGGAATTGTCATTCCACGTGTAGCCTAAGTTCCCAGAGCCACCACTGAAACCGATGCCTATCGGCTGATCAGGAGCCGCCCCGCCGCGTGCTTGAATCAGCCCAGACCAATCCCCTGTGTGGGCGCCGTTAATCCAACCCGTGATCGTGATCTGCTCGAATGTCTTGCCTGTGGCAGGCACTTCGACATAACTGCCGCCACCATCCTCACCGGTGACCTCAAAGGCCCCGCCACTCACGCCCGCACCCCAGGTACCGCCGACCAGTGTACCGTCGAGGCCATTGCCACTCGCGTCTGCCACGGTCGTGCCTGCACCTTCATCGGCTGGCCAATAACCCACCAAGTTTGGAGAGGGATCAACATCGACACCAGGATCACGAACACCGCTCGCCATGACCGCTTGGATGGCTGCTTGGTCAAGTGCACCATCCCAAAGACCGATGTCGTCGATGTCTCCAACGAACCGGAAACCCGTTCCGAAGTCTTGTCCGGAACCGATATTGAACGGCGTGGTGTCGTTCGGTGTGATCGAATCATTCGATTCCACTTCTAACTCACCATTTACATAGAGACGCTTCGTTTCCGTAGCGTCATCATAGGTGATCGCCAGATGCTGCCACTCACCTATGTTGACCGCAGGACCATCGAGAACTTGCCAGTTGCCAGCATCCGGACCGTTGCCACTCCAGAATGTCCACACCCCTGCAGGCTCATTGTCATAGATCAAATAGCCTTGAGACATTTCGCCATCGTTGAAAAGATCGTGACGACTCGTCACGGGAGAGTTCCACGCACCCGCTCCGCCATCGGATCTGGCCCAGAGCGCCAACGTGAAGCTTTCTGGATTCAGTTCGCTACTCCAATCGTGCTGGATCAAACTACTCGTGCCATTAAAAGAAGCGGATGTACCGGTGCTTCCGTTAGCACCAGCAGCGCCGTAAGTGACATCCGTTTCCGTGCTGGCAACGAAACCGCCGACGGTAGAATTGCCATCGGCGTCAAGCGGGAAGTGAGCAATCAGGGAAGGTTCGACCTGAACCATCACGGTGATATCATCACCAGCCTCGCGACCAACATTGAACGCGTAGAGAAATCCACCAGAGGCGTCCGTCACAATGAAACCACTGAGGCCAGGATCCACACCATTGTCGGTGCCGCTGACAATCATGATTTCCTGCGAATCTCCGCTAGCTGTGAATGAGCCAATGACAGAGCTATTCCCCCGTGGGAAATCATCGCTGACATTACCCATGCCGTCATCACCTGCCTGATTGCGCGTGTTACAACAACCACGGGTGTCTCCAGCTCCTAACAGTTGCACTTGGTAACTTTGGCCTGCGGTCAAGCCATCCAGGGTAATGGAAGCCCCGTCCCCATTCCAACCATGACTATTGTAGACCGAGTCTAGAATGTCGTCGCCCGTTGTGCCGCCGTCGCCAGTCCAGAAGGTCCCTTCAGCGTTTCCGCCATCATAAGCGAATGGAGCAAACGTAATCGAAGGACCACCGATAAGATCGCCCACTTGGGTATCGAGATCAACGTCTCCCCCCGTGATAGCACCGGCAGGTCCTGCTATGCTCTGCACCGCATTGTCGAGGCCTGAAGCAATGAAGTTTGCTCCGCCATGATCGCCAGCGTCGTTCGTCCAATCACCATTGAAGTAGCGAACATCGATCGGATAAAAGCCAGGCTCCGGGAAGAAGACCGTGCCACTAACATCGGCATTGCCATGCCCATTATCATTATTGATCACTAACTGATTGGCGACATAAAGAACGGAGCCATCATCCGAAGTGAAGTCGATCTGCTGATTTCCAGCCTTGTCGGCGTAAAGGAAGCCTTCAAACCGGAACAGGCCATCTCCGATGATACCGTCGGTTCCCTCAAAGGAAGCGCCGTCGTCGGCAAGCCACTCGGTGACCGGCGTGAGATCGTTTCCTTCGTACCTAAAGCCAGTCGCCGTGAACGTTCCTGCAGGATCCGTCGCATAGGTATCGTCAGCGAAACCAGAGCTATCACCACCATCACCCGCACGGTGTAGCGGCTCACCTTCTGTCGGGATCTCCTTGGGCTCAAGGAGCCAGTAGCTCGCCGAAAGACCAGCCGGACCAGCAGCTTCCGCACCACCCGCAACGAAACCTGACACTTCATCCGTACCAAGCACGACAGATCCTGGCTCCGGCTGCGGTCCCAAGGGAACGTCACCCGCACCTAACACCGTTCCTGGCGTAGCAAAGAGTTCGGCCACATCTTCTGCTGAGATGACGCGGTCGTAGATCTGCACATCATCAATCAGTCCAGAGAAGGCTAGGCCACCTTCAAACGCACCAATGTAATAACTATCAAGAGGATCAATCGAGACTTCGACAGGGCTGTCCTGGGTGGCGACCGGCACGCCATCGAGATAGAGGACCGCTTGATCCGCGGTGTAGCTCGCGGCGACGTGATACTTCGTGCCTGCCGCAATCGCGCCTGGCACACTGAACTCCGGTTCCTCGCCCGAGAACCAGCTTAAGTCACCATTCTGCACCAGGACGGCAAAGGTCGGTGTGCTCACACCTTGACCAATCAACGTCTGCAACGGGGAGAGTTCCGATGGCTGGATCCACATAGAGACTGTGAAGTCGGTGATCTCACCAATACCTTCCCCAGGAATAACACCTTGAGAACCTCTACTAACATTGAGCGATCCGCCTGTCGCTAAACCTTCGCCTCCTAACGTCGCTCCGTCTAAGGTACCATGCCGGTTGTAGCCAGTCACATCACGAATCTCCGTGCCACCGGCGTCATCGTCCATCGCGTAGTGGGCTGCCGGTCCGGTGAAATTGATTACAGAGGCATTCACCCGAGTCGAAACCGTCTGCTCTCCCGGATCGACGGCATTACTTTGGATCTCAACGTTGAAATCAAACGCTCCTGTCCGACCTCCTGGATCTAGCGTGACTGCAAGCTTGCCAACGCTGCTTGGTGGAACACTCGCAAGCTCCCCAACGGTAACAAGATCCTTGTCCGACCCAGTGACAGTGATACTCGAGATCATCAAGGTGTTCTCTGTCCCAACATTCGCCACATCAATCTCGAAGTCCACAGCCTCACCCGCAGACACCCGCCCAAGATCGATCGAGGACTTCACAAAGGGATCAGGACCCGGCCCCTCAGGTTGGAGCAGTTCCACATCGGGAAAGTCTGCCGCCAAATGCCATTGCTCCGGGAGTGCGTCCCCCCAGCTAAGCTGGGTTTGTCGTTCGCCGGCGGGCTCGTCGTCATCATTGACAGCCACGCCGAAGCCAAAGAATCCGCGATCAAGGATGTCGGCAGGATTACTGCCTTCTTCGGTTAGGGTAGACCAAGGGATAGCCCACTCGATGGAGTAACCTGTGTCTGAAGTATTGGCGACCGCATTCAAGTCAGCCGAATCTCCATTGTTAGTCACCCAACGCTCGTGATTGATGCCATTGGTAACCTCAACCTCACCCGGAATCAACGTTAGCTGATAGACCGGGTGCTCTTTATCTGCATTGTAGTCAACCACCGCTGGGTCGTCGCCCTTACCCCGCGCCTCGGCGTCGATGTACAGCTCAAAACTATCATCTTGCCAAGCATCGGGCCCGTCATCTGAGAAGAATTCGTCCGTAACGACCGCGTAGAAATACAGATTCTCGTCGTCCCAGAGCGCCTTCCACGTTGCCGAGAGATCATCAGCATCACCAGGCATGTCACCGACAGCGGTGAATTCTTCGCCGGTCATTG
>JAACDM010000589.1 GCA_009936795.1 Verrucomicrobiaceae bacterium | reverse complement strand
GGGATCTTTTGAAGCCGTTCTAATTGAATCATCAGACAATCGCGCAGATCATATGCGCCGACACCGACTGGATCGAAAGATTGCAGAAGTGCTAAAGCGTTGTCCAAAGGATCGAATGGGAGCCGTTCAGCGAGGGCGATGTCCTCGATTGTTGTTGAGAGAAAGCCACGATCATCGACCATTCCAACGAGAAGCTCTGCTGCATTACGGACGTCTTCGGGGATGCTGGATACCCCTAACTGGCGCATCAAATGTTCCTGCAATGTTTCAGGGGCCGTGATGGACTCTAGCATGTGCGCATGTTTCTCGTCCTCTTCCTGATAACCAGTTGAGACACGCTGAGTTTGAATCATCTGATCGCGCCAGTCGTCATCTAACCGGGCGAGTTCTTCGAACTCTTCAGCGAATTCCCGCTCTTCTCGCTCGCGATCCTCGACCGTCTCGGGCGTGATCTCTTCTGCCGGTTCGTCATCTGCGGGTGGCTCTGGCTGGTCGTCCTCCAAGACGGGATTCTCTAGCATCTCTTGCTCGACCAGCTGCTGCAGGTCGAGTGCCGCGACCTGCAGTATCTGCAGACTCTGCTGCATCTGCGGCGTGATGGTCTGCTGCTGCGATAGATTCTGAGACTGCTGGAGACCGACGTCGGGCATGCTTGACTTTACTTGTCAACGCCCACAGGCCAGTGGCAAGCAGTTTTCGGGCCAATAAGGCAAAAATCTCGCTAACACGAAATTACTAACCGTGTCCGATTGTCTATGGCCCCGCTAGAATACTTCAAGTTCATGGACACCGTGACGAACTTATCAGTGCAATATACCAATGCGACGATTCGCATTGCCTACTGCTCAGGATGAGGGTGCGCAGAGCTTTTTATATGATTATTATTAAAAATATAAAAAGCAAGTTTGGCTGTGATTAACTGAAGCTGTGGCCGCCTCCATTATATTGAGCGTTTGTCTGTTGTGCCAGCTTGCAACACTGGCCGGGGCAACACGTCCGGAAGAGAATGCCCCTCCCGTCATTGAGGCGCTCACTGGACCTGTTACGGCGATTGCCCGGGGCTGGGGGGGGGGGGCTGCGGTAACTTACGAGGTCACTGCGACGGATCTGGATAATGACCCTTTGACGTTTGAGTGGACGTTGTCGAACGGTGATTTCTTTGTCACTGCGGAGCCGATGCTCACGTATGCATGGCCAGCTGGGGGCGACTACACCATGACCGTGCTGGCTGACGCCCTCGAACCCTTTCATCGTGTATCGTCTGACCCAACGGGAACGACGGTTACGGATCTTCGTGACATCAAGATGGTCGGGAATGCTGCCTTAGCAGTGGGCTCTGGAGGTCTCATTCTCCGGTCGGCGGACCACGGCGTGACCTGGAGTTCGGTGCTACAAGAAGTCACGACTGATCTTCTTCTGCGTGTCTCCTATGGTGGCGGCAAGATTGTAATTGCCCATTGGACGGGCACGCTCATTTCTACCGATGGGCTTAATTGGGTGGACGGGAATGCTCCTGAGTTAGGATGGAACCATGTGCACTGGGTTAAGGATCGCTTTATCAATGCCGGCTGGCGACGATCCGAGGGGCTATGGACGTCCTTGGATGGTGAGAGCTGGGAACGGCCCATTGTGGTTCCCCAGCAGTCGTATGAGATGCCAATAATTGTTGGGGTAGGAAATCTTTACTATGCAATGGGAGATTATAGCCAAGGGCCGAACCAGGTTGCGATATCCGTCGATGGCGTTCGCTGGTTTGCTAGGGAGGCTCCGCGAGGATGGTCCAGACGCACTGGTGGGTTGATCTATGGAGGTACGATTGTGACCGTTGGCAACGATGGACAGATTAGGAGCAGCAGCGGTTTGAGCCCACAAGAGACGCAGGTCGTCACCTTCAGGAATTCGCAGGAATCTCATCCACTCGAGGGGCTCAATGGTCCCAATGATGATCCTGACGGCGATGGTTGGCCGAATCTCGTCGAATTTGCGCTCTGGATGAAAGCTGATGAAAGCGATTTGCTTGCTGAGGATGGGCAGACGCCCAACCGAGGCGTGCGCCTGTTCTATAACGAAGAGACAGGGAAGGTCGAACTAGAGCATCTGAACCCCCAGGCAGTTGAACGGCTTAAATATCAGTTGCGCTACACTCTCGATTTTGACACGCGGCAGGAGGTAGCGCTGACGCCAGAAGTGGTGGTTTTGGGCAACGGAAGTTCGCGAGTATGTTATCGAGATTTAGATCAGTTGCCGGGTGTCTCCTTGGGGCGCTGTTTCTTCGAGATCACGGTAACAGATCTGGGGAACATTCTAGGCTTTTAGAATGCCTGCTGCCTTGTGCAGCGTCTCTTCGTACTCTGCTTCTGGATTAGAATCGGCGACGATACCGGCTCCAACGTGAAAGTGCCAGTGATCTTGTTCACCAACCAGTGTTCGGATAGCGATATTGAACTGGCTTTCTCCATTCCAGCCTATGTAGCCAATGGCACCAGTGTATAGCCCACGCGGACGTGGCTCGAGGAAGTCTATGATCTCTCGCGCTCGTTTCTTCGGAGCTCCAGTGATGCTTCCGCCAGGGAAGCATCGTCTTAGGGCTTCGAAGTGGTCAATATCTGAACGCAGTGTGCCGCTGACCGTCGATACGAGATGAAAGACTTGAGCGAAACGCTCAAGAGTAAGGAGGTCTCGTGCTTCAACGCTTCCATACTTACATAGTTGTCCAAGGTCATTCCGTTCGAGATCTGTGATCATGACGAGTTCGGACACCTCCTTTTCCGAAGTGATCAGGTCGTAAGCCGACTGCTCGTCTAAGAGAGGATCAGAAAAGCGAGGTCGTGTGCCCTTGATAGGGCGTGTGCTGATGCTTTGCCCGCTCATTCTTAGGAAGCACTCTGGTGAGGTGGAAAGGATTTGTTGACCACCAATATTTAGGAAAGCGCTGTAGGGGGCGGGCGAGATACTGCGTAGACGCTCGTAGCGATCAAAGGCAGCATCATTTGCCTGGCGCGGTGCCTGAAAACGGTGCGCCAAATTCACTTGGTAGATATCGCCTGCAGCGATCCATTCTTGAGCTTGTTCGACGATGGTAATGAACTCCTGCCGCGACATTTCAGTTTGAAAGTCGAGCGCTGGTCGTAGCGTGAGATCCAAAGATTCCTTTCCTGGCCGAGTGAGTTGAGCAAGGTATGATGGGGTGCCAGCCACGTGCCAGCAGGCTTCATGGTGATGATAGACTAACAAGTCGTTGTATTCGCCAAATAGGTAGTCACCATCATAGCTCACGTGCCCCAATAACCCGCCAAGAGGATACCCACAGTCGATGGGAGCTTTGGGTGCATGCGCGGATATAATCTCGCGTAGCTGCGACACATCACGGTGCACGTCGCCACGGTAAATATGCGTAGGTTCCGCCGCGACGATGGAAAGCCTAGGCGCGTTTGCCCCCAGATCAGAGCTGTCAAGAAACACGCAGCCCGGCAACTTGCTCAATCTTCTTGCTGCTTCGCAGGGGGCAAGAGAGAGGTCGAGGCGCTTGGCCGGGGCGAGAGTCATAAGTGGCGTGGCAGCAGAGATTGGGTTTCGATCAGTTCATGAACCGACGAATAGACCTGTGTCGATATTCAGCTCGCGGTGTCGCTTGCGAGAGCTTTCCAATAATCGAAGGCGTATAAGCCTGTTCGATGACCATCGCTGAATTCAAATTGGACCGCGTAGCCACCTACGGGTTGCCAGCCGGTGACGCTTACACCGGGATAAGAAGTCTGACTGCTGCCTCCATGAATTTGCCCTGTAAGATCACGCTCTCCAACATTCTCGGCACTCGGGGAGTTGGCACGAAGGTGCTCCATTTTGTAAAAGTCTTCGCTTCCATCGGACCAGTGGACAGCGACTTCATCCCCGATCAATTGGATGTTTTGAGGCACTAGCATTGCTAGAGCTTCTCGTAGACTCCCTTATCGCGCCGCTCCATTACCGTGAAACCGGCCTTCTTAGCATCTGAGATGGAAACTGGCTTAGTCAACTTTGGTGAGTTCACGCGTGTAATAAGCTTCTTCACTGTGCCTTTGCAAAGCGGGCAGCGCTCAAGGGGCGGCCTACTCAGCGGCCGATGCAGTTCAAAACCTCTCTTACAGATCCCGCATTGCTGCTCGGGGTCGTCGTTGATGTATTCGTAGAGGGGCATGGGGGGAGTTAGAGCTCCCGCGAACTTAGCTTACCAGCTCGACTTTGTCACACCTGGAATCAGGCCATGTGAAGCGAGCTCTCGGAAGGCGATCCGGGAAAGTTTAAAGCGTCTGATATAAGCACGCCTTCTGCCGGTCACGAGACACCGATTTACAAGGCGGGTAGGGCTGGCATCGCGAGGAAGCATTTGAAGTCCAAGGTGATCCCCAGCCTTCTTTAACTCAGCACGTTTCTCGGCGTAACGGGCAACCGTGCGCTCTTTGCGTTTGTTTCGTTCTATCCAGCTCTTCTTAGCCATAGCAGGGGCGCAGTTTCCACACGTTCAGCCCACTCGCAAGTGCTTTTCTGATGGAAATCGATGGCGATAAACGACGAGATTTCAGGTTTATTGTCATCCATTTATCGCATAAGCTATCTAGATGAGCACACTAGACAAACCCGGCAATTTGAACACCCAGGCCTTGGGATCGCTCGCCGTTGGCGTGGCGGCCGGGATGGTTGTGGCAGACCGCCTGGGTCGTCCTGCTCGGGAGATCGCATCGCTGACATTGCTTAGTGTTGGGCTTGTTGCCACCGTTCCTTTTTTGAAGAGCTATGTGAGCCGTCAGATCAATGGTCCCACCAACCGATTTGGGAGTCGCAAGACCTTGAGCGGAATACGGCAGTCAGGCGTTTCGGATTTCTCAACAGAAGCTACTGGCGAAAACGCTCGTGAGTTAGCTTCTGCTTAAAATTTCCATAATTTACAAAAATATATAGATTTTTAAGAATTCAGAGATAGGGTTCGCCTGCAGCACAGCGCTGCTGGTGAATCATGGAAGTCCCGCCCCCCTCTTCTCCCAACCTTACCGCTCGTCGATCGAGTGTCCCGCTCTCTGATCTGGCGGTTCATTTGGCCGAGCAGTACCGCGCTGTCATGCGCCAAACTCTTTTCTGGCTGCAGAATCAGACTTATTATCGACAGCGCTGGCATCGAATTCTCGATGAATGCTGCGTATTTGAAGTCGGAGGCCTTGCCCAAATTCAGAAACTGATCGTCGAGGTAACTGATGCTCTGGACCAGTTTCCTTACGGATTCTCCCCAACCGAAGCCCAAGATGC
>JAACDM010000013.1 GCA_009936795.1 Verrucomicrobiaceae bacterium | reverse complement strand
CCTTGCCAGAACTGGCCCAGATCGCTCCTGGTTTCGGGGTGGTCGCGACCGAAGTAAACGGTGATGGCAATGCCGACCTCTACCTCGTTCAGAACTTCTTCACGCCACAACGTGAAACGGGAAAGATGGCCGGTGGACTTAGCGTACTTCTACTAGGTGATGGCAAGGGGAATTTCAAGCCGCTTTGGCCTAACGAAAGCGGCCTAGTCGTCCCAGGTGATGCAAAAGGCCTGGCCACCATGGATTTCAATATCGATGGCTGGGTCGACTTTGTCGTCACCAACAACAACGCCCATCCTCAAGTGTGTCTTAATAACTATGCTGCTCAAACCAGCAACACCGCAGTCACAGTCTCACTGGTCGGTTCGCTAGGAAACCGAAAAGGCATTGGAGCCCGTGTGACGCTGGTTTCCACGAGTGGCCAACGCCAAACTGCCGAAGTTTATGCCGGCGGTAGTTACCTCTCCCAATCAAGCAGCCAGCTTCACTTTGGAAGCACCGAAGCTGATCCAGCTCATCAGGTGGAAGTGCGCTGGCCAGACGGAACCACGAGCACATCTTCCATCACGAACAACGGCCGCCTGGAAATTGAGAAACAAGATGACTAACACGACCCCGTTGATGATATCGCAAGATTTTTCGGGATGCAGCCACCGGCGCGAAGGAACTCTAGCCAATCCTGCTGCGCTGGATGCGACTACAAACCTAACAGCACACGAAGCCGATAATAACCTTCAACTGTAGCTGACGTGCGTGACGCCTCGTCATCACGAGCACTTGTGCTATCGCCGATCGCCTCAAGCTCGGCCACGCTTTTCCAGGCTGGATCACTCAAGCTAGCGGTATACTCAAGAGCGTAGAGAACCCCGCTGACGCTGCTCCAGGTGAAAGCAAGCCCATTGGTATCTCTCGTTAAACTGGTAATCCGAAGCAACGACGTGGGATCGTTAGGATCCGTTCCGGCGAAAAGTTCGGCATCGTTGTCCATGCCATCGCCATCCGTATCAATTAGATTCGGCATCTGTGGCTCTTGGCCACCACCGGGTTCTCCCGGAGTGCCTCCGATCGCCGCACTCGCCACCCAGCGATCTGCACTGCCCAGGTCACCTGGCTCTTCCAGGGAAACGGGAACCAGGGCATAGCCTTCGCCGTCTGCCTGGCTCGGCCAGGCAGCGCCATCATTGTAGCTGAAGTCCATGATGGGCGTGCCTCCACCGAAAGACAGTTTCAACCGCTCACCATCATCGCTGAGGCGATTTGCGTCGTTGCCCTGATACTCACCTGCTACGTTGGCTCCTTCGCCATTGCGCTCTAAAAAAGCTTCCGTATTCCGAACGACTAGAACAGTTTCGCCCGGCGCTAACATCGTCACCGCACTGCCATCGAAATCGAAATCGATTCCCTTGGTAAAACGTACACCGCGCAAGTCCAAGGTCGTTGTTCCGCGATTGTGGAGCTCGATGTACTCAAAGTCCGACGTGCCAAAGCCGAGCTCTTGCTCGGCATCCGTGGCAGATGACGGATGGTACATGAGTTCCGAGAGACGCAAATCGTCTTGCAAAGTCGTCAGACTGTTCGGCTCCGTTGTGGTGAACTCCACGGCCTCCGACCAATTGCTAGTGCGATCCATCGAATCGACCATCCGCACACGAACACGATAGGTTCTGCCAGCCCGCACCGTCGACGCGGGAATGGTCATTTCCTCTTGGAAAGTATCCATCCTGCCAGATTCCCACTCAGCATTCCACTCCCACTTAAACTTAGCGCTAGGATCGTAGCTAGGCAGGCTTGGGTCAGAGATTTCTGCCAAACGCCACTCCATGGCACCAAAGGGTTCACCGGGATTGAAGATCGATCCCCCACTTTTAAAAGCTGTGGTTTTGAAGGTCAGACCGTCGACAGGGAACCCTTCAGGCCCCTCGTAAGTAGCTGTTGGCTTCGCAGGAGACAAGGGGTCGTCGCCAAGCCAATCTAAGTAATCATCGCGGCCTTCCTGTCCCGAAAGTCCAGAGTCTCTGGACTGCGCTGTTGTAGGGCCGTTGCCCCCAGTCCAGGAGCCACCATCCCAAGCAAACGCCTTCATTCCGTCCACCCATTCACGTATATCATCGGGAATGGACTCACTACCCGCTTCTCTTGGACCACCGACCCAGCGATCTCGCTCGGCGAGGCTGAAGGGCTCTAACTTATCCGCTATTCGGTCTAGCATGGTATTGAGTTGGTCCGTTTGCCAGATCAGATCACGCACTTCGCGAACCGTATTCCTGTAACCAATATCCAGGAGTTCACGATCTTCAGGTTGACGATTATCATCTTTCGCCCCCATCGCTTGTTTCACCCAATCCACGCCACCATTCCAGTTCGGTCCCCAACTCGTCTCTGAATCCCAGGGCAAGGTGTGCTGCAAACCTAACGGATGTTTTTCCGTCGGTGGAGTAAAGTAGAACGTCCGGTTCTTAACATGCTCCGCTAGGTTTGGAGCCACATCAAAGTGCCGCACGGCTTCGATGATCGCATGGTAACGGTGATAGTGATCATAATTGATATGTTGATTCAGCCAAGCAATGTCTTTGTCTCGCCGCGCCCCCAGAAGGATGTTAGAATAATCGGCCGCTTCATCCCCAGAAAACTTGCCTTGCACACGCTTGACGTCGTTTCCATTGAGGCGCGTACTGACAAGCTTGTAGAGGTTGCCGTCAGCGAGCCCATGAGCATCAAGAAAGCGGGAGTCATAGTCTTCGATGGCCAGAAACATACCAAAGAAATCGCCCGTCCACTGCGCTTCCCTGTTCGGCCCGAAGATCGATCCTTTGGGAACTTCATCACGGCCTTTGACCACGCGGAAGTGATACCAATGCGATGCAGGCGCCGGAACATCGACCAAGTTCCACAGCATATGGTTGATGAACTCATTAATCCCGTAGTTGTAGCCGCCACGTGAGGCGTTGAGCTTACCCGAATTCAAGGTGCGCCATTTCTCCGGGTAGGGATTCCCCCAATGGTCATGAAACTGCGCATGATTCCCGCGATTGAAACGGAATCGCATGCTTCGCTTGCCTTCGCCGCCATAACGGTCATTCCGCTGGCGTAGACGATACTTGATATGATCATAGACGACGCCGTTGTAGACAAACGTCCCGTTCCAGTTGAAGGCACTGCGCGTATCGAAGTTATCCCGACCCACTTGATCACCGGAGCTATAGGCGATGCATTGATCGAACTCATCTTCATCGGTTAGGAGGAAATACACGGGTAGCGACGTCATGACCTCCTGTGGATGGGTGTAGGGCTCCCCATCAGGATGCACCGAACGGGTATTGGCGAGGTATTCAGGCACGCCATCATAGACAAAGTAGGCAAAGTTTAACGAAGGGTCATCGGCGTGAGGCACCCTTACAGAGCCGCCTAGCCTATCAGTTGCGCGAATGCGGTAGCGCACGAGTGTGCGATTGCTTGCCTGCACTGGCAACGTCGCCGTGTAGACGCCATCACCGGCCATCTCGTCATCACCAGCGCCGTCATCTAGCATTTTCACTTTTTCCCAATTGGCCGCATCTTCAAACTCGGGGTTGGGTTCGCGAGGGTCGTTGGGACGGCTTTTCCAAACACTCGACGAATGGGCCTTCAATGATTGAATGTAGTCGCCGGGCGCCACCACTTGATAGAGCACTTCTACTGTATCGACCGCATCGATATCAGTCACCTTCGCCGTGATCACGGCAGCCTCACTGGTAGTCGGCATCTTCGGATCATGATCGACCTGGCGAATGAGCGGTGGCGCATTCGCCACGACCGTACTATTTGGCTCCCAGGGAGTCGGTGCGTCGATCGCGGATCGCCAGCTCCCACCCAGATCGTTGTCCACATCGACGTCGATTAACTCCATGGAGACCCCGTCACCGTTCGCCGCAATGGGCCATGGAAAGGTCGATTTGTAGTTCACCTCATCCACGACAACGTCGTCCGCATCCACGAGACGAACCTGTTCGCCGTCATTGTCCAAGGTGCCACCACTCCACTCATCAAAAGCCTTCTCCCCACCGACAAAGATGGACCCAAATTTCGCGTCGAAGTGCGACTTGTTCTCCGTGATTACGAGATACGCCTGTGGCTCCAACGTGACCCCAGCCGCAAACGTGTAGTCGATCCCATTGTTAAACTGCCACCCCGCCAAGTCGGCAGGTTCGTCCCCAGCATTATAGAGTTCAATAAACTCCACGTGTTCGGTCTTTGGCTCCGGATCATAGTGGATTTCATTGATGACGACTCGGGGAGCCGCCTGGAGAATCGGGGATAAGGCTCCTAGTGCCAGGAGCCCAAGAATTGAGCGAATGGGGTTCATACTAGAAACCTACGCTGGCAACGGGCTGACAAGCAAGCTTCTCTCTAACCCACACTTCGCTCCTGGCGAAGCTCGCTCTGGCGCTTAAAGAAAGCGCGACGGCGCTCGTCTATGAAAGCGTCATCATAGATGCGATGGCCTAATTCACGAAAACCGGTCTCCAGCTCGGTCACGCTCATCTTCTCCGGCAGATAGTTCACGTCGAACAACGTGCAGAGTTCCCAGGCGCCTTCTTGCAACAAGCGTTTGTCCCGCTTCAGCCGTTCATAGAGTGGCGTCCCAGGAAAGGGCGTCATGATCGTAATCTGCACTTCATAAAGACCCGTCTCTCTGACGAACTCGAAGACAGATTCAAATGACGTCTTGTCTGTATGATCCAATCCTAACACAAAACATCCATTCACGGTGATCCCCGCATCTTGGATCGTTGCGATGGCTTCTCGATACTTGTCGACCTGACGATGTTTCCAATTCGCCTTCTGCTCAAGCCCATCGAGCCCATGCGTGCTAGGGCTTTCCAATCCCACCAAGACCTGGGCACATCCAGCTTCCTTCATGAGACGGAGGAGTTCCGGATCCCGCGCGACAGAAATGTCCGTTTCCGTGAACCAGCGTAAGCCTTCAGGAATCAGCGCAGACACAAGTTCACGGCCATGACGTTTGTCCGCAAAGGTGTTGTCATCTGCAAATTCGATGAACGGGTGCTTCCACTGCTCCTTGATTCGGTGAATCTCTTCGATCACTTTTGGAATCGGCTTCGTCTTAAAGCCCGGACTCAACCGAATCGACGCCGCACAGAAATCACAATGATAGGGGCACCCACGTTGGGTCTGCACCGTGAGACGATTGTATTTTGAAATGTCTAACAGGTCGAAACGCGGCATGGGCGCTTCGGCCAGATCAAAGGACTGACCCCGCGCATCATACCGAGGCTTGAGTTGATTCCGCTCTAGATCAGCAAGGACATCGCGCCAGACAGGCTCACCTTCACCGATCACAATCGCATCGGCATGCGGCGCGGCATCGTCAGGAACCATCGTGACGTGCAGCCCACCAAGAATTACGGTGACGCCGGCCTCACGGTACCCGTCCGCCAACCAATAGGCATCTTTGATCATCGCCGTGAAGCTCGAAATGGCCACGACGTCGAAATTGCCCGGCAATCCATCTAGCGCGTCAATGTCAGGAACCTCAACGTAACTGATCTCGACCGATTCCGGAGTGAGTCCAGCCAACGTCAACAAGCCAAGGCTTGGCAGCGAAGCAATGACCTTACTCCGCTCAACAAACCCCGGTAGATTCAGGCCCATCTCCATCAACTCTTGGTTGTGGCAACGCACGCCACTGAGCGCAATCAGCCCGAGCTTCATGACGCAGGCCAGCCAACAAACGTGAAGATGATCCCAAACAGCACGCCGCCCACAGGGATAAAGAAGAAGTGTCGAAACGGCTTTCGCCACGCCGTTAGGAAACAACACGTGGGCATGGCAATGGCGCCCACAATAAAGCTCACACAAGCCCACCCCGCCCATGGTGCCTGGAGCTTAAGAATGTAGTGGGTCAATGCAAAGCCCATGTTCACAAACGCCAGCCCGAAGAAAGAGATATGACCAAGCCGCGTCAGACGTCTTCGGAAACTATTGTAACCACCCATCCAATCCTCGCGATGAAAGAATAGCCCAATGATTGCTCCGGACACCACGCCGAGAAGCATGCCAATCCAAATGGCTTTGAGAATAGAAATCGTGATGATGTCAGGCATAGATAGTTAAGTTAGCATTCCAATCAATGAGGCTCGGGTATCCCGCCAGCATCGGGGCCTGGAAAGGTCCCTACCCTATGAAGCGCATTGTTTAAGAGAAACGTGTTCGTTTGCAGTTAAGGTTGAGCAAGCACATGGCACACATTTGCCCCGCCAAAGCCGCTGCTGTTATTGATGGCAAGTTTCACATCAGCATCCATCGATTCCGTAGGAAGACACAAGCCCTCACAAGCCTCATCCGGGTTTTTTAGATTACGATTCCCGGGCAAGAAGCCGCCCCTCAAGGACAACACGGTAAGCGCCGCTTCAAGCACTCCTGATAGGCTGAGGCCATGCCCCGTCAGTCCTTTCGTACTCACCACCGCTGGGCTCGCGGCCCCAAAGACAGATCGCAAGGCAAGGGCTTCCGCGCGATCACCGGCTGGCGTGGAGGTCGCATGCGCATTCACGTAGTCAATGGCGGCTTCGTCCACCTTAGCAAATTGAAGCGCCCGTTTCATTGCCGTGACAATCCCGGTCCCTTCGGGGTGAGGGCTCGCCACATGATAGCCGTCTGCTGCCTGGCCCCAACCTACCAGGCGCGCAAGTGGTGCCCGTTTCGCCAACGACGCACGCTCTAACACCAGAGCCACGGCACCACCACTCACAACAAAGCCATCACGCGCTTGATCAAACGGACGGCACGCCATGTCTGGATCCGCATGCGTGCTCAACGCACGCATGGCATCAAAGGGCAGGATACTCTCCGCCGCGCACTCTTCGGCACCGACAACGATCATCCGATCTTGTCGGCCCAAGGCAATTTCATCATAGGCCGAGCCCAAGGCATGACTGCTAGAAGCACAGGCCGAGACAAAGCCGCAGCTGGCTCCCCGGATACCGTATCGAGCAGCCAGATTGAAATTCAGCGTGCCTGCAACCGAGCGCACGACCCCAAGTGGATGCCCCCGCTGCGATCCGTCCTTATCATACACACTCAAATGGTGTCGTAGGAGCATCGGCGACCCTGACGAAGCCCCAAAGAGCCCTGTAGACCCGTCCCCGAGTTGATCCGAAGTCAGCCCGGCTTGGGCAATCGCTTGCTCCGCGGCGTCCACCGCATACACCCCATGCGGAGGCAAACTCGGTTCGCGGCACAAATCAACATGCGACTCCGGCGGCAAGACCCAATCCCTGACATCGGGAGAAGGAAATGCATACCCCGGTACCGTGCCCACCACCTTGATTGGCAAGTCCACCCCCTGGCGCAATTCGACCCTGGAGAAGCCATGCCGCCCTCTGCGGAGATGATCGACCACAGCTTCGGTATCGCAGCCGATGCTGGAAACAAAGCCCATCCCCGTGATGACAACGCTAGATTGATTCATACTTCAGGGAACAGCTTCTGAGCCACAAACTCTAGCAATTCGCCCAGGGTCTTGATCTCTGCGAGTTCGACATTCTCAATCCGCACTCGAAACAGTTCTTCCATCTTGAATGCGGCCTCGGCAAATGTCAGCGAATCGACCCCCAAGTCTTCTCTCAGCCGGGCACTGGGTGGCTGCGTGGTCAGATCTGTAGAGACACCGCTCGGCAAGTAGAATGCCAGGATCTCTGGAACCGCGTTCTTCAGCGCTTCAGCCGAGGATTCTTGCTTCAAACCAATGACCGCAGCCACAGCTCTTTCAGGAAAACCACGCAACTCATGCCGAACCTCGGACTCTGTAAAGTGCTGAAGCAATGCATTCGCCATTCGTTTAATCGTCACTCAGCAACGATCACCCTGACAATCGATATTTTTTAACGAGATATCGACGCCATCGATGCTATCCAACAACCGTTTCCCAAGTCGGATCGGCACCGGTTGCGGTGCTAGAGCCGATGAACTGGCGAAAGGCGTCGGAGGGTTCAAACGGTGCAATGGTGGAATTGCGTAGTTCTCGCCGGAAACCGCGCGCTCGTTCTAGTCTCGCAAGCGCTTGAGCAACACGCGCTTCGGACAATGTATTGTCCTTGAGCGCCGCGTCGACCGCATCGATGGAGGCGTGCATGACTTCATGGGTGTGGCAAACAAGTGCCATGTCCAAACCGGCGCCAATACCTCGGACGCATGCACCAACCGTTCCACCCCAAAAGGCTCCATCGGCAATAGCCTTCATCCCCATGCAGTCAGAAATGCAGAGGCCCTCAAATTCCATGGCTTTTCGCAACCTGTCAGTCCAGACCTCCGGACAAAGCGTCCCGGGCATTTCATTGTGAATCGCATCAAACACGACATGAGCCGTCATGATCGCCAAGGCACCTTGTT
>JAACDM010000588.1 GCA_009936795.1 Verrucomicrobiaceae bacterium | reverse complement strand
GATCGTGCACCACCTGCGTACGTCATGGGTAAGGTCGCCCATTCTCCCAACTTCTGCACCAAGTCTTCATCCACACCCTCACATTTGCCTTCAACATCGGCAGCGTGAACCAAGAACTCAGCCGCATAACTTGACAACTGCTCGAGTGTCTTCGCGGTTACTGCGAGATCTGTGAGCGTTTGCCAACGGTTCATGGCCACTTGCCAACCATCCTCAGTCCGGCGGCAACTGAGATCCAAGACGACGTGATCCTTTCCTACCTCTGTAATCAGTTTATCTAACAAGTCTTCCTGAAACCTACCATTCGTGTCAAAGAGCATTGAAGTCACAATGACATGACTCGCTCCTGCTTCGAGAAAGCCCGCCGCATTGTCCACACAGACACCACCTCCCAACTGAAGCCCGTTTGGATAGGCGTGGAGAGCCTCTAGCGCAGCCTCTTCGTTTCCTGGACCTAACTTGATCACATGACCACCAGTCAATCCGTCCTCCGCATAAGTCTTGGCAAAGAATGCTGGTGGCTGCTCGCTGACAAAGTTCGTCTCCGCTAACCCTGTGTCGTCATTAAGAGTCCCCCCGACGATCTGTTTCACCTGGCCTTGATGAAGGTCGATGCAGGGGCGAAAGCGCGTCATGATGGGTTTCCTTTCGCTGCGCTGCGATTGCTGGTCAACCCAGAGAAGCCCAGACTTGCACGCCAGCACACTGCCGCTCAAGGTTCACTCATGCACTGTCTCCTCATGCTCGTCGCCTGCTTGCTCCTAGCTGCCTGCCAGCGCCAGGCTTCGGTCGAGGATGGAGCCGTCGCCAAGCAAGGCGACAAACCGACAGACATGGTCTGGATTCCCGATGGGGAGTTTGAGATGGGTTCCAGAGAAGGACTCCCGAATGAGCAACCCGTGCATGCGGTCCGCATGAAAGGCTTTTGGATGGACGATGCTGAGGTCACGAACGCTGAGTTCAGAGCGTTCGTCGAAGCCACTGCCCACATCACGCAGGGAGAGAAAGCCTTTAGTGCCGAAGAGTATCCGAATGCTCCTCCCGAGGCCCTCTTGGCAGGATCCCTGATTTTTCAGAAAACCGACGGCCCTGTACCTCTCACCGATCATATGCGTTGGTGGAAGTTCGTGCCGGGCGCGGATTGGCGTCACCCCCAAGGCCCCGATAGCTCGATCGAGGGTCTGGATGATCACCCAGTGGTCTGCATTTCCTGGGACGATGCCGCAGCATACGCCAAATGGGCAGGCAAGCGGCTTCCAACCGAAGCCGAGTGGGAATATGCGGCTCGCGGTGGCCTCAAGGACACGACCTACGCTTGGGGAGACGACTTTGCCCCTGAAGGCGAGCTCCAGGCCAATCTCTGGCAAGGCGATTTCCCCCATCAGAATACCAATGAAGATGGCTTCGCGCAGACCGCGCCGATAAAGTCGTTCAAGCCTAACGGCTACGGTCTCTACGATATCTCAGGTAACGTCTGGGAGTTCGTCGCCGATTGGTACGATCCAGACTACTACATGAAGAGTCCGAAATTTGCACCCGACGGTCCTACCGAGGACCAGGTGCTCGATCCAACGAGCCGCCTTCGCCAAAACTCCGATACCCGCCCTCAGCTTGCCACCACGCCGCACAAAGTGATCCGAGGCGGCTCCTTCCTCTGCAACGACTGCTACTGCAAAGGTTACCGGCCTAGTGCCCGTCAGATCTCCGATATGATCACCTCGACGAACCATACCGGCTTTCGCTGCGTGAAATCAGGTTCATCCGACTCCTAAAATATCTTAAAAAGGGATTTCAAATCAGCGTCCTGTTCCTACAGTCACGCCGTGGCTTACCAGGTATTCGCGAGGAAATATCGACCCCTGACCTTCGACCAGATTCTTGGTCAAGATCATGTTGTACAGACCCTTCGCAATGCGATCTCCAAAGAGCGCATTGCCCAGGCCTACCTCTTCGTGGGCCCTCGAGGCACCGGCAAGACGACGACTGCTCGCATTCTCGCTAAAGCACTCAACTGCGACAATGGCCCGAGTGCCGACTTCGATCCTCACGAGGACATCTGTAAAGAGATCGCTGAAGGAAACAGCCTGGATGTCCTAGAAATCGACGGCGCGAGTAACAACGGTGTCGAACAAGTCCGCGAATTGCGAGACAATGCGAAGTTCGCCCCCTCTCGTGGACGCTACAAGATCTACTATATTGACGAGGTCCACATGCTAACAACCGCGGCCTTCAACGCCTTGCTCAAGACTCTGGAAGAACCACCGCCACACGTGAAGTTTATCTTCGCAACAACGGAACCTAACAAGATCCTACCTACAATTCTCAGTCGCTGCCAACGCTTCGATTTGCGGCCGATCCCCGAGCATATCATTGCCGAGCATCTCTTACACATTGCGAAAGAAGAGAATGTCCAGCTCGATGACATGGCTGCCCATAGTGTGGCCAAAGGCGCCGATGGTGGCATGCGGGATGCCCAATCGATGTTAGATCAGCTGGTCGCTTTCTGCGGTGCCGAGATCAGCGAAAACCACGTCCTGGATATCTTTGGCTTCACCTCACATGAGACCGTTGCCAAGCTTACCACCGGCATTCTAGAACACCGCACGGTCGAGGCACTCGAAGTAGTGCATGAACAGACCGAAGCTGGTAAGGATCTGACCAAGCTCCTCGCGGATCTCATCACCTATCTGCGGAATCTCTTGGTCTTCAAAGTTGATCCTACTAACGCCCTCGAAGGCATGGCCGATCAAGTAGCCGACACGATCCGCCAGCAAGGAGAGCTCATTGAAACCGATCGCCTCTTAGAGCTCATCGACCACTTCGCGGAGACAGACGTGCGCATGAAGTGGGCGCCTGACAAGAAGATGCATTTCGAGATCGGCGTGATTAAAGCCGTGCAGCGAGTTCAGGAAAGCAATCTTAGCGATGTGATCAAAGTCCTCAGTGGTGCCATCACCGACAGTCCATTGCCAGCCGCTTTCCCCGCCGCAGCCACAGCCACAGCGGCAACCAAGCCTGCGTCGAGTGTCGCCCCACAGCCAACACCATCGTCGGTGCCATCTCAGCCAGCAGCAACATCAACTCGTCCCGAACCAGAAGCTACAGCCGAGACGCCTCGTGGCCCGACGGACGACCCCAAACAAATTTGGCGTCAGCTGCAGCAGAAGTTTCCCCTTCTATTCGCGCAAGCGATCTTCAGCCAGATCGATGGCGATCAGTTTACTGTCCGCTTCAACTCGACTGACTTTGGGCGGCAGCGTGCCGATCAGACCAAGAGCGATATTGAGAGAGCCCTCCAGGAGATTTCGGGGAAGAGGCTTCGCCTGGAATGCATCGCAGATGACAGCGTGCCTATGGGTCCAAAGGCCGAACCTCCCAAGATCGCGGCTCCTTCTGATGCCGTGACAGGCATTGCTCGGAGCGTGCCAAACGCGGCTGAACCCCAACGCTCGGCACAGGAATCTCCTCCATTTGAAACACAAGGGGCACAAAGCAGCCAAGCTCCCCCCTTGACGGCACCTCCTACCGAGCCCATCGATCAGGAGAAATTCGAAGATGACCCGCTCATCCAGAAGGCCCTCGAACTCTTCGAAGGCACTCTGGAGAAGCAAGACTAACGCTTACCACGACACCAAACGCTATGAACATTAATAAAATGATGAAACAGGTGCAGCAAATGCAGACAAAGATGCAGTCTGCCCAAGCTGAACTCGCCGACAAGACCGTGGAAGCCACAGCAGGTGGTGGGAAGGTCTCCGTCACCGCAAATGGCAGCGGCGACATTCTCGGCGTAAAGATTGATCCAGCCGTCGTGGACGCCGATGACGTGGAGATGCTAGAAGATCTCGTTCTCAGTGGCGTCAAACAAGCTCAGGAGAAAGCCAAAGCGCTCATGGCGTCTGAGATGGAGAAAGTCACCGGCGGCATGCCCGGCGGTCTTCCAGGCATGGGCTTCTAACAAAGCGTTTACCCAGAGAAACTCCATGCCAACCTACGAATATCGCTGCGAATCTTGCGGAGAGATCTTCGACTATTTCCAGTCGATGAACGACGCTCGCCTCGAGACCTGCATTCTGGATAGCTGTGAGGGCAAGGTAAAACGCCTGCTCGGCACAGGAGCCGGCATTATCTTTAAGGGCTCTGGCTTCTACGAGACAGACTACCGAAGCGACTCTTACAAAAAAGGCGCGGAGAAAGCGGGCAAGAGTGGCAGCGACAAGAGTGACAGTAGTAGCTCCTCATCAACGTCTGACAGCAGTGGTTCGAGCAAGAGCTCTTCGGACTCGAAATCATCGTCAAGTTCCAGTTCGACTAGCAGCTCTTCCTCAAGTTCGAGTAGTAGCAGCTCAAAGTCATCGGACTAACATGGCCTTGGACAGGGACTGCCTCTTGAGGTGCGCGTGGTTCCTCACAACGACCTTGGTTGGCTTGTCGCCCCCACTTCTAACAGTCTCCTATTGAAAGGCGAGGTGCGCTTCCTGGACTCTGTAGAGGGACGCTACGTCGTCTTTCTCAAAGGAGATGAGAACGTCACCAACACAACGCCCGACGGTGTCTGGTATTGGCCTTACGATCCGTTTGGGAATGGTCACCCTCTAACGTTTCAGGAGTTCGAACCTGAGTCACAACCTGAGCCTGTGCTCCCTGAGTTGTCTATCGCTCGGACCGTGCCCATTAGCTTCCAAGCATTGGAGGCGACTACCTACGTCTTGCAGAAGAGCCCTGACGGGGGAAAGACCTGGGACACCTTCAAAGAGGTCACGCCAGAGGTTGACGATTATTGTCAGATCACCATCGCTGCCGCGTCCCCTTCGACCTTGTTCAGAGTATCCACAAAATGAAATCCGAATCACCTATCCATAGAATCCGCCTCCTGTTGATGCAGGTCGAGAAGGACCTACAGAGAATTCGGAAAGTGGATTTGGATGAAGCACCAGCTAGAGACTGACCCCCCTCCAATCCCTAGCAATGCGGCGAATCTAACCCCATGGACGAAAAGTAATTTCCTAGCAGTTCGGTGAACCGTCCCTTGATTGAGGTGTCGACTGTTCCCGAACCTGGGGTCATTTTACTCATGGGGATTGGATCGTTTGCTCTCCTCCTCACTCGTCGGCAGCCTGTCACTGAGTATAACGCCCGCTCATAAAAGCTGCGCGCAAACGATGAGCAGTTTTGGATAGGGATTTACATCCCTTCAACGCGAGGGTGGGCCCGGTAGGATTTCAGGGGGAAGCGGGAAGCAAGGTGTTGTGAAAGAGAAGAACCTGCCACTGACCATCCTCAAGGGTGTAGACACGAGTGAAGCGGGTGGCGGGCACGGGCTTGCCGGCGCGAATGGCGCGGTCGTGGATGACGCCGGTTGCCACGGCGGTCTTCTCCGAGATGAACCACTGGATCTCGGGCGTCTCATAGGATTCAAATACGAGCGTGCCCGATTCGATATCGGCGAGGAACCCCTACTTTGTCATGCGGTGACCAAAGACGTTATTATGAACGTGGCGTTCGGAGAGGAGCTTGCGCAGGAGCGGAACGTCTTCGCGCTCGTAGGCATCGGTGAGACGTTTATTGGGTTCGTTGAGGGTCTTCGTGATCGTTGGCTCGGTCGCGGGTTCGTCCGCGGAGCTGACGGGGAGGAGGCCAAGGGTGAGGGTGAGGAGGCGTGGTATTGGTTTCATATGTCGGTTGGGAGTGAGAATCCGAAAAAGGGGCCGCAGAATTCGCATCGGCGTGAGTTCTGGGCGGACATTGCTGCCGTTCTGTCGTAGGGATGTTCGGTGATCAATACACGGTAATATGATCTTTCGAAGGGCCAGCAGGGAAGAGTTTCAGGTCGCGGTCGAGTGGGCGGCGGGGGAGGGCTGGAATCCGGGTCTGGACGATGCGGAGGTGTTCTGGGTAACTGATCCGGAGGGCTTCGTTTGTGCGGAGCGGGACGGCGAGATGGTCGCGACTGGATCGGTCGTCAGCTACGGCTCTTATGGCTTCATGGGCTTCTTCATCGTGCGCCCCGACCTGCGTGGTCAGGGGATCGGACGGGAGTTCTGGAACTGGCGCCGGGACCTTCTGTTGGAGCGCCTGGGACCCGGCGGAGTGATCGGGATGGATGGAGTCTTCGAGATGCAGCCCTTCTATGCAAAGGGGGGCTTTGAGTTCAGCCATCGAAATCTGCGAATGGAAGGGGTCGGGGTGCGGCGTCCTGTGGATCCACGGGTCGTTTCGCTGCAGGAGGTCGATTTGGAGGAGGTAGCCGATTACGATACCTGGCGCTTTGGATTACGCAGGGCTGAGTTCCTGCGCCGCTGGATTTCGATGCCCCATGCTCGGGGCCATAGCTACCGGGAGGATGGAGTGCTCCGGGGGTTGGGGGTGATTCGGGAGTGTAGGAGTGGTTTCAAGATCGGTCCGCTCTTCGCGGATGATGGGCTCATCGCGGAGCAGTTGTTCGTGGCTTTGAGTGTTCACGCGGATGGTCAGCCCCTCTTTCTCGACGTTCCGGAGATCAACGAGCAGGCGGTCGCGTTGGCTAGGAATCATGGCATGCAGGAGGTCTTTGGCTGTGCCCGGATGTACCACGGGGAGCCCGTTTCGATTCCCTTGGGGCAAGTCTTCGGAGTGACGACTTTCGAGTTGGGCTGAGAATGTCGGGCCCCATGCCTTCAAGGATGGGACTACCGGCGCCGACGGAAGAGGGCGAGGCTGGCAATGCTCAAGAAGAGAATCGTGCTGGGCTCGGGCACGCTGATTGTCGTGCTGAGGTCTGCTTCGAAGTCAGAATCGAAAAAGAAATCGCCGTGGTCGGTCCGCCAAGCGAAGGCGCCTTGGACGAAGCCACTGAACCCCCTCCGACCCCAGCATAGGTTATCACCCAATGCTTCCCTCGATTCTCTTACTCGGATGTAAAACTCGAGAATGTGCTCGCAACCTAAAAGTTGAACACAATATCCAACGTGATGCGGTTGTCCATGAGGTTACTTTCCTCGTCGGTAAGTGGGAGTTCATAGGCAACACCTATGTCCATGAGGTCAGTGAGTTTGTAGCGCATACCAAGTGCTGCAGTCACGATATCACGGTTTTCGTCGGAGTTGGCAGCGCCAAGGTTGAACAAATCGCCACCTTCGAACTCAACGACGCTGGATACCAGATCGTCAGGAGCCGGTGCTGATGGATTGCCAAATGAGGCAGACCCATCGCCACTGGACAACACCGTGAACCAATTGACTTCACCGAGAAGATATAGCTTTTCAGTTACATTGTAACCAACGTGGGCACTCGCGAACCCTGTGGTAGAGTCTTCGTCACTATCAAATGGTAGATACGCGCCAAGTGCTCCGGCAAACTGCCATCCATCATGCAACCTAAGGGCCGAAACGGAAAGGTCGATTCCTCCGTCGCCATTGCCTTGCAGAACTTCGTTGTCGCCAGAGGGAAGTTCAATGGCGGCTGTCCCACTGAACGCAAATTGCTCAACAGGATCTAGGATGAACGCATACTTCACGCCTGCAGCAAGGTCTGCAAACCCGGAGTCTGTTTCCAGCGAGTTGTCTGGGTTGAAATCGACGTACCCGTCCTTCGTTCCGACCAAGGACAAGCGCTCATTGAAAGCGTATTCGAATCCGAGAGCAAAGAGATTCACATCACCTCCCAAGTCGAGTTTGCCTGCCGCCGAGTTGATTTTTGACGGTAGACTGTGATGCATGTAGATTGCATGTATGCTGGTGCTAGGGACAGCGAGATCGAACTTGGTCGGGTTTGTGATCGGGCGTCGCATGGCTTCAAAGCCAGCCGGCACGGACTTGACGAGTTCCTCAGATGGCCAAGGCTCGATTAGCGCTTCGGTTGGCCCGGCAAAAACAGAAGAGGTGACAGCGGCGGCACATGCAGTAGCGGCGAACAGATTTTTTATCATAGATTGCAACTTTTGGCGTATGCCTACCATGAGAACAGGCGCACCGTAAACAAATATTTTCGCCACCTTCTCACGCTCAGGAAGATAGGTGATTACGGAAACCTGGTTTTATGGCAAATCTTTGTCGTGGCCGCTCGATCTCCTGAAATGTATTGGTAACGTCCGAAATGGGGGGGGGCTAACGAATGACTTCGATGCCTTGATCAAAAAACGTACGGCATTGTACGACAGGGAAGTGGTCTTTTGCATCGCCGCTGATCCAAGCAGAGTGGATGAAATTGGGCGAAAAGCGAAGTTCTACGACCCGAATTGTGTGATTGAGAAGGTCATGAAGCCCCTGCTTGAATCTCTTAGAGAAGGTGACAAACATAAGATGGAGTAAGCGTTGGTGCGGATTCGGATATATCCCCGCGCCTACCAATTCCTCGATGAACAGCTGGAGCACGCGACCGACGCTTTCTTTTCGTAATCTCAATAAGCAGCCCAGATCATATGCGTTTACTTACGTCTAACAACTACTTATTTGGAGTTGCGTTCAACTTCCAAGAATAGGATTGGAAACTGACCTTCGTGCCCTTCGAGAGCTTCGTGTTACGATACTGATTGATGTAGGCAAGGGCCCCTCCGGCAGCTTTAAAGTCTTCCTCATACCAGTCGAAGATCTTCGAGATCGCTACCTTCTTCCAGCCGATAGGCTTCACGCCTTTAGGGTTCTTGCTAACAAAGGCTTTGGTCAGCGCGGTGAGCGTGGCATCCAACGAGCTTCCTCGAAACGCTTCCGGGTGGAGTGGAGGACAACTAGCACTGGCACAGTTCAACGCGAAGTGAATCCGCGGCTCCTTGAATGTTGGTCGAATGACATCGTTCTCCAAAGCGGTGAAACTCGTCTTCTTTCCTGCTACAAGCAAATTGGAGCGCTTGAAGAACTTATTACGACCGAACAAGCCTCCCCCGCCCGGCCCATCTGTGGGATACTCTTTCAGAATCTGATCAAGGATGTGCGCGTTGTAGGCATTGAGATAGAACGCAAGTTGTGCGTCCTTTGACTTGCCACTGAGATGTTCCTTGCCAATCGCCGAAATCACCGTCGCAAGCTGCTTCTTGTCAGCGGCACTCGCGTTCCAAGCTGCGTAGTTCACCCCCTGAGCGGTCACATGTTTCTGAAGAAGGGCTTCATACTGATCAACCCACGTTGTGGGTTTGGCATCTTCCGCACGAGCAACAAAGGATAGGGTAGCGAGAATAATCAATGTGGCTTTCATCAATTCGAATACTTGAACGGGTTGGCTAGGCGTGAATCTTCTTGTTAAGCGCTCGCTTGGCAATCTTGGTAACATAAACGGTGACGATGATCGTCGCGAGCAGGCCCAATCCATAGAAGGTCCATTCCAAAGGCGTCTTGCCATTGGATGAGGCAGCAGCCTTACCAAGCGATCCCACGTAGACATACAGGATCGTCCCTGGCATCATCCCAATCCATGAGGCGAGCACATAATGCGAGAACTTCACTTTCGTGACGCCATATGCATAGTTGAGCAGAGTGAACGGAAAAATCGGCGAGAGCCGGGTCAGTCCGACGACCTTCCATCCCTCATCTGCAACAGCACTATCAATCGCCGTGAAGGTCTTATTGCCATCGATCCGTTTCTGAATCGTCTTCCTGGCCCCGTGACGCCCAACGAGCAAAGCAAGCGTTGCTCCCAGGGTGGAAGCGATCGAAACGTAAACACATCCAAGGACAACTCCGAACCCGGTCCCTGCGGCAAGAGTCATCACGGAAGCGGGAAAGAAGAAGACAACCGCCAGGGCATAGAGAATGATGAATGCCACGGGTCCCCAGGGCCCAAGTGCCTCGACCCAATCAAGGGCAGATTGAAGCCAGTCCGCGATAGGTAGAGCCCGGAAAGCCGCATAGAGCAAGCCGACAACGATGAGCGCGGGCACTACCTTCTTATGAACGGGCAATCTGGAAGAATACGTCATGAATGAGAAAAGTCTGGGTGGGAATGAACAGTAGACGTATGAACAGACTAGTCTGTTTCATTAAAATTGACCATAATTATACTGTCCTAGATTCGGTCAGACCTATTCACGAATCAAGGCGTCTTGGATAGCACCAGAGCGTGGGTCCGGGGCAGCCTCATATTATTCATCCGATCCTTCGGAGAGAACAGCCACCCCGGAGACTTGTTCATTAGCTGATAGTCTTGGAGGACAAACTCGGGAAGAATCAGATTGGTCGTGGGATCATAGACCTCGTCTGATGTGAAGTAGCCTTTGAGCTTGTACTCGTAGTTGTGGTCGAAGCCGTTCGTCGGGCCCCCACCCGGTCGATACTCAGGAAAGCGATCTGGGTTCCGTTTATACCGCTCATTGGTGATAGCCAGCCGCGCCTTGTCCCAGGGCTGCTTCGGCTTGCGAATCCACCCCCAAGTGCGAGAACCCTTCACCCAATAGCGCCGTCCAACATAATAATCTCCAGCGGGCTCCATCCGAATCCGCTCATTGCGAGCCTGAACAAGAGGCCCACCAGAACTCGTCGAGCAGGAACAGAAAGTAAGAAGGGCGAGTAATCCGCCAAGGATGCGCAAGATCATGATCGTGACAGGTCAGACTTCACTGAAGCCATCCGAATTCACGAAATCAATCCTTCATTCGCGCTTCTAGGGTTTGCTCGCATCGTCATGCTCTGCTAACCTCTCCCAGGTATCTCTACTGGCCTTTAGAATGTCCGACACCTATGCGGGGCTCGGTCGCTGTGAATGATTCATCTGGAAACAGACAGTTTGAGATTCGAGTTTCAGTCAAAGGTCGCTGGCATTCTCAAATCAAGCATCAAGGCGCTGGAGAGTCCTCTCTCCGAAGTGGATGCCATCGAGTACAAACCAAGTCTCTTCTCGACCAAGCTTGAGCTGCGCTTCAAGTCCTTACAGCATGCCCAAGAGTTTCCCGAGGCAGACGCCAATGAAGTGGTTTCCGAACTTAAACGGCGTGATCGCTCAGACGCCAAGAAGTTTGTTAGAAAAGTTAAACTTCAGCTAGTCTCAAAAGATCTCGATAGCATGTTGGAGATGACAAACGAAACGCTCGGCCAGTAACCGCCCCTCTCAAGGCTATCGAAGTCCTCTTCAAGTAGGTTCACCACGTGTTCAGATAACCGCTTAAGCGAAGTTCTGTTTCTGGATGAAATACATCGGTTCAAGCTCAATCTTCTGTGGGCGGCGAGTTGCAAAGAAGCGTATGAAACGCGTGACATCCTTGATAGCCCCAATCTTGTCCTTCCCTGCAGCCCGCTTGTTGAGGATCTTTATCGCTTCATTCGTTAGAATTGGCTAGGGTGTGTTTTATAACCGAATCACAGCCATGCGAGGATTGATCCGAGGGTCACGAGGCCGAGGAAAGTCGAGGCTAGTTTT
>JAACDM010000587.1 GCA_009936795.1 Verrucomicrobiaceae bacterium | reverse complement strand
TCGTTGAGTCGTTGAGTCGTTGAGTCGTTGAGTCGTTGAGTCGTTGAGTCGTTGAGTCGTTGAGTCGTTGAGTCGTGAATGGCCCGTTACCGTCCCGTCAGTCAAATGATGGTGATGGCCCTACATCGTTTATCCACCATAAGCTTCAATGATTCGATGAAGGCAGCGAGCCCGAAACCTTTGATTCGGTTTCATTGCCAAGCGGTTGGGTAGTGGAGATAGGCAGAGTTCGCCTGGCGGAATACCAGGTCGCATGGCACGGATACTGCGGCGTGACTGATAATACTTTCTAATCAATAAGTCATACTATGGATCTTCCTCAGACCACAAAACGCATCAGCGTCTCTTTGCCCGGCTCTGTTTACCAAGCCTTGGATGGCATCATCCAGAAGCAGGGCTTTGAGAATCGATCCCAAGCGATTGCGGAGATCATCATGGCTCGAAATAGCCAGCTTGAGCAAGAAACCGGAAATGAGATCACAGCTGGTGTCATCACGCTTGTTTACGATGTCACGAAAGGGAATATCCAGCGGGAGCTGGCGGACCTTCAGCGAGAGCACATCGATGAAGTGATCAGCACTCTAAGCGTCTTGTTAGAAGATGATTACGTGATGGAAGTGATGATCGTGCAAGGGCCCGGCCGCAAATTGCGCGCGCTGGCGAATAAGTTCATTAGTCGGAAAGGCGTGCGTACGGGAAAGATGACGATGGCCTCACAGATCATGCCGCCGATTCACCCCCTGCCGCAAAGCCGGCTTGAAGAAGAAACCCCTGAGAATCCCTATGCCCCCCCTGTATAGAATCACCATCACCGGTGGCGGCATGTGGTCAAAGATCATCGGCCGCGGGAAAACCATTCGCCTTACTGATCTCGAAGGTGGCGCTAATGTCTCGATGCTTCTCTACAACGCGGCTGAACGGTTGGAACGTTACAACATGCCGGATACGTTGAAGGGGCAGCAGATCTTCTTTCTCACGGCGCCATACTGCATCCACTCGGACATGGGACGTATCTTCTGCTCCGTCACAGAAGATACAGCAGGCTGGCATGACACGGTCTGCGGCTGCACCCAGGCAAGGACGGTGGAGAAGAAATACGGCGTAAAAACGTATCAGAATGGACGAAACGATTTCTACCGCAACGGGCATGAGAATTTTATCATCGAACTCGCAAAGTGGGGCCTAGGAAAACGCGACCTCATCCCTAACATCAATTTCTTCAGCCAAGTCACATCGAATGAAGAAGGCAGACTCACGTTCGACCAAGACGCCACTAAGGCAGGCGCGCACATTGATCTGCGGTTCGAGATGGACACCCTTGTCATTCTCAATACGTGCCAGCATCCGCTCGATCCCAATCCCGTGTATGCTCCTAAGCCTGTTGAACTTAGTGTCACGCAAGCAACGCCTCCTGGGGCCGAGGATCCCTCCCGAATATCCTGCCCAGAGAACGAACGGGCATTCATCAATACAGAGGACTACTACCACTTGTGCGCATGAAGGAGAGCTCATTAGATCCCAACAGGGCCGCCTACGTGGCGACGGTTCTCGCAGGCGATCACTGGATGCACGAAGTGCGCAAAGGGCAAACATTTCGCATCTTGGATCTGGAAGGCAATCAGGCAGCAGACACGCTGTTCTACAACGCACATAATCCTGAAGAGCGCTACAGCGCTTCGGACACCATCCAGCAACAATCCAATCTCTACCTAACTTCAGGCAGCGCCCTGATTTCAAATGAAGGCAACACGCTCCTCACGATCGTGGCCGATACTTGTGGTCGACACGACACGGTGGGAGGTGCGTGTTCTCGTGAAAGTAATACCATGCGGTATGCGTTAGACAAAGAGCCCATGCATACCTGTCGCGATAGTTTCATCTGCGGGCTGTCTCATTGGGGGCAGGGCCTCGGGAAACGGGATATCACATGCAACATCAATTTCTTCATGAACGTGCCAGTGACGCCCGAGGGGAGACTCACATTTGAAGACGGAATCTCTGCGCCTGGGCGTTATGTGGAGATGCGCGCCGAGATGGACGTCCTCGCTCTGATCTCCAACTGCCCGCAGCTGAACAATCCGTGCAACGGTTACAATCCAACACCTGTGCAGGTGCTGATCTGGGACTAAGATCGATGCTCAAAAAAGTTCTCATCGCTAATCGCGGCGAAATTGCTTGCCGGATCATTCGGACCCTCAAACGCCTTGGCATCAAGTCGGTCGCGATTTACTCGGAAGCGGATCGGGATTCGCTTCATGTCAGTGACGCTGAGGAAGCCTACTGTGTCGGACCTGCTGCTGTAGCGGAGAGTTATCTCCAGCAGGAGACGATCCTCCGCGTTGCCAAGGAAACCCAGGCGGACGGCATTCACCCTGGCTACGGCCTTCTCAGTGAATCGCCGACCTTTGCTCAGGCCTGCGAAGATGTGGGGATTCGATTCATCGGCCCGACACCTGAACAGATGCAGGCCTTTGCGCTGAAGCATCAAGCACGAGCTTTGGCAGAAGAGACTGGGGTGCCGCTCTTGCCTGGCACAGGAGTGTTGCAAAACCTGGACCAAGCTCAAGAAGCCGCAAAAGAGATTGGTTATCCTATCATTCTCAAAAGCTCAGGCGGTGGCGGGGGGATCGGTATGGCTGTTTGCCAGGATGACGCTGAATTATTCGCTAATTACGAGATGGTTTCCCGCCTGGCCCGCTCCAACTTTGGCAATGAAGAGATCTTCCTCGAGAAGTTTGTTTCAGAGTCTCGCCACGTGGAGGTGCAAGCCTTAGGTGATGGCAAGGGAAACGTGTGGGTCTTTGGTGAACGAGACTGTTCACTTCAGCGCCGCAATCAGAAGGTCATCGAAGAGACGCCCGCTCCCGGGCTTACCGCTGCCATTCGCGATGCCTTAGCTGCTGCGGCGACGACTCTTCTTAAGCGCGTCTGCTACCGTTCGGCGGGCACGGTCGAATTTCTCTACGATGCTCAGGGCGAGGCGTTCTACTTTCTGGAAGTTAACACACGTCTCCAAGTCGAGCATGGCGTGACCGAAGCGGTCACTGGCACCGATCTTGTAGAGTTGATGCTACGGGTAGCCGCAGATGAAAGCGTTTCCCCAGAGGTAGCCGTGTCAGGGCATTCGATGGAGGCCCGCGTCTATGCCGAGAATCCTAATAAGGACTTTCAACCATCGACGGGACTCCTAACCAATGTCTCGTTTCCGGACGGCGTCCGGGTGGACTCTTGGATTTCAAGTGGAATCGAGATAACGCCGCACTACGACCCCATGCTGGCGAAAGTAATTGTGCATGCTCCTACGCGTCTGGAAGCCGCCAAGACTTTGCATCAGACCCTCGAGGCCTCGCGTATCGACGGTATCACTACGAATCTGCCCTACCTTGCCGACATCGCGGCCTCCGAGGCGTTTGGCGCAGGATCGGTCTCAACGAAATTCTTGAAGGATTTCAGGCATGTCTCGCGAACGGTAGAAGTCCTTGCTCCAGGCACCCTAACAACCATTCACGACCATCCGGGACGCGTTGGCTATTGGGAAATAGGGATTCCCCCTTCGGGTCCGATGGACAGCCGTTCATTCGAGCTTGCCAACATGATCGTGGGTAACCCCAAAGAAGCGGCTGGTTTAGAAATGACCATGAATGGCCCGGCGTTGCGCTTTCACTCGGACAGCGTGATCGCCCTTACAGGTGCAGACATGGGAGCCACACTAAACGAGAAACCCATAGGACGCTGGACTGCTATTTCTGTTAAGGCTGACGATATCATTAAACTTGGCGGCATCTTGGGCGAGGGCGCGCGTGCCTACTTGGCCATTCGTCACGGCATCGATGTCCCGCCCTATCTGGGTAGTCGATCCACCTTCACATTGGGTGCGTTTGGGGGACATGGTGGGCGCCCACTGCGCGCCGGAGATGTCTTGCATCAAGATCAAGTGAAAGCAACCGAGGCGGCAATCGCTCAGCTAGAAACCAATCTGATTCCCTCCTTCACCAAGTCGTGGGAGATCGGCGTGCTTTACGGCCCTCATGGGGCACCCGAGTTCTTCAAAGAAAGCTACATTGAAACTTTCATAAGAACAGATTGGAAAGTGCATTTCAACTCGGCGCGAACCGGCGTGCGCCTTATTGGCCCCAGGCCGGAATGGGCGCGCGCTGATGGTGGTGAGGCCGGGCTACATCCGTCTAACATTCACGATAATCCCTACGCGATAGGCGCCATCGATTTCACGGGCGACATGCCGGTTATTCTCGGTCCGGATGGCCCTAGCCTTGGCGGCTTTGTATGCCCCTTCACTATCGTTGAGGACGAACTGTGGAAGATGGGACAACTCAATGCTGGAGATACGATTAGTTTCCGCTTGGTAACTAAGACGCTAGAAAGTCCAATCGTGGCGAGCGATGAAGAGATGGTGTATCGGCGCTCGGGAGATCGCAATGTCTTGATCGAGTTCGGCCCGCCCAAGCTCGATATCGCTCTGCGATTGAAAGTCCACCAAATATATGAACACCTCAAGGAGGCAGATCTGCCCGGCGTGCTCGATATTACTCCGGGCGTTCGCACGTTGCAGATACATTTCGATCGAAGCGAATCGATCGAGTCGATGACGGCAAAGGTTCGAGAGATGGTGAAGACTCTTCGTCGAGTCGAAGACTACGAAATACGCTCCCGGATCGTGCACCTACCGCTTTCATGGGATGATCCATCGACCCGCGAAGCAATTGAGAAATATCACGCCACCGTGCGAAAGGATGCGCCTTGGTATCCTAGCAATATCGAATTTATTCGCCGTATCAATGGCCTTGAGACTATCGACGAGGTGTATCGAACAATTTTTGATGCGAGCTATGTCGTCCTTGGATTGGGAGACGTTTATCTGGGTGCGCCAGTCGCCACACCGCTAGATCCGAGGCATCGCTTGGTCACTACGAAATACAACCCTGCCCGCACATGGACTCCAGAGAATGCCGTGGGTATTGGCGGCGCCTATCTTTGCATCTATGGGATGGAAGGACCCGGCGGTTATCAGTTTGTCGGGCGCACCGTTCAGATGTGGAATCGCTACCGGTCTACGGAACATTTTGAACCTGATAAGCCCTGGCTCCTCAGATTCTTCGATCAGGTGAAATTTTATCCGGTCTCGACCGAAGAGTTGGCTGAAATTCGTCAGGACTTCGTACGCGGGCGCTATCAACTCAAGGTTGAGGAAACGAAGTTTAATCTAGCAGACTATCAACGCTACCTAACAGAGAACGCCTCTTCCATCGAAGCCTTCCGTGCGCATCAGCACCTTTCCTTCAACGAAGAGCGCCAGCGATGGAATGATGCTGAGGAAACCCTTGAAGATGCCATGGCTCCCGAAGTTGTTTCTGAGGCTCCAGCCGGAACCGTAACTGTCGAGTCGCCCATTGCGGGAAACATGTGGAAACTTTGCGTAACAGAAGGCCAAACGGTTTTACTGGGTGAGCCGATTGCCATTCTCGAAAGTATGAAGATGGAGATGACGGTCGCATCATCGGCCGAGGGTGTGGTCGTAAGGTTAGTGGCAGAACCCGGGAATACTATCCATCCTGGCCAAGCAATCGCATACCTGAAGACGTCATGATCTCTACTCAGTCTATCAGAAAACTGAGAAGCGACTATGCCGATGGCTCGCTTACCGTCGACACCTTGCTAGACCACGTCGTGGCTCAGGCAGACGCTTGCGACCCATCTATCTGGATATATCGCCTGAGCCGGGAGGGACTTCAGGCCTACGCGGAACGTTTGTCTGGTCGAGAAGGCCTGCCTCTCTATGGCGTTCCGTTCGCGATAAAGGATAACATTGACCTTGAAGGTGTGCCCACGACCGCAGGATGCCCCGAGTTTGCCTACACGCCGACCAAGTCAGCTACAGTGGTCGCAAAGCTAATCGAAGCAGGAGCCATTCCGATCGGAAAAACGAATCTCGATCAGTTTGCCACCGGCTTGGTCGGCGTCCGGTCACCTTATGGTATTCCTGGTAATGCCATTGATCCGGACAATGTTCCCGGCGGCTCCAGTTCGGGATCCGCCGTAGCCGTGGCCAAGGGGCTCGTCACCTTCTCGTTGGGCACGGATACCGCTGGCTCCGGCCGCGTTCCGGCGGCTTTGAACAAGCTTGTCGGCCTAAAGCCAACATGCGGCCGGTTGAGCACTCACGGCGTCGTTCCAGCCTGTCGAACACTTGATTGCGTCTCCATTTTCGCCCAGACAAATGCGGATGCTTATGAAGTTCTTCGAGCGGCAGAAGGCTTTGATCACAAAGATCCTTACAGTCGTCGACTTCCGATTTCACTGCCCCCGGTTCCAAAGTCGCCTCGCGTAGCAACTCCCCGACCGAGAGATCTCGAGTTCTTCGGCAATACTGCGTCAGAACAGGCGTTCACGGAGACCTGCGAGAAGATGGTTTCGCTGGGGTGGACCCTCACAGAAGTCGATTTTCGGCCATTTCTCGAAGTTGCTCGCCTTCTCTATGAAGGACCATGGGTTGCTGAGCGGTATGCAGCCATTCGCGCATTTATTGAAGGTAAGCCCCAGGCCCTTCACCGTGTGACGCGAGAGATCATCGGGAAGGGTGATCAAATTCTCGCTGTCGACGCCTTTGAGTCCTTCTATCAGTTGCAGGCAAGGCGAAGAGAGCTGGAACCCTTCTGGGAGTCCTTCGATATGCTTGTCACACCCACCGTAGGGACGACCTACAGCATCGCTGAAGTTGAAGCCGACCCAATTCAGCTGAACAGCAATCTAGGCTACTACACCAATTTCGTGAACTTGCTCGACATGGCTGCGGTGGCCGTGCCAGCAAGTGTGGTAGACAATGGTAATCCCTTTGGGATAACACTATCGGCACCAGCATTTCACGATCTACAGCTGTTGTGTCTTGCCGATCAGATCCAGGGTATTCAGTCTTTCGCGATCCCTGATAGACTCGACCACTGTCTACTCGCAGTCTGTGGGGCCCATCTTCAAGGCCTGCCCTTGCATCACCAACTCACGGACCTCGGGGGCACCTTTGTGGAGCGAACGACAACGTCACCCCACTATCGACTATACGCACTCCCAAACACCACGCCTCTCAAGCCTGGCCTTCTCCGAGATGAAACGGGAGCTGGAGAATCTATAGAAATAGAAATCTACGCGCTCACCAAAGAAGCTTTCGGTCACTTTGTAAGCCAGATCCCATCACCTTTGGGTATTGGTCGAATTGAAACAGCCAGTGGCGATTCTGTTTCTGGCTTTCTCTGCGAACCCTTTGCTATACGGGAAGCGAAAGAGCTTACCAAGCTACGCAGCTGGCGCAACTATCGGTGATTCGTAGCACGAACACAACCGTAGCATCCTACTCTAGCGCTGCGCGTCTAGATGAATATTAAGAAGACAGAAACTATAAGCGTAAGCTCCTATCTGCGGACAATATTCTAACCAGCTCGATCGTAATACTCTATTTATTTTACGGCCGAACACCTCAATCTAACTCTTTGATAATTAATCTTTTAAGTAGTGCGACTCAATTCATTCACCGAATTCATGAATAGGATTCATGGTCAAACGTGAACACTGGCACCCTCTCTGCTCCCCCGATGGCTTGTCTGCCTGATTCCGAGATTTCTCTCAAATAGAGAATGACTTGATGGCGCAACTAACATCGACCTAATCACCCTTACATGAAGTTAACTAAGATTCACACACTTGCAGCTAGCCTACTGGCAATCCCAACCATTGCTTCGGCCGGAGAAATTGACGTACCTGCACTTACAGATCCTATCGTCCCCATGAGCGACGGCGGCAGCATCCTGGGTTCGGCAGTATCGGGTTCCCTCTCACTAGATTACAACTCACATTTCATCTCCTATGGAGCTGATGTTTGGGGGGCTGGAAACGACTTGGGTGACGCCATCTTCAATCCGTCTCTTGAACTTACCTTCCAGCTTACGGAGAACCTCTCATTCATCTTGGGGACCTGGTGGGATGTGAATGATAATACCATTTCAGATATCGGCGGGAGCATCCAAGAAGTCGATGTCTGGGCTGGTGTTGGATTCGGTCTAGGACCGCTAGACGTCACCATTCTCTATCAAGAGTGGCTCTATGGTAAAGAGTCCGAGCGCATCATCGATGTGATCTTGGCGGTCGATCATTCATTGAGCCCAAGCCTTACACTACATAATCGGGTTGACGAAGGCGCTTCAGGCGGTGATACGGGGCTCGTTGCTGTATTGGGCATCGAACCGGGGTTCTCAGCAGGCCCGGTCGACTTAGCGTTGCCAATCAACGTCGCTGCCGCTACCGATGGCTTTCATGGCGGTGATGGTGGTTTCGCCTACGCATCTCTCGGTCTCAGTGCGACTCTGCCGCTTGATGTGATTGATGAAAAACTTGGTGCCTGGAACCTTCACGGGGGACTAACATATTACGTCACAGACGACGATGTGATCCCAAACAATCCGGACGATAGCTTCCTCACCGCCAGTTTTGGTATAGGTATCGATTTCTAACACTTCATCAACACCAAGACTCAGAAATACTTTCATTTTATATGAAGAAATACTTTAAAACAGGCCTAGCAGCAATCGCTGTGGCGGCTGTGTTCGCCTCCACCGCCTTCTCTGCTGAGAAAGTGAAGGTAGGGGTCTTACACTCGCTGAGCGGCACCATGGCGATTAGTGAAACGTCGCTCCGCGACGTCTTGCTCTTCACTTTTGATGAGATCAATGCCGCCGGCGGCGTGATGGGGAAAATGATCGAGCCAGTGGTGGTCGATGGCGCCTCCGACTGGCCACTCTTCGCGGAGAAGGCTGAGCAGCTGCTGGTCAAAGATAAGGTCGCTGCAACCTTTGGATGCTGGACTTCAGTGTCCCGTAAGTCGGTCCTTCCAGTATACGAGAAACACAATGGATTGCTCTTCTACCCCGTGCAGTATGAGGGCGAGGAGATGTCCCCTAATATCTTCTATACAGCGGAAGCCGTCGGACAGCAGGCCATTCCAGCAGTGGATTTCTTGCTTAACGAAGGCATGAAGAAATTCTACCTCATCGGGACAGACTATGTTTACCCTCAAACGACGAACCTGGTGCTCTTTGAGTATCTTCTGTCAAAGGGTGTCTCTGTGGAGGATATCGGTGGCGGTCTTCGCAAGGATAATGCTGGCAAGGTAATCTCCGCAGGAAACTACACACCCTTTGGTCATAGTGATTTCCAGCAAATCGTTGCTGACATCAAGAAGTTCTCTGCTTCTGGAGATGCATGCGTGATTAACACGATCAATGGTGATGCCAATGTGCCCTTCTTCAAAGAGTTTGCAGCATCTGGGATCACGTCGGAAGATTGCCCAGTAGTGTCATTCTCCCTATCCGAGGATGAGTTCCGCTCACTTCCCGCCAAAGACCTGGTCGGACACTTGGGCTGTTGGACCTATTTCATGTCAATTGATACGCTGGCCAATAAAAAGTTCATCACGAATTTTAATAGTTGGTTAGCCAAGACAAAAGTTCCAGGCATCATTAAAAAAGATCGAGTGACCTGTTCTCCTATGGTCCTTTCATATAATGGTGTTTACCTTTGGAAAGCTGCGGTGGAGAAGGCCAAAAGCTTTGAGCCTGAAAAGGTAATGAAGGCCTTGGAGTCTGGCATCTCTTTTGACGGGCCAGGCGGCAAAGTCACGACGCAAAAGAATCATCATCTGACAAAAACTGTCTACATCGGTGAAACACTTGAAACAGGCCAGTTTGCCATCGTTGAAACCATGAAAGACGTTTTTGGCGAACCCTTCCTCAAGGGCACCTTCAAGAAGTAATAACGATTCCTTGATTACATTAGAGCAGTAGCTCTGATGCCCCTATCCATCTATCTCAAGGTGGGTAGGGGGCTTCTTCTTTGTAAGCTTTGGCAATTCGATATTTCGATGCGCAATTATGTTATCTAAAACCCTAGGCGCCTATATTCTCCGAATACTTCTCTCCTCATTGCTAACCCTCGGAACTTCGCTTGGCGATGAAAAAGAAGCCCGGCGTCTACTTGTTGAGATCGTACTTCGAGAAGGGGCCGAGCGGGCCGCGGCCCTTGAGGCTCTAGGTGACGAGGGGGATCCTGTGATTGCCAGTATGGTTGAAGCTTGGAGAGGCGGTCAAATTCTTCGCTATAGGACTGATAATGCTACTATCATTCTCTTTAAAGATGGGGAAGCCTTCTCCACTCTACTAACGGGCGAGGCAGTTGTGCCAGCCACCGGACCAAAAATCGATCGGCCTTCTCGTAAGCTTCGCAAAACCCTCAAGCGGATCGTAGACCTCATCGATTTGAGCTCCCCTGACTTCGATAAACGAATCGAAGCCGCTCTTAAACTGGGGCTCAGCCAGAACCCCCAGTATCTTCCGGACCTCAAAGCGCGAGCGAAACGCCAGGAGGACTCCAACACTCAGCGCGCTTTCGACGAAGCTGTCGCCATTTCTGAACTCGCTAATGGATCGATAGAAAATCGTCTAGCAGCTATCAGAACATTAGGTAGCATGAAATCCTTCCGAGCTAGGGATTACATAGAACGCTGTATCTCTACCGATGGTGATACCAAGCCAACCGATGAAATGGTTACTGCAGCGAAGCGTGCTTTTGCAGAGATCGATAGTCATCAAAAGATGGTAGATTTTATTGGCACACTTTTCCGAGGTTTAAGCCTAGGCTCAGTGCTCTTGCTAGTTTCTTATGGATTGGCCATCACCTTCGGTCAGATGGGTGTGATCAACATGGCGCATGGGGAGTTCATTGCCATCGGTGGCTACACAACTTATATTGTGCAGAACAAATTCGCATCGGCTTTCGGAGAGGGATCCTCCGTCTACGGCTATTACTTCATCACGGCAATCCCTCTGGCCTTCATGGTGTCAGCAATTGTGGGCGCTATCATGGAGAAAGGACTCATTCAGTTTCTTTACAAGCGTCCTCTCGAGTCATTGCTAGCGACCTGGGGGATCTCCATGGTGCTTCAACAAGTCTTCCGACTCTACTTTGGAGCCGCCAATGTGTCTGTATCCTCACCCCAGTGGCTGGCGGGCAGTCTGCAGGTTGGAGACGTATCCATGTCTTACAGCCGAGTCGCGCTGATTGTTTGTGTGGCCTTCGTCGTCATCGGAACTTATCTGCTCCTATCAAAGACAAGCTGGGGATTGCATGTCCGAGCAACCATGCAGAACCGGCAAATGGCTTCTAGTTTGGGCGTACCTTCAGGTCGCGTAAACATGATCACCTTTGCGTTCGGCTCAGGGCTGGCCGGGCTGGCTGGCGCGTTTCTATCTCAAATCGGGAACGTGGGCCCTTCCATGGGCCAAACTTACATCGTCGATAGTTTTATGGTGGTCGTGGTCGGCGGCGTAGGCAATCTGTTAGGAGCCACACTTTCTTCACTTGGTATTGGGATGGTTGACCAAGGGCTGCAACCCATCCTCGGACCGGTCATGGGAAAAATCTCTGTGTTGTTCATGATCATCCTCTTTCTACAAATCAAACCCGGAGGTCTCTTTCCTGCGCGCTCGCGTAGTCTCGACGACTAATGGAATCCGTGCTCTCACGTATTCGGGGATGGTTGCTGTTGAAAGATAACAGTGATCTTGGATTTCTCGCGCTCCTATTCGGCGTCATGATTGCACTACCTTTGGGCAACGCACTTTTTCCTGACGGTTCTGCGCTTCATGTGTCGAGCTTCGCGCTGGGTGTCTGGGGAAAGTATCTCTGCTATGCCATTCTAGCCATTAGCCTCAACATGCTCTGGGGCTACACAGGCCTTTTGTGCTTGGGGCAATGTCTCTTCTTTGCGCTCGGTGGCTATGCATTCGGTATGTATCTAATGCTCATGATCGGAGAGCTGGGATCATACGGCAGCAAACTCCCCGATTTCATGGTCTTCCTTGGCTATGAAAAACTGCCAGCGCACTGGAAACCTTTCTATAGTCCGACATTCGCCATCCTCGCAGCTGCTTGGGTGCCAGGCCTTGTTGCGCTGATCTTCGGCATTCTTGCTTTCCGTTCGCGGATCAAAGGGGTCTACTTTGCTATACTAACACAGGCACTCACTTATGCGGCGGCCCTGCTATTCTTCCGTAACGATTTCACTTTCGGAGGAAATAATGGATTCACCGATTTCCGATTCATTCTAGGAGCGGATATCCGTATAGACTCGACATCGAGATGGCTTTTCATCGCTTCGTGTCTCCTGCTGTTTGCCGTTTATTGGCTCGTCGCCCGGATACTGGAAACGAAGTTCGGCAAGATTCAGCAAGCGATCCGTGACTCAGAGAATAGAGTCCGTTTCTCCGGCTACTCCACGACCCATTTTAAGGTCTTTATCTTTGTTGTCAGTGCCATGATCGCTGGTCTAGCGGGCGCACTCTACGTGCCTCAGGCAGGCATCATCAATCCTAGCGAAATGTGGCCTGCCAAGGGCCTCGATATTGTCGTATGGGTTGCCGTCGGAGGGCGCGGCACCAAGCTTGGCCCTGTCATTGGCGCCATTCTAGTGAACTTATTGAAGAGTTGGGCGACGAGGGCCTATCCAGAGAGTTGGCTCATCATCTTGGGTATGGTCTTCGTTCTCGTCGTGCTGTTTATGCCAAACGGCATCGTTGGGCTCTGGGCTCAGATCAAGGCACGATGGTCCAAGGGACGCCTATCGAAACCCGAAACAACAGTTGCCAGCACCTGATGTCATGACGCATTCGCTGATTTATCGTGATACCGACCTCACGCTCTCTGTCGAGGACGTGACGAAGTCTTTTGACGGCTTCAGGGCGATCAATAATCTGACGTTTTATCTTTGCGATGGTGAATTACGTACGGTGATTGGCCCTAACGGAGCTGGCAAGAGTACCTTTATGGATCTTATCACAGGCCGGACACGTCCTGATGTGGGAGCGTTAACTTACCATCGGGAGGATGGCAGGGACTTTGACCTTACTAAGTTACGGGAATACGAGACTAATCGACTTGGAATTGCCCGGAAGTTTCAGACGCCGAGCATCTATTCCAAGCACACCGTCTATGAAAATCTTATGCTTTCGCTCAACCGTAACCGCAGCGTTCGGAAGGCTTTGGTTTACAAGGAATCGACCGAAGATCGCGAGGAGATCGAATCAGTGCTTGAATTGATCCGATTGCAGGAACGCCGCCATGAACACGCTGGCAGTCTATCGCATGGACAGAAACAGTGGCTCGAAATAGGCATGTTGTTAGCTCAAAAACCACGTATTCTCCTCGTCGATGAGCCTGCAGCGGGCATGAGCGACGAGGAAACCGAGCGCACTGGCGAGTTGCTCATTAGCCTTGAGGGAAAGCATAGTGTGATCGTTGTCGAACATGACATGGTCTTCGTCCGGCAGATCGCGCGTAAAGTTACGGTTCTCCATCAAGGCCGCGTGCTTAAGGAAGGTACCTTCTCAGAAGTTGCTGAGGATCCTACCGTCAAAGAAGTTTATCTGGGACGTAGCAAGCATGACTGAAAAGCCGAAACTGTCGATGAACGGCGTCCACGTCTCCTACGATGAGTCGCTCATTCTCCGTGATCTTGAACTGAGCGTGCCTTCAAACAGCGTGGTCGCCTTGTTAGGAAGGAATGGCGTTGGCAAGACTACTGTTCTCAAGACGATCATGGGAATCAAGGATATCGTCGGAGGCGAAGTTTCGCTGGATGCGCAGTCTCTCAATGGTGTAAACGCCGAAAATCGATCACGATCAGGAATCGGCTACGTCCCTCAAGGTCGCGAGATCTTTCCTAGCCTCACCGTGTGGGAGAATCTCAAAGTGAGCCTCAGCGTTCACGGCAAGAAGGGTGGTAAAGAGCGGCTTGAAGAAGTCTACGAGCTCTTCCCCGTCCTTAGCGAGATGAAGCATCGCAAAGGAGGCGTCTTGTCGGGTGGTCAGCAACAGCAACTCGCCATCGGTAGGGCTTTGCTCACAAATCCAAGCTTGCTTCTGTTGGATGAACCGACGGAGGGCATCCAACCCTCCATCATCGATCAGATCGAGGACGCGATCAAGTACCTTAAGAAGACCTATGATATTAGCATCTTGCTAGTAGAACAATACTTGGATTTCGCCAAGGCCTGCGCCGATTCATTCTACATCATGGAGCGCGGTAGTATCGTTGAGCAGGGAACCATTGCTTCCCTTACCGATGAAGTCACCGCACAGTACCTATCCGTCTAATCACGTATGCACCTAACACCTCGAGAAAGAGAGAAGCTGATGGTCGTCGTGGCCGCAGATCTCGCCCGGCGTCGCCAAGCACGGGGACTAAAGCTGAACTATCCCGAAAGCGTGGCCATCATCACTTACGAGATCTTCGAGGGGGCACGCGATGGCAAGTCTGTGGCCACGCTCATGGACGAAGGAACGCGCATCCTTACGCGCGACGATGTCATGGAAGGCGTACCCGAGATGATTCACGAAGTGCAAGCCGAAGCCACGTTTCCCGATGGCACTAAACTCGTTACCGTTCACCATCCTATTCAATGATCCCAGGAGAAATCATTCCCAGAACCGGCGCCGGGCCACTCACCGCGAACAAGGATCTTGCTACCCTGACATTGAACGTCGCAAATACAGGAGATCGTCCAATTCAAGTGGGAAGCCATTTCCACTTCTACGAGGTGAATTCAGCGCTCAACTTTAATCGCGAGGCGACCCGCGGCTTTCGGTTGAATATCCCGGCAGTTACGGCTGTCCGCTTTGAGCCCGGAGACGAACGCGAGGTGAATCTTGTGGCTCTGGCAGGGTCACGCGAAGTCTGGGGACTGAACGGAAAGATCAACGGAGCACTATGAGTCTAGATCTGACACGACAACAATATGCCGAACACTATGGCCCAACCGTAGGGGACCAAGTCCGCTTGGGCGATATGGAACTCATCGTCGAAGTGGAACGCGACTACATCGCCGAAGCCGGTGGCTACGGAAACGAAGTGAAGTTCGGCGGGGGCAAGGTCATCCGCGATGGCATGGGCCAATCCTCTACTGCGAGTGATGCCGACTGCCTTGATCTGGTCATTACGAATGCCTTCATCATGGATGCCGAGCTTGGGCTTATTCGCGCAGACATCGGCGTGAAAGACGGTCGCATTGTCGGCATCGGTCACGCGGGAAATCCGGGCATTCAAGATGGCATCGGATCGATGATCGCAGATCCTGAGACTGGTGAATGCGATCCTTTGATCATTGGTGCTGGTACTGAAGCGCTCGCTGGGGAAGGCATGATCGTGACCGCAGGTGGTGTCGACTCACATATTCACTTCATTTGCCCGCAACAGATTGACGAAGCTCTCGCCAGCGGTGTCACAACGATGTTAGGAGGAGGTACAGGCCCCGCTACAGGAACAAACGCAACGACCTGTACGCCAGGGAAATGGAACATCCATCGCATGCTAGAAGCTGCTGATGAGTATCCAATGAACCTTGGTTTTCTCGGAAAGGGCAATTGCGCGACCGAACCACCATTGCGCGAACAAGTCCTCGCGGGAGCGATCGGCCTCAAGTTGCACGAAGACTGGGGAACGACTCCGGCAGCCATTGATGCCTGTCTCAACGTGGCAGACGAGCTGGATGTTCAGGTAGCGATCCACACTGACACGCTCAACGAATCTGGCTTCGTCGAGGATACCCTTGCCGCAATCAATGGGCGCACCATTCACACCTACCACTCAGAAGGCGCGGGTGGTGGCCATGCTCCTGACATTCTTAAGGTGTGTTCGCACAAGAATGTGTTGCCCTCCTCAACCAACCCGACGCGGCCGTTTACCGTCAATACAATCGATGAGCATCTCGACATGCTCATGGTTTGCCATCATCTGGATTCCAAGATCCCAGAAGATGTCGCCTTTGCTGAATCTCGCATCCGGCCACAGACCATCGC
>JAACDM010000586.1 GCA_009936795.1 Verrucomicrobiaceae bacterium | reverse complement strand
CAAGGACAAGGTAGACAACCTCATGTTAGAGAACGACAAGTCGCAAGTAGTCAACGAGTTTCGTAATCGTGGCTACATGGATGCTCAAGTAACTCGCCAAGAGCTACGCCGAGTGGACCCTGGAAGTGACTACATCGATCTCATCCTCTATGTTTACGAAGGCCCTCTCTACACCATCTCTGACATTCGGATCGGCCAGAACTCAAAATTCTCGAATGCTGAACTTGCAGGAGCCCTCAAACTCGCCCCTGGCCAGCAATACAGCGCCAAGGCTATTGACGCTGACGCTCAAGCTTTGGAAGATTACTATGGTCGACAGGGCTATGCGGATGCTCGTGTCACCACCCGTATTGATACGCTAGGATCAAATCAAGTGCGAGTTAACCACGCCGTTCGAGAGGGTCAGCTTAGTTATATCCGCAAGATCAACATCGGCGGCATGGAGTGGACAAAGGACGAGGTCATCCGCCGTGAACTCTTAGTCCAACCAGGCGAGGTGTTCGACACGGTTAAGCTTCGAAAGAGCCGTCAAATCCTGGAGAACATGCAGTTCTTCGAGCCAGGCTCCATCGACATCACGCCTGAAGATACCGGTCAGCCTGGTTACAAAGACATCAACATCCAAGTAGCTGAAGGCAAGACAGGCTCCTTCCAAGTCGGCGGTGCGTTCACTTCCGTCGAGAATGTCTTCGGTTACGTCTCTTTCTCGGAGGCCAACTTCGACATCGGGAACTGGAACAACTTCCCGCCTCGCGGTGACGGCCAGAAGTTTAACTTCAATCTCCGCTATGGAACGCGCACGAAGGACTTTCTCATGGGCTTCACAGAACCTTGGTTTCTTGGCAAACGTCTGGCACTTGGTGGTGAAGTCTTCTGGAGAGAGCAGCTTTATCTCAGTAGCGAATATACCCAACGCGTTGCAGGCGGTGCCCTTTGGTTGCGCCATCCGATCGGTGACAACACGCGCCTACAACTTGAATACCGTGCTCAAGAATACCGCATCTTCGATCTCGACGATGATGAACTCGTCGATCTCGATGGCGACGGCATCCGTGAGACCTTGATCCCGGGTACGTCTCCCGAGATTGCGGCGGAGGAAGGCACCTACTTCGAGAGCAAGATGACCCTCGAGCTCCTTCAAGACACACGTGACAGCAACTCTCTCCCTCGCACAGGTCACAAGCTAAGCCTCTCCACCAGCTTCTCTGGTGGCTTCCTCGGCGGTGATGTGGACACCTACAACCTGTCTGGTGCGTTTACCCAGCACGCATCCCTCCCGTTCGACCACATCCTGACTTTCCACGCCGAGGCAAACATCGCCGATACCTGGTCCGATGGTGATCGAGTCCCCATTTTCAATCGCCATTTCCTAGGCGGTGCTTACAACCTGCGCGGCTTTGATTACCGTGATGTCGGCCCGGTGGACAACGAGAACGAGCCGCTGGGTGGTGGAACCTCTGCCTACACAACTGTGGAATACAGCGTCCCAGTCGCTGACCGACTCAGATTACACGCCTTCGTAGATGCAGGCTTCGTAAATGCTGACTCCTACGACCTCAGCACGAGCGAATTAAACGCCGATGTCGGCATGGGCGTCCGCCTGATTGTTCCTGGATTCGGACCCATTCGTCTCGACTATGCCTTCCCAATCAAACGGAGCGATCACCAAGGCTCTGGTGGCAAATTCAACTTCAGGCTCGACTTCAACTACTAACGTTTAGAATATTTGGATTTATCATAGGCACTCCGTTTCACTTGCAAATAATGAACATTGCTTGACGGTTGCCATCCAAGACAGTCGAAACTGCTATTTTTAACCAATGAAACTAATTTCCCGGACTCTACTCTCCCTAGGACTCACCCTTCTAATGCTCACGGGCGCTTCTGCTCAAGGGGTGAAGATCGGAGTTGTCGACATGAAGCGTATCTTCGCTGAATACGGTCGCACTAAAGAAGCCGAGAAAGAGATCAACGATCGCAAAGCTCAGGCCAAGAAGGACTTAGATGAGCGCACGGCCAAATACAAGGACCTCCTTGAAAAGTTCCAAACACTTCAAGAGGCCGTTCAAGACGAGGCTCTAAGCCCACAATTGCGCGAGCAAAAGCGGGAAGAAGGCACCAGCATCGGCCAGCAGGCAAAGAGCCTGGAACGCCAAATCCAAGAATTCCGCACACGCCGCGAACGTCAACTTCAGGAGCAAGTCGTTCGGATGCGTAAAACGATTCTCGAAGAGATCCGCGAGTTGGTCGAGGAGATGTCCAAGACCGCGAACTTCGACCTCGTCTTTGATAAGTCCGGCGTGAGTCTCAATGGCGTGCCGTTCCTCCTCCACTCCCGCGACGCGGTAGACTTTAGCGAGGACATTATCAATCGCCTCAATGCCCAAGGCAAAGGCATCGAGGCGGGCAAGTAACTCCCGCGCCAATCAGTTTTTTCATCAAAGAAAGGCGAGCCTCTCGGGGCTCGCCTTTTTTGTTTCCTCGGGACGATGATCATCGACGGATGCAGCATTGACTTGCGGAGAAGGACGTTGGCCTGACACTCCGAGCACACCTCCCTTCTATGCATACCACCACACTGCAAGAACTCGCAGAGCTCACAGAAGCCAAGCTCCTACCAGGAACGGTGCCGCTGCCCGAAACCATCGAAGGATTCGCAGACCTGATGTCTGCTACCGAAACTGATGTGAGCTTCTATGGGAATGCGGCCTACTTGCCAAAAGTGCGCAATACCAAGGCTGCTGCGGTCTTTGTGCCTCACGACTTCGATGAACCAATGGCAAGCGCCAGGCTTATCGTGGAGAATCCGTCTGTGGCGTTTGCCATCGCCGTAGATCAGCTCTCGCGGCCCTTACACAAGTTCGAAGCAGGCATCCATCCAAGTGCCCAGGTTCATCCCACCGCACAAGTCGATACCTCCACGGTCTGTGTTGATGCCGGCGCAGTCATTGCAGAAGGTGTTTGCGTCGGCGCTGGGAGTTACATCGGCCAGGGCGTGAGCCTGGATCGCGGAGTCAGCCTTGGCGACTCTTGCCAAATTCTAGCCAATGCATCCATTAGGGAACATTGCCTACTGGGTCATCGAATCATTGTTCAGCCAGGCGCTGTCATTGGGTCCGATGGGTTCGGGTTTGAGATGGTCGACGGCAGACACCAGAAGATTGAGCAACGGGGAATCGTTCAAATCGATGACGATGTCGAAGTCGGCGCGAATGCAACCATTGATCGAGCTCGGTTCGGCAAGACTTGGATTCAAGAGGGCACCAAGATCGATAACCTTGTCCAGATTGGGCACAATGCTCGCATCGGAAAACACTGTATCGTCGTCGCGCTCACCGGGATCGCGGGAAGCGCGATCATTGGCGACCACGTCGTCATCGCCGCTCAGTCTGGTGTCGCCGGGCACCTCGAAATCGGCAGCAAGTCTACCTTGGCCGCGCGTTCAGGGGTGACGAAGAGCCTGCCGGGAGGCCAGATCTATGCCGGATACCCTGCCATGCCGGCCGAGAAGCACCGCAAGATCACGGTGATGCAAAGGCGTTTGGAGAAGATGCAGGACCGAATTTCGAGCTTGGAGAAAGGCTAGAGCAGAGGACCCTAGGGAGCTTTCCTGCTTCATTCTCCAATGAACGTCGTCTCTCGCTTCCGCTACCTCATCCTCACAGTGCTGCTTCTTGCACTGCTTGTTGGACTTTTGGTTTGGCTCAATGAGACCGCAGCCGAGGCAGGCGCTTGGCGACGGGTTGCGGAAGTCGCACAGCTGGTCGATGAAGAAGCCCTCACATTCATTCATATTCCCGATATAAACAACGCCGCACTCTCCTATAATTCCTCTTACTTTACTGAATTCGGATTCGATCATACCCTGGCAGCAGCAATCAATCATCTCGCACCGACGCGGACCACTCTATCTATCAGAGACACCTTTCCACATCTGAATGAGTGGCAGTCGATGAATGTGCAGGATTTCACCGCGACGACCATTACATCTGGCAAGCTCACCTTTTTTCATACAAATGCTCCTGATAGCCGCGTTCGGACACTTATCGGAAAAACTTGGTCTCCCGGCAGATCCTCATCAACAGACATTTTCTCTGAGCTCCTGAAAGGCAGACGCTATCATCATTTTCAAAGAAGCGACGCCGAAATCATCGTAACTCACGAGCCCCCTTGGCATTTCATCGCCACTAATCGCGATCTCCTAGAAAAATCCCTAACACGGCTTCAAACACAAATACCTATCAAATCACTCTCTACCGAGTCGAGGTTTGAGCAAGCCCTCATTTCACTGCCAAACAGCTACCAAGCACTAGCTTATCTACGTCCGCAACCAGCCAGCGCAACCGAAACTGCCTCTTTCACACTCTTCAGTAAATTTCATAAGCTTCAATCCCGCGCCATCGCGATCACCTATACTAACGAGAGCGGCCTTCTACGTGAGGACTTTAGCATTCTCCCCTCTCACCCACCGACATTGAAATTGACAAGAGCTGACAAAGACGCCCTTCAGGATCAGGCTCTAGCTCTCACCTCGACTCATACCCTGATCTATGCCGCTGCCCCGATGGGCGGGCATCGTTTTACGAACTTCTTGTTTCGCCAGTTCCAGAACCGCTGGATGGCAGAGAATCTCCCGGATCTCCATCCAATTGCTGAAAAATGGGAGAGTGGCTTCGAAGGTTCATGGGCAATCATGCTGGAACCCTTAAAGAATCCCACTGCCCACCAGCCTTCTCCGAACGGATCTATGGCCGCGGTCCTAGCCTTTCCACTCAGAAACGCTGAAGCCACTCGACAAGCCCTAAACATCCTATCACTGACATCTGGATCTGGGATCCATGAATCAGATACTCAGACCTACACGCTAGACCCAGCTCTTCTACCTTCAGCTCTCGTGAATCTATTAGATGATATTCACCTCTCCGTCTCATCTGGCATGCTTTTAGTCAGCGATCAAATAGATGGAATCATCCAAGTGAACCAGCAACGACTCAATGGCACCCACCTTAACAAACGCCAAGACTTTCAACGTCTTTCAGGTAGACTTCCATCGCCGTCTGCCGGACTCCTCTTCATTGACTCACAGAACATCATTCGAAGAAGCTCCGAAGCCCTTAGGCACCCACTGGTCGCCGCAACGCTTTGGTTAGGCCAACGAGGTCAGACAACACCACAGTTCGATCTCAAACCGTGGCAACAAGCCTCATCGAGCGAGGCCGGCATCCTGCCAACCTTAGCGGTGTGGACCCCTACCGAAGATGGCTACCGACAAGCCTCCCTTGGCACCGTGAGCCCAGCACAATGGCTACTTGGAGTCGGCGCGATCATATCCTCTATCGACAAGACTTTCCTCGACACGAAACCCAATATAAAAGAGAGCTTCAAGACCTTGCCGATCGAGGAAGAATTACTTGAGATGATCGAGCCTTGAGTTGGCCTCTCGTTTAGAGTTGGGAGTGCTTGAAGATCGGGCCCGGAGCCGTTCGGCCTCGCAAGCGATTCTGCTTTTCGATTTGGGACTGGCACTCAACGGTGAGTCTAGCGAACGGAATTGCTTCCAGACGCTCTTTCATGATGATCTGGCCTGAGACCTCACAGTAGCCGTACGAGCCGATACGAATTCGCTCCAAGGCGTCCTCAATTTCATGAAGCGCATTGTTCTCCTGAGACAGAAGGTTGAGCGCCAAATCACGATCATAGGCGTCGCTTCCTGCATCAGCTTGGTGCATACCGAAGGCAGAAGCCTCCGCACCATCAGCGTGCTCGCCCACACTGCCTCTGGCCACACCAGCCATGGTGTTGACCAGTGCCTCACGCAGTGAAATCAGATTACGTCGTTGTCTTTCTAGAAAAGGTTTTGGAAAGGCAGGCTTACTCGGAATGATTGGACGCTCCGGCTCCGTCAACAATGGATCAATTGCCACTACCTTTTTCTTCGCAACCGCCTTCTTTTTCGCAACAGCCTTCTTCTGGGGCGCCGCTTTGGCAGCGACCTCAACCACCGTCATCTTTGGTGCGGATGCTTTCTTTGCAGGGGTGTCAGCCTTTTTCTTCGGCGCAGCTGCCTT
>JAACDM010000585.1 GCA_009936795.1 Verrucomicrobiaceae bacterium | reverse complement strand
GCGCTTTCTCCGTGTCCGAATGAAAAATCTGCTGATAGCGAGTCAGTGCAGTGGACAGAATTTTCAGTTCTTTTGCAGTCGGTCCCCGACCAAGAACACGCCGGGCACCGTGGGTGACCCCCTTCTCCACCGACCCTGTAGCCGCCATAAGATCGCCGAGCGCGCGTGCCGCCTCCAGGAACTGCGGGTCGTTCTGCAAAACCAGCGCCTGTAACGGAGTGTTGGTGTTCAGCCTGCGCACCGTACAGGTCTCGCGGGAGGGCGCGTCGAATATTGCCATGCTCGGCGGGGGGGAGGTTCGTTTCCAAGCCGTATACATACTGCGACGGTAAAGTGCCCGGCCGCTACCAGGGAGGAATTTCTGAGAGGTGAATCCGGCCGGGTAGCCATAGTGACTGATCTCCGCCCACAAGCCATCCGGCTGGTAGGGATGGACGCTCGGGCCGCCAAGGTCACGATTGATCAAGCCCGCAGCCAAGAGCGCACTATCGCGGACGAACTCGGCACCAAGCCGGAAACGTGGTGCGCGGGCCAGCAGGCGGTTGTAGGGATCAAGTTCAAGAGAGTTGGGCGTTGCCTTAGATGATTGAGCATAGGTTTCGGACATCACGATCAGCTTTAGAGTGCGCCGCAGATCCCAACCGTGATTCACGAAATCAGCCGCTAGCCAGTCCAGTAGTTCGGGGTGCGACGGATACTCGCCCTGCGCGCCGAAATCCTCAGCGGTTTTCACCAAACCGGTGCCAAAGATCATCTGCCAATATCGATTGACGATGACGCGCGAGGTCAACGGGTGAGTTGGGTCAACCAGCCATCTGGCGAGTTCCAGTCGGGTCTTCGCCTTGCCATCGGGACCATGCAGTGGAGGAAGGATCGCCGGCCCATCTGCCGTAACTTTCTCACCGGGATGGTCGTAGGCCCCCCGGTCGAGGATGTGGGTGTCCCGTGGCTTGTAGTCCATCACCATCACGGTGGCGCGACCCGTTTGCGCGGTCTTGCTCAGCACCTTCTCCTCGAGGTTCAGCTGATGGACGTAGATTTTGAATGGTCCCGATACAGCGGCAAAAGCATCGTTGACTGTTTTCCAATCGGCCTTGCTGCGTTTCAATTTCGGTTTTGAAAGAGCGAGATAAAGAGCCTTATTCCCCACGCCGCCGGGAGATGCTTTTTCTTGAATCTTTTCACCCCACGGAGCGCTGCGATACTTACCCAAATCAGCTGCTGGCTTCCACTTGGCGCCCGCGACTTTCGCCGACCATGCCGAACTGCTGACAATGTGTTTTACACGACCCTCGTCCTCGCGCACCGCGAGGCTGATCAATAAGCCTGCCGGGCTCGGGCCATCGTTGGTTGCGGAGATCTCAATGTGATTCTCTCCCTCTTTTAAGTTGGTGATCTGAACGACCTTCGGCTCCATCCAAAGCGACTTTTTCTCGATCGCTTTACCGCCGTTGATCTTGATCGTGCACGCGTCATCGCAGGTGAAAAGCAGCTGCGCCGCAGACGGCTCCCCCTCGAGTCGGAAGCGGTGCTCGAACAGCGCCTTCGCCGCCTGTTTATCGTCAGCCGCCCATATCCATGACGCCGAGCTGTGCGGAACACGCAGCAAATCTGCGGGCTTCGCTGCCTCTTTCGGCGACGGTGCGAGGGTCGGCAGGGTGCGTGCTTCCCATTCGTCGCGAATCCTCGCCATTGCCGGCTCGGGTGTGACGCGCAACCGATCGAGTTCGCCAATCCGTTGGCCTACGTCACGCTTGACCCGATCAGCGTCACAGATCGCCGATCCAGCTTCAATCAGCGGTGCGGTATTGGAATTCGTCCCGCCACTCCCAGGCTCGCTCGATTGGTTAAAGAAAGCGTAGAATTGATAGAATTCCTTTTGCGAGATCGGATCGTACTTATGATCGTGGCACTGCGCACATTTCATGGTTAGCCCCATGAAGACCGTCGCGACCGTGTCGACTTTATCGACGTTGTAAGTCACGCGGTATTCCTCGGGGATCGTCCCACCCTCGTGCGTGTTCATGCTGTTGCGCAAAAACCCGGTGGCAACGCGCTGCTGCTCGGTGGCATTTGGTAGAAGATCGCCGGCGATCTGTTCAACCGCGAACTCGTCGAAGCGTTTGTTAGTCAGAAAAGCATGGAGCACCCAGTCGCGCCAGATCCACATGTCGCGGTGGTCATCGATCGAGTAACCGTTGGTGTCCGCATAGCGCGCGCCGTCGAGCCAGTCGACCGCGAGCCGTTCAGCAGTCGCGGGCGACGCGAGCAGCCGGTCAACTACCCGCTCGTATGCACCCGGTTTTTGATCGGCCAGAAAGGCATCAATTTCCTCAGGCGTCGGGGGCAATCCGGTTAGGTCCTGTGTGAGCCGGCGCAACAAAGTCTCCCGGTTCGCGGGCGGTGCGTGCCGCAAGCCACTCCCCTCGAACTGCGCACGGATCAATGAATCGATCGAGGCTCCCTTTGGCGCAGTCACCGTTTGGAATGACCAGTGACCTTCATACTCAGCGCCCTGATCGATCCAACGTCCAAGGAGTTCGATCTGCTCCGGGGAGAGCCGGTGGTTCGAATCGGGCGGCGGCATGATTTCCTCCGGGTCCTTAGCGCTGACGCGTTTCCACAACTCGCTCGCTCCCCGGTCTCTGGGAACCAGTGCCTGACGATCCATTTTCTTGCCAATCCTCATCGTCGCTAACTCGAATGAATGGAGTTGCAGCCCTGCCTTTGCATCGTGCGCGTCCGTCCCATGGCAGCCAAAGCAGTTATCCGAAAGGATCGGGCGGATGTCGCGGTTAAAGCTCAGCGGCACCTCATCCGCCGACAATGCGGAGGAAGCGAACAGCGCCAGGAAAATTCCTTTCAAGTGTTTCACCGATTGGTTTCCTAATGGAGAGTTAAACCATTCAACCTATTGCTTCTTCTTCCCACCTGAGAAGTATTGATGGTCTTTGTCTCCAGCAGAAAAGATATAGGCAACCAAGTCACTCAGTTCATCAGAGTTGAGCCCATTGATGAGCGAAGGTGGCATGTGTGAGACTTCATGGGGTTTTCTGCTCTTCACATCTGCGGCCTTAATTTGCACGTTGCTGTCAGCAGAGAAAGGATTGGTCATGAGATGAAGCATTCCAGCCTTCTCTTCAGCGATACGGCCAATGACAGTAGATCCATCCTTCATAGTAAACTCAGTGCTGATGTATTGATCTGAAATCACCTTGGATGGTTCAACGATGTTTTCCATCATGTCCTGCAGGGCATACCGATTGGCGGAGCCGGTGAGGTCCGGTCCGATCCCCATCCCCTCTCCAGCAAAGCGGTGGCACGAGGCGCAGGCGGTAGCATGGAAAAGGTTTTCTCCGCTAGCGAAGTCTCGGCCTTTCATATTTCCTTCAACCGCCGAAACCGCTTCTTTCACGGTCCATGCACGACCCGGACCTTTAGGGGTCTGAATTGCCCGGGCTGACACCATGGATTTAGCGGAAGCTGCTTCATATTTTTTCCGTGCTGCTTCATCGGTAACATTAGCGAGCGCTTGCTTACGGGAGGTTTCAATGAAAGCCCCATAGCTGTTTCCTCCCTGCCAGGTTTTCGCTCGAGGGAACCAAGAGAAATAGCTCGCATAGTCGGCATCGCTCCAACCCTCTTTGACCGAGCGGAGTGAGAAGGCCAGAGCAAATTGTTGCACGTTCGGGCGGAACTGTTCGGTCCGCTGAGCCGCTTTGGCATAATTGTCGTTTCGCTGCAGAACCTTGTCGTCGAGGATCTTCTCCTGAATGTCAGTCGCATTCATGACCAGCTGCACGGTCTTGGATACTGCGCCAGGGGCATTCAGATAGAGTAGGATCTGACTGAGTTCGCGATTCACGAAATTATCCTCGTGTGGGTATAAACTATTTAAGGTTCCAATCACTGCGGCTGCATGAGCAGCACTCGGTTTATTGAGTCGAGTGAAGGCCAATTGGTAAGCGCGCAGAGCAGCCAATAACTGCTTCGCTTCCATGTTTTTGAAATCCAGCTGATTCAATGCTGCGAGGATCTTAGGCTGTTGATCTTTTGTGCCCATACGTGCCAGCGCGGTCGAAAGTTCGATCACGGCCCAGGGAGATTTCTCTTTAGTGAGATGCTGTTGCCACTTTATTGCCGGCTGTTTCTCGAGAGCCACCCGTGCCGCATATCGGATGAACCGATCTTGGTTCTTCAGGTATGGCAGTGCTTTAGCAATCGCCTCTTCACCCACTCCGTTCTCATGGAGAGTTTCAATTTTACGACGAAGGATGAGATCCTTATCGACCGCTCCAGCTTTCACCCGCGCGGTTGATTCGTCACCAACATAAGTGAGCTTATAAAGAGCCGAAGTGGTGCGGCGTCCACCTACCATAAAATACATATTACCATCCGGGTGAATGGTAACATCAGTCAGAGGAAGAGGTTTTCCAGAGACAAATTCTTCCTTGGTGGCTTTATAGCTCGCCCCGTCCTGCTCAAGATGGATTGCATACATCGTTCCATAGGTCCAGTCGTTGATGTAGATCGCTTTTTGGTATTTCGCAGGAAAGCGTGCTCCCAATCCATTGCTGACTCCGGTCGGACTACCTGGTCCGATGTCGATCGTTGCCGGTAAAGTATCGGTGTAATAGTCCGGCCATTTTCCGGTGCCATGTCGCCAGCCCCAGTCCACGCCAGAAACAACATGATTCACGCGTGTCGGACGATACCATGGAGCGCCAATGTCGTATTCCATATCCGCATCAAACGCGAAGAGTTCACCATCCAGATTGAACGCCGCATCAAATTCATTGCGGAAACCGTGGCAGATCATTTCCTGAGTTTTCCCATCTGGACTGACCTTCATGATGAAGCCGCCAGGAGCCATTCGCCCGTTGTTGTGACCACGACCATCAGGCATGCGCGGAAGGATATGATCTTCTTTCCACGCTTTCGCCATCCGGTAAGAGGTCACCGAGGGCGGCATGTCCGTGTTATTGCCACCCACCATGTAAATCGACTTTTTATCCGGGCTCAGCACCAGACTATGCGAT
>JAACDM010000584.1 GCA_009936795.1 Verrucomicrobiaceae bacterium | reverse complement strand
TGGCGGACGAGAATCCGTTCCTTACCATCGCCGACAAACTCCGGAACATAGGTGGCCGCAGTTTTGGTGAGATCGATGAGACCGCGCTCGACAAGGAGCATGATAGCTGGTGTGGTAGCCACGACCTTCGTCAACGAAGCGGCATCATAGAGAGTCCCCTTAGAATTAGGTGTGATGTTAGAAACAAGCGTGCGATTGCCGTAGGCCTTGTGATAGATCTTCTCACCATGCTGAAACCATAGAATGCCACCAGGAAAGTGTTTCTCGTGAATGCCGAGGCGCACGGTGGCGTCCATAGAGTCCAGATGATTCTGGGCAAATGCTGAGTGAAGGAGACAAACGAAGACTAGAATCGATCGCATGGAAACAGGCTACGGCTGCCAAGGGATTCGTCCAGCCTGTTGAAGGTGGTCCATGAGCTGGCGACGAAGCACATTGGCCTGCGGTCCCTTGGCCTCCTTGGGGCGTTCTTCCCAAGGGTCGGTCTTGAGATTTACAAGTTGCATGGGCTCAAATGGTGAACTTTGAGTCAGTTTCCAGTCGCCCTGACGAATGGCGTAGTAGGCGCGGCCCTGATAGGTGTTATTGCCCTCGCGTCGTACCCAGATCATGGTGCGCTCGGGATCAGTCTTTCCATCTCGCAGCCACACGTCAGTCAAGCTTTGTCCATCGATCGGCTGATCGATTGGAACCTCAGCGATCTCGCACAGGGTTGGTAGGAAATCCATGGTCATGCCAGGCTCTTCAGATCTTCGACTCGCAATGGTGCCAGGCCAGACGACGCAGGTTGGCACACGGATGCCACCTTCCCCATGATCTTGTTTGCCGCCTCGCAGTTTGCCATTGCTTTGGGCATGGTAGAGGGAACCGCCATTGTCGGAGGAGAAGATGACCATGGTTTCTTCCTCAATGCCTGCAGCTTTGATCGAGGCAATAACCTTGCCGATGCCATCATCGAGATGCTCAACAAAGGCGACGTTTTTTGCGCGCTTCTCGTTGAGTTGGGGCTCCCGTGCTTTGACACGGTCTAACCATTCTTGGGGTGGTTGGATCGGGAAATGAGGTGCGTTGTAAGCTAAGTAGAGAAAGAATGGCGCCTCTTCTTTCGCTTCTGCGGTGACGTAGTCGATTGCCCATTGGCTGAAGAGCTCGGTGGCATGCCCTTTCGGATCGATGACTTCTTTATTCTTGCGCATCCAATTCACGTCACCTCGTAAGTGCGTATAGTAGTCATCCATCATGTCACCGAGGAAGCCGTGAAAGAAATCAAAGCCTCGATCATTGGGAATGTTAGGCGACTTGAACCCGAGGTGCCATTTCCCGACCATGCCCGTGCGATAGCCACCTTTCTTGAGATAATCTGGAAGGGTGGGGGACTTCGGATCCAAATGGCCCCAGCTGTCTTTATCCCACTGACGAATGACGCCGGGCACGCCAGAAATGTCAGGATAACGTCCCGTCATGAGAGAAGCGCGGGTGGGCGAACAAACCGTACAATTGGCGTAGAACTGATCGAGCCGAAGCCCACGGCTCATCAGGGAATCGAGGTGAGGCGTCTTGAGATCGGTTGCCCCGAATGAACTTAGGTCACCGTAGCCGTGGTCGTCGACCAAGATCAGAACAATATTCGGTTTGGCGTGAGCTGACATCAACGCCAGTGCCAGAAGCAGGAGGATACGCATGGTGAGAGGATGCACTTGGTTCCGTCGCGAAATCAAGTCGCGTTCGCAATCAAAGGAGCGTTAAATGTGACTCTATTCTTGGCAGCACCCTACTCATCATGGTGGGGTTGAGGGCATGGTGAAACTGTCGATCCTTCTATCTCTGCTATTACTATCTTTGCCACTTTCGGCTCAAGAGGCCACCACTCAAGAGGCCACCACTCTCTTCGAAGAGCGTTCCGTCGTCTATACAGGAGGGGAGTATGAGAATAAAACGTTCGGCTATCGATTGCTCAAACCTGAGACCATTGAGGAAGGGAATGAAGTTCCCCCAAATTGATGGACACGGTTGAGCAGGTCTGACACAACCATACCCGGACCATGTCAAAGAGAAGAAAGACCTATA
>JAACDM010000583.1 GCA_009936795.1 Verrucomicrobiaceae bacterium | reverse complement strand
CTAGTCATGCCGTATGAGTTCGATTCCACTGATGATGGTTTTTCCGTCAGACGCAGATAATTCGAGCGTGAAATAATCTTCTATTTCGATGCCTGTGAACTCTTTGATCGTGCCTCGCATCACGCCGCCGGCTTCATCCACGACGTCGAAATCAGAGACGACGGGGTGGCCCTGTAGTTTGATGTTCTGCAAGCGACGTTTCGGCTCAAGGGTATCTGGTTCCGCAAAGTAGAGCCTAACCAAATAGCTTCCTGGTTTGAGATCCTTGATCACGCAACGCTTCAGGCCTTCGGCCATCGAGGCACTGACCCACGGATGGAACTCAGAGCTTTGCATCCACACACTGTGGCGATAGCGATACTGTGTAGATTCCGTGACCTCGACACTGATCTGGGGAGAGGGGCCGCCGACCGAGGGATAGTCTAACCAAAGGGTGCCATCGCGCGTCATGCGATCGCCTGGTGATCCGAAGTTGATGCCAAGGCGTTGAATTTTTCCTGACTCCATCTCGCTTTTGCCCCAGGAAGACCATTGCTCGTGGCTTTGAGGCATGGCGACCAGAGCCATGGCGATGGGCAAAGGATAACTGCAGGTGCAACCGTCGTAGTAGTAGGGCACATTCAACAAACCGCCGGATGGGATAATGCTATTAGTGCATCCACTTCTGGGGCCACTGAGGAAGACGGTTCCGCTTTCGATCGTCTTGTCGTAATAGGCAGCGGTGCCGCTTCGAAGCGTGTAGAAATCGCCGTAGTCGACGCCGCCGTCACAACCATAGGTCTTGGGAAACCGTCTTGGTTCGGTTTCACCTGTCAGGGGATTGACCCTCTGTCCGATTGACACGGGGCCGGCTTTCGTGGCGAACGGTTGGCCTGGCGTTCGATACTGGCTGGGTTCGAGTGCTGATGTTGGAAGTGGGTTCAGTGTCTTTCGTAAATCTGCGCGTTCTGACTTTTCCAGGACGCGGCCCGTGTACATATCGGACAGGACAGGAGGGAGCAACGGGGAGTCGATCTTGTTGTTCTCTTCATGCCTCGGTACGTCCCAATTCTTCGGTCGAGAGATCATCGTTCCTCGATCAAAGACGGGTTGTGGGGAGCGTTTGAAGTGAGCCAAGGTGTCGTCAAACCAAAGCACCCCTAACGGAAAGCGAACCAGCTCGTCTTTGCTTGCCGAGAAATCTCCCGGATATTGAGTCGACCCAGGCAACGGACCCACTCGCCGAGTGAATGAGAGGCCCAATGCTTGGTCGTTCTCCAGCGAGAAGTTGCCGGGCTTAATTGTTTGGAAGGAGTCTTTGGTGAGACGACCGTCCACCGCGAGACCACCGTACGGGCGAAGTGTCTGAAGGAGAGGTTTCAGTTCGACATTTGATCGCTCGCTCATTAGCACTGTCGCGATATACGGAGGCAAGGTGAGATTCCGCAAATCGCTGTGAATGATAGCAGCTCGGTTTCCAGACCATCCTGCGGCCTCCCACTGTTGTCGCAACTGTTGCACGCGATCAGGATCGTTATCAACGACGACGACATGATAGTTGGACGATTCGATCAGGGTATTGGTTAGTGATCCGTCTGACAACCCAGCCACGATCGCGAGACCATGTCTGCTTGATGCCCTACTCACGATCGCTGTTGCGATCGCTAACGAATCCTCTGATAAAACAGGGTGAGCTGTTCGGCGCTTCCAAGTCTTGGGGTTTTTAGGAGCTGTGTTACGGAAGCACATCAAACGACCGTCGCGTGTCGTGATAAACAAAGCGTCATCGGCAACAACCATGGAATGAACGGTTCCTTCAACACCCTGGTGGCCTTCGTCGAATTTGAGTGTTGTCTTCGCGGCACGGATTTCTCTACTCAGTCCTTTGACTCCACCGCTGCTGGTCTGGACTTTGCCCTCGTGTCTGTGTTGATTGATAACTTCATCAAAAGTCAGTTTCCCGTGTCGTATTGCCCGAGACGTTTCTGGATCGAGCGCAGCAAACCAACCTCCCGGAAGTCTTCCCATCTTGGGCAACTCGAACTCGATTAGCTCTCCGGTGTGTCGATTCAATCGCGCCGGGTAAGCCGTGGAGCATGGTACGATCAATTCATCTCCATTGACTAACAAATAGCCTTGAGGAGCAAGGCCGCCAATGGCTGTCGTGTTGTGAGGTTGATGGCCCCAAAGGTATCCGAGACGATCATTGCGCCACAAGACCTTGCCGGTGGCCAATTCCATGGCGTAGACGAAGACGCCCTCGAAAGGCCAAACGCCCGCGGCGAAGTAGACCTTCCCATCGGCGACGACCGGCCCGCCACGAACGGGCCACACAGAAATCAATCGTTTGTTCCCTAACAAGCGTCGTTGGTTAGGCGCCGCGCGATGTTTCCACCGAAGCTCACCCGTTGCCAGGTCGACACAGTAGAGACAACCGTCGTCTGATCCGAAACAGGCCAAGTCACCGGAGATGGCAGGTGCGAAACGCACGGGTCCATTGGTATAAAAGGACCAACGTTCTTCTCCTGACTTGGCATCATAGGCGCTCACCGAATCCGTAAGTGAAGAAGCGATGAGCAAGATTCCTTTGGCAATGACAGGCTCGTATCCCGCATCGAAATGCAAACGCTTGTCTTTGAACGCGGGTGTCAACTTGGGGAGTTCGCGCATCCACGTCAGAGACAAGTTCTCGGGAAGGCTGTCCTCCGTCACTCCACGACGACCCGCATCGTTGCGATACATCGGCCATTCCGTTGCCATCGCCGTCTGACAAACGGGAAGCCAGCATATCAGGGCGATGAAACAGAATGGTAGAAGTCGTCTCATACGCACTTCATAGACGATTGAGCCATGAAACACACCTCCATAGTCGTCGTTTGTTCAAGCGACTTGGCATGAACGACTGATGGATGGTTGCTGTCTATTCTGGGCGGACGCGATAGAAGCCCGACTTGTCAGCGAGGAACCCTTTCTTCCAGGTCGTTCGCAACAGCTTCGCCGTGACGAGATCCAGTCGCTTCCAAGATCCGGGTGAGAGGTCGCGAGAGTGCTCGATCCGGTGGCGATAGTCCGGCCTGCTGTTCCAGGCGAGTTTCACTTCGAGGGAGCGGCGCTCAATCTCGGTGACTTTGAATGTAGGAATTGCCATTTCAGGCGGGTAGTCTGTCAGCCAGGCCGGGCGTTGGTCGGCACTTAAATCAATCAGGCGCCTGGCATCACTTCCATTCAAGGCGGCTGAGAAGATGCCTCCAACCTCCTCCTTGGAATCTGCCCATAAGAGGCGCCCTCCATGAACAATGATGCCCGTCGGGGAGTAATCGGCTTCGCCAAAGATGTCATCTAGCCCTATCAGTTTATCGATATCGGCACCATCAAGCTTAGCCGAAAAGATGGCGTCCTGCACGGGATCCGTCCAAAGCAACCGCGACGCGGTCACTGCGAGTCCTAACGGGTAGTCAACGGCATCGTCTCCGCCGCTGTTCAAATCAACGACTTTGATAGGCTGCGCCCATCGTGGTGCCATGTAGATGGCTTGTTCGCCGCCGTTGGTCCAGAGGAGATCCAAGCCCAGCGCGGCAGCCCTTCTGGATTCCCAACGGGTGGCCCCTCAGGCCTGGCAAAATCGAAAGACGAGCCGAACGCTGCGGCGTAGATATCAGGCTGATCCCTTTCCGCCCAGCAGAGTCCACCGTCAGCAAGGAGCACGCCGATGAGTGTGCCTGCGCTACCGCCAAATCGGGCCAAACTGCACACGCCCAAATTCGTCCAATGATTCTGATTCCTAACTTTCATAGTGCAGCGATCTGACGCTGCTTCAGATGGGCTGGATGTTTCTTCGTTGCCATTCCGATTGCTTGTTTTCTAGGAAGTCGCTTCAGCGATTTCCTTCTCGGGCCGGAATCCTAGCCATGTCATCCAACCGTAGAACGCGATTGCGAACGCTAGTTGGACCCAAATCGCGCCACTTTCGACCATGCCCTCCATTAGCGAGACCATGGTTTTCGGCCAGATCAGGATGACGAATCCTTTCACCAGCGAAAGATAGCCAATGACCGTAATCACGACCCTCCAACTGCCGTCCCAGATATGGTGTCCAACAATCATTGCGATGCCAATGATCAAGGTCATCAGCCCCATGCTGAAGAGATAGGAAGGTTCCGCCATCGCTTGGAACATATCGTTCATGAGGCGGCCCCGGGTAACCAAACAAGTAAGCCCAAAACTCAAGCCACAAAGTCCGAACACTCTTGCAATGAATCGTGAAGAATTCATGCAGAGACCATACCTGAGGGGCGTCGTCGAGGCGACGGAATTCTGTTCACACGCGGTGAGTCAGATTGTAACCGCCACCAGGGCGGGAGAGCCATGACAAAGATTCAGAAAGGGAATGAATCTTACGGGAAATAGCGGCGTCACGATGAATGGCTTCTGGCAATGATAGGAACAGCTGTCGATACCAGGGATTTGTCCTATTCACGGAAGAAACTCATGGCGGCGTGCAGGATCAGTTCGGGTAAAGTAGCCTGATCACCGGACATGAGCAGGCAAGCGCTTTCGTTCCAATCTGGAGGCGATGGGATATATTAGCGTAGCCAGTCAAAGTCCCACTGGCTGTCTGAACGAGGGGCGTTGACCGTGTGAGGGGGTATCAGGCAGGCTATGTCTTGAGTGACTTTGTGCCAACTTCGGTCCGCCAGGATTGAACCCTAGCATTGAAACGGGCGGGAAAGAATATGCCAGATGACGCGCGAACGAAGGTGAACGGAACGGAACCTAAACAAGCATGACGCCGGCGTGGAGGATATTGTGAATCTCGAGCAAACGGGAGATCGGCGACTCGGAAAGCCAATCGCTCCTCCAGGTCTCAGCCCTCCGAATCGCCGTGTGGCGAGTTTGATCGCCTAAAATGTGGACATCGGAGAGGCGTTCTTGGATCACAGCGTGAGTATTGTCTTGGGTGGCCTTTCTGTTCTACACTACCTTAGCGCTCGAGACGAAAGAAACAACGATCATGCCCAATCCCTGGACCGGAATAGGAAACCCATACACGCGAGAAGAAGTCCGAGAACGGCTTCAGGCAACTTTGGATCGCGGCGAAGCCATCATCGCGGCGGGCGCTGGCACGGGAATCAGTGCCAAGTTCATCGAGAAAGGCGGCGCGGACCTCATCATTATTTATAATTCTGGTCGTTTTCGCATGGCTGGCCATGGCTCGACGGCAGGCTTGATGGCCTACGGCGATGCCAATGCTGTTGCCATGGAAATTGGCGAGTATGAAGTGTTGCCCGTCGTTCAAGAAGTGCCCGTCATTTGCGGCGTGCACGCCACCGACCCAAGACGCCGCATGTGGCATTGGTTGCTGCAGGTCAAAGACATGGGCTTCAGCGGGGTGAACAACTTTCCGACGCATAGCATTGTCGATGGCAAGTTTAGGCAGATTCTCGAAGAGACCGGGATGAGTGTTCAGAAGGAGGTCGATATGGTTGGGCTGGCCCGGAAGATGGATATGTTCAGCATTGTCTATGTGGGTTCGCCAGAAGAAGCGAAAGGCATGGCCGAAGTCGGTGCCGACGCGATCATCGCGCACGTGGGAACAACGATTGGAGGATCCATTGGGGTCGTCGATGCCACCATGACCATTTCCGAAGCTGCCGACCGCACCCAGGAGATCATCGATGCGGCAAAGACGGTCCGAGATGATATCTTCTTTCTCAGTCATGGAGGCCCTATCAGCACACCGAAAGACGCCGCCTACATCAATGAAAACACGGAAGCGGTCGGCTTTGTCGGCGCGTCGTCCTTGGAACGCATGGCGGTGGAAGAATCGCTGGCGGGCCTAACCAAAGAGTTCAAATCCATTCCCTGTCCAGCAGGAAAGAAATCGTAGAAAGGAGAGCGGGAGATGGCTACGATTGCAGTTTTAGGAACATTAGACTCTAAAGGGTTGGAACATGCCTACGTCGCGGACTGTATCCGTGAGCACGGGCATGAGGCGGTCCTGATCGACGTGGGAACGGGAGAGCCTCCACAGATCGACCCTGACATCACGCGGGAGCAGGTCGCCGGCGTGGGCGGCTTCGATCTCGAGGAGATTCTGAGTCGGCGTGATCGAGGCGAGTGTGTCACCGCGATGAGTACGGCCGCGCCAGAAATAGTACTGCGGCTTCAAAGGGATGGTCGGATCGAAGGTGTGATCTCGCTAGGTGGCGGCGGAGGTACTGCTATTGCCACGGCGGCCATGCGGGCACTCCCCATTGGGTTTCCCAAATTGATGGTATCGACCCTGGCCAGCGGGAACACGGCTCATTACATCGGCACCAAGGACATCGTCATGTATCCAAGCATCGTCGATGTTGCGGGATTGAATCGCATTTCAAAGATGATCTTCGCCCGCGCTGCTGGGGCGATCTGTGGTATGGTTGGGGCTAAAATCTCGGCCGACGCGGCGGAGAAACCAATCATTGCGGCAAGCATGTTCGGCAACACCACGG
>JAACDM010000582.1 GCA_009936795.1 Verrucomicrobiaceae bacterium | reverse complement strand
TTCCTGACAAGAAACCGGGGAGTGAGATTGCAATGACGTGGAAGCGAGCAGGCCAAGAGGAAGCAACTCTTAGCTGGAAGCTGACCAAATAGTCTAACTAAAGGGCCCCCAACCGAAACCTCAGTCGACGTTGTCCGTGACCGTTGAATATCGCCTAACGGCGTCGAATACCCTTTGCACAAGGACCCTTCCATGTTACATTGTGGAGTTATGCTGAGCCGGTTCTTCGCAGTGATGTTGGCGATCTTGATCGCCAATCCGATCTGCTGTTGCCAGGATATCAGCAGTATGTGGTCCTCGGCCAATGCCGTGATGAGCTGCGGCTGTCAGCCGTCATCTGAGGATCATGCACCGAGTGATGAGCCGTGTTCCACTTGTTCTTCAACCGTGCACAAAGTGTCTGCGGAGACCTCGTTGGAGCTGCCGTCCATCCAAGTCAATGACCTGGAAAGTCAGTCGAGCGAGTTCGTGGCCTGTAGGGCAGTTCCCCGTGATTCCCAGATGGCGGTCTTGTCTAGGACCTCGCGCGCGACCTTAAAGCAGACGCCTCTACGCATGGCCTATTGCGTCTATTTACTCTGAGCCTGAGGCCGGTTTCGCGCTGAGCTTATTCTGATGGGTAGAAAGCCCCATTGCAGACCCACTAGGATGCTAGCGCAGTCAACGTTGCCACCTGTTCCGTTCCCAAGGCACTAGATCACGTCTCGGACAGCACTCTCGCATCATCCAATGCAGTAACTTTGCGCCCACAATCTGGCAAAGACACCAATCCATCTGTACAGGGTCTCATCAGAGACCGATCCACCAATTCTATCACTTTGCTTTAAAGTTCACCCTTATCTTGACTAGCGACATGCACATCTCCAAATTCACCTTAATTACCGCTGCCATACTCGTAACCGCACTGGCGGGCTTCATCCGGTCTGCACAAGCTCAGTGAGGCGGCTGAAAGCTCCCTGACCTGCCAGTTGGCGGGTCGACAATTCTCGACGGCAACCAAGCAACGGGCTCCTTTCAGCTCGGATTGAGCTACACCTATCGACACAGTGATCGGCTCTTTAATGGTCAGAGCGGTGTGGCCAATCCGAACAACATCTCAACGACATTTCATCGCATCAGCTTGAATGGTCAGTTCCGCTTTTCCGATGAACTCACATTGAGTGCCTTTGTGCCTTGGCTTGAAGGGGTCCGCAAGGAGCGTGGCACCACCGATCGCCGACTCAGCGGTCTGGGTGACGTCACCTTGCTGGCGCAATGGTCACCCTGGGCAGGCGAAGCAGAGGCGCAGCCGTTGCTGAGTGGACTGAGTTTGTTGGGCGGCATCGAACTCCCCACAGGCGAGGACAATGACCAGCCCTTCACTGGCAATGCGGCGCCTTCGTTGTTCCAACTCGGGAACGGCACCTTCAATCCGAAGTTAGGTTTTAGCTATGGCAAAGCCATCGACAAGTCGTCCTACTTCGGCCGCGTCGTGGCCACCATTCCCATCGGAGAAAGCGATGCGGACCTCGATTCTGGCAGTTACCTTCAAGCCAGTGTTGGCACCGGTTACCTACTAACAGACACCCTCACCCTGCAACTCAGTGTCGACGGCACGTTTCGCGAGCGAGATCAGCTCAACAACGTTGATGTTAGCAACACAGGCTCGGTTTCCCTATCCGTAACTCCAGCAGTCTCTTGGCGCGTGAACGACAAACTTGCCGTTGATGCCTCCGCGAGCATCCCCTTCTTTCACGACGTTCGCAGCACGCAGGTCGCGCCTGGAACATCCTTCCAATTAGGAGCCCGATTCAATTTCTGAGCCATGACAACACCAACCAATGGTGGTCAGGATCGAGAGAACGCAGTTAAACGTAGTCTCGCAGATTTTCCAACGTCCAGAATGCTCAAATTGATCGTCGGCAATTGCCTGCTGCCATTCTTCAGAGGACGCGCCGAGCAGGTTGCCGCTGCTCCTTTTGGAAAGCCATGGAACGCATTAGACAGACTCCTGCGCAGCGGTCTCTATTCCGAAGCCTTCCGGAAGAAGGATCACAGGCGTCTTCGCGCCTTCCTATCAAACTACTGGGGAGAGGAAGCCAAGAACTTCCATGACGGTTGGAAAGACCGCTTCGAGCGCATGTTCCTCAAGCACGACGTCGAAGTGATCGATGCCCTTGAGGAAGAAATGAAGGGTCTAGCATTCGAGCGGCTTTACGAGATCGGCTGCAGCGGTGGCCAAGTTTTGGAGTACTTGGCCGAGCGACTAGCCAGTCTGCAGAGACTGACGGGTATAGATCTGGGCGAAGATCAAATTGCTGCGAATCGAAAGCAATATGAAAACTCGAAGATGGTCTTCGAGGTAGCAGATGCCACTCAATGGATTCCCAAGCATGCTTCTAGCAATAGCGTGTTTGTTACAAACGGCGGTGTCTTTGAGTACTTCCTGCAAGAAGAACTTGAGACGCTTTTCAAGTTCTTTGCCGACCAAAGAAAACCCGCAGCGGTAGCGTTGATTGAGACCATCGGAATCGATCACAACCTTGAGAGGGAGAAAGACTCTCTCATCTACGGACGCGAAATGTCTTTCTCTCACAACTACCCACATCTCCTAGAACAAGCCGGGTTCACAATCAAACACCAGTCAGAACGCGTCGGCTTCGAAGTGGATGGTGGCGGGCGATGGATACGGGTTCTAGCAATGGTTTAATAGCAATGCGTCGCATAGATACAGAGGTCTTTCGACTGGCGCTCATCACCGCCAGCGTGCTTCTTGTGTCTTGTCAAACAGCGCCGAAGCCTGTAGGTGCTGTATCAGAGGACTCTGATACAGCACCTACCTTCGAGCCGTCAGCCTATATAGTGGAAGTGTCTGATGCCGAAGGTCTCGTTCAGTTAGGAATGCAATATCATCCCGGTATCCGGGCAGGTGAGGCGAAGGTTCGGCGACTTGCCGCAAAGGTTGACCAAGTAACTGCCTTACCTGATCCAAAAGCTAAGATTTCCGCCGGTAACATGGCGGAGACAGCTGCTGGCCGTGTGGACTTCATGGCGGGTGTGGAGCAGGTCATTCCCTTTCCGGGGAAACTTCGAGAGCAAGGTCAGATCGCAGGACGGGAAGCAGCCGTCGCTTTAGCCGACCTCGAAGCGCTGCGGCTGCAGGTCGCTGAGCGCATTCGTCAGGCCTATTGCAGCTACTTTCTTGCCGTGAAAACGACGGAGATCACTCGGCAAAGTCGCAGTGTGTTGGAGCTTGTTAGAAACACCATCGATGCCCGTGTCGCGGCTAACCAGGCGTCCCAGGGAGACCAATTAAAGTTGTCCACCGAGTTGGGGAACATCGATAAGGTCCTCGTTCAGTCCAGGCAGCGAGAGCAGAGCTCCAAAGCCAGCCTCAATGCACTGCTCAATCGCCCAGCAGGCGCGAGCTTGCCTGTTCCTAGCAACGTTGCTTCGCCACAGACTCGTGAGTTGAATGCTTTGTTAGCCAAAGCGGAGACGGTTCATCCAGATGTGGCGTCAAGCCGGGCGCAAATCCAATCCTTACAGCATCGTTTAAAGGCTGCGGAACTGGACCGGTATCCGAACTTCGTTCTTGGATTGCAGCACGCTTTGGTTTCGGACTCGGGACTGGCGCCATCGGCCAATGGCCGCGACCAAGTCTTTGCGAGCATCGGCATCAATATCCCGCTCTGGCAGAAACCCAGACGCGCAAAGATACGCGAAGCGGCGGCAAGCATAGACGAAGCGCAGTCGCAACTAGCCGCTGTCCGAGCCGATCTGCGATTCCGAGTCGAGGATGCCTGGCTTCGCCTACAATCCTCCCTTGAACTCATTGCACTGTTTGATCAACGCATCCTGCCGGAATCGAAACAGGCCTTCAATGTCTCCATACAAAGCTACGCGGCGGATAGGCTGACCTTCCTTGAAGTGCTCGACACCTGGCGGCAATGGTTAGGCTATCAACTACAACAAACACAGAATTACGCCTCTCTCGGCCAAGCGACTGCGGCTCTCCACAGTGCCTCTGGCGAACTCTAATTCGAACCGCATGTCCTCATGAAACCGATTCATTACTTGCACAAGCTTCGTCCTGCTTTGATCCCGATCTTGGCGCTCAGCCTGTTTCTGTTAGGTTGGTATGTGGGACTTCCCGTGAAGAAGACTACTTCGAATTCTAGTGAGAAGAGCGAGAACCTTTGGACTTGCTCCATGCACCCCCAGATTCAGCAACTCAATCCAGGGCTTTGCCCCATCTGTGAGATGGAGTTGATCCCGCTTCAACGCAGTGAAGGAGGCGGGCTTCGGGAAGTTGCCGTAACGCCGGAAGCAGCCGCTCTCATGGACCTGCGGGTGAGTCCTATAGTGCGGCAGCCTGCTCATACCAAGATTCGTCTGTTTGGAAAGCTGGCATACGACGAGCGGCGGGCGACCATTACCGCGGCACGAGTTGAAGGGCGATTGGATCGCTTCTACATCGACTACACGGGCACCTTTGTCAGCAAGGGCGACCACATCGCTGAAGTCTATAGCCCGCAGTTGCTAGTCGCACAGAAGGAACTCATCCTGGCAGTGCAGAGTTTCCGACGAGTCAAAGAGACCGGACAAGCAGCCGCCATCGATACCCAACGTCGTTTACTAGAAGGCTCTCGCGAGAAACTACGTTTACTGGAACTCACGCCACAGCAAATTGAAGGCATCGAGAAACAAGCGGCGCCATCGGATCACATCACGCTCTATGCTCCCATGGATGGCGTAGTGACACATCGCAACGTTTCCGAAGGCGACTATGTGAAGACTGGTCAGCCGCTATTCGCGGTCGCTGATCTCAAGAGCTTGTGGATGAATGCGGAAGCCTTTGAATCCGATCTTCAGTGGCTGCACTTTGCCCAAGAAATCGAGTTCACGGTAGAAGCTCTGCCTGGAAGAGCGTTCTCCGGAAGAGTAGCCTACATTGATCAACAGATCGATCCAATGCGGCGCGTGGCCAAAGTGCGAGTCAACGTGACTAACGAAGACCT
>JAACDM010000581.1 GCA_009936795.1 Verrucomicrobiaceae bacterium | reverse complement strand
CTAGTGCGATGGCGGCTAGAGTGAGACCAAATGATGACTCAATGCCAAAGAGACTACCAAAGGCTTCCGTAATCAGTGGGGTCGTAAGCCCGAGGCCTGTACTGGCCGTGCCAACAAGACCAATCATAAAGAGCGCATTGATCAGTCGCCCGGGCCACCGATGGACGTATCCGCGGAGCAGCGGCGCGCATGATTCGGCGATGCTGGGTGACGGGCGCTTCGCCACGTGATAGCTATAGCAGAGACACACTGTCGGCACGGCGTAGAAGACCCACCCGAGAATGCCCCAGTGGAACATGCCATAGCTCATTGACCACTGCAGCGCCTCAGGCGACTTAGGTTCCAATCCGAGCGGCGGTGCCAGATAGTATTCGATCCATTCGATCGTTCCCCAGTAGAGAAGCGCGGTGCCAATACCCGTCGAGAACAGCATCCCGGCCCAACTGAATGTTGAGTAGTGCGGCGCCTGATCAGCATCCCCAAAGCGTATTTTTCGAAAGGGGCTCAGTGCTAAACCTAAGAGAATGAGCAATCCCCCCAGCGCACACGCAATGTAGAGCCAGCCTAACCTCTTCGTCAGAAACGAGAACAGCGAATCAATCGCTTGGCTACCCGCAGCCGGAAAGATCACCAGCAACGCGGCCACCATCAGGACAATTCCGAGAGCAATGATGAAGGTGACCCAATCGATCTCGTGGCGTTCTGACGGCATTTCACCTACAGAACAGGGATCGACGCGACTTGACGATCACCATCTTTGTCATTCAAACAAACGCTGCCCTATCTCAAGCCCCTGATCGACGAGAGTAACCCTATCCCTTGAAAATCTTTATCCAGCTGGAACGAGGCGGGCGACATGATGTGGACCGTCGAGGATGACGTAAAGACAGCCGTCTGGACCAGTCGCAACATCACGGACACGACCGATATCTTTAAGAATGATCTCCTACTCGGTGATCTTGCCATCGACAATGCGAATGCGGCGGATTTCTTTCGCCTTCAGGGCTCCAACGAAGAGGTCGTTCTTCTATCCCTGGAACTTATCGCCACTGTAAAAGTCCAAGCCTCAGGTAGCAATGCTAGGTACCCAGTAGGTCATGGGCTGATCCATGCCTTCTTCGTGCGTCTTAGAATCGGGAGTCATTGGAGTCCCATCGTAGTTCATCCCGTGAGTGATGATCGGCCACCCGTAGTTGTGGCCTTTGAGAATGTGATTCAACTCATCACCACCACGCGGGCCATGCTCTGTGCTGTAGATCGCGCCATCGCGTGGATCGACTGCGAGTCCCTGAGCGTTGCGATGCCCATAAGACCAGATGCCTTTGATCGCACCGGGCGTGTCGACGAACGGATTGTCATCGGGCGTACGGCCATCGTCGTGGAGCCGGAAGATCTTCCCTTTCGGGTTGGTGAGTTCCTGCACCTGATTCATGCCACCACACTCACCGACGATGAAGTAGATGTAGCCCTGATCAAAAACGATACGCGTGCTAAAGTGATAGTCTTGGTCGCCATAAAACTTTTTGTCGGCCTTCCAGATCCATTCCTGATCGACCCAAGCATGATCTTTGATGAGACCACGGATAACGGCATTGATCGTGTGTGCCTTGCCTTTCTTGCTTTCCGCTTTCTCCCACCAGCCATCGGCAAAGCCCAAGTAGATCCAACCATTCTCTTGGTAGTTCGGATGGACGGCGACCTCCATGAGACCGCCCTGACCGTGTTGAATCACCTCAGGCGTGCCTATGATAGGCTCCGCGTGGAGTTTGCCATCGGCGGTAATGAGACGCAGGGCGCCAGCATGTTCAGTCACAAGCTTGCGGCCATCTGGCAGAAAGGCGATGGCCCAGCCTTTTCAAGGCCTTCTTCGACTACTCGCTCGATCTTATAACTGGCGCGATCGGTCGTGGTGAACTTGCCAGGCTCAGGCCTTGGAAATGAGATCCCTTTGTTCAGAGATTCACCCTCTTTCTCTCGCAGAAAGACGACCATGGCGTGAATCTGGTTCTTTGTGAGAACGTGTTCCCATGGTGTCATCCCAAACTCAAGGTTTCCCTTGGTGATCGTTTGTACGATTTCGGCGTCGGAACTGCCGTGTTTCCAGTCGCCATCGAGAAACGAGGGAGCCAATCCACCCTCCAACCTCGTTCCGTGACACTGGGCGCAAAGAACTGCGTAAAGCTTCTCAACTTTCATCTTCTCCAGTCGTTCTGGCGTCAACTCGGCTGGCGGGCGTTCCGTCTCGCCATCAGCTTCAATCAACGTCACGTTATCGATCGAGATCGAAACCACTCCGGTCAGGCCGGTCTTATCACCACCGCCGGGCGTCCATTTCTTAAAGATAATGCCAGGGAAATCATCCGTCCCAACAGGAATTTCAACCTCCACATGCTGCCAACCCTCTTTAGTTAGTTTTGGCCCTTCAAGCCAAGTCTTCTCCCAATCTGGAGTTGCTAACCCAAGGTAGAAGCCAGGATCACCTCCACTGTTGTTGTAATCGCCGAGTCTCACAGTCGACTGTTCATTCCACCGAATGTCGAAGGCGAGCTTGGCATAATTATCCGCGCTCTTTATGACGTCTTTGTTCCAATCGTCCTTCCCTCCAAGTACCATGCCAATCGCATACTGATTGTCATCGAGATCTTTATCGAACCCAAGAGTGAGCTTGAGCGACCCGGAGTTCGCCTCCCCATCCGCGTCGTCCCCATGCCAAGTGAAAGTCGTCGAGGCTCCACCCCACATTTTCCAAATGGGAGGAACGGCGCTCTCGTCTTTGAAACCAGTGACGCGAAAATCCTCGGCTCGTACTGCATTGACTGTAAGAGTCAGAGCGGCAGTGATGCTGAACCGGAATAGGCAAAGGAATTGAAACGCGAAAAGCCTAATCATAGGGAAATCAGTTGATTGATAGAGCGCAAGTTGAACCAACTGAAGAATCCTTGCTTTTCGTTGGACGCCCGGCAGACAAGAATCTGCTGTTAACGTAACTTCACAGTTCAACGCTCCTTTGTCATCAAGACGGATCGCTCGATTCAATGAGCGCATTCAAATACTCTTCGAGGTTGGTATAGCCATCGCTGTTCCGATCGCCATTGCGGTCTTCTGCATCCATAGGATCGAGATTATGATCGCTTTCCCACTGGTCGGGCATGCCGTCGCGATCCTTATCAGCGGGAGCAAGTTTGGACTGCAGCTTCGGCCATCCACCAACGTCCTTCTGAGAATCAATTCGACGATGGGTGCGATCAAGGACGCCCTGGATCACGCGTTGATCTGCCGCGTCGCGAACGAGGGAGGCACCGGCTTTTTCTAACACTTGCGCGTAAGCCTCTTTTGCTGGTTGCGTCGTGGGTCGATCCGTTTGGGCAACGGGCTGGTTCGACAAACAGGACGAATCCTTCGGCACATTCCCAGGATAGCCTTCGTCTCTCACTCCCCACTGCATGGCCAAGCGGTTGTCCTTACTCCAAACGTCGTTCCATTCAAAGACCGTGCCGCTCAGGTAGCCGAACGTAGACTCATCTACCTTGACTGTTGGCCGAATCGGAAACCGATCTTCTTTAACGTTTGTGTTAGGTCCAGGACGGTAGTAGTTGTTGATGATATTGAACCGACCAATTCCGAGATTCATCGATCCCTCCCAATTGTAGATGACATTGTTGCGGTAGTCGAACAGCGCTTGGCCGTTTGGATCCCCGCCCAAGGTTGGATGTCGATTGCGACTGCTGAACAGCAAGTTGTGGTGCAGCGAAACCTTGCCACTAGTCTTTCGCAGCGACATCAGCATGGCATGCCCACCCTTGTGGTGAGTGCTTTCGTGGAGGGCTTCGCCAAAGAGCGACCACTGCAAGGTAAAATTCGAAAGGT
>JAACDM010000089.1 GCA_009936795.1 Verrucomicrobiaceae bacterium | reverse complement strand
TATCAACGCAAGATATCGTTTTGGGGCTCTCTCCGAGAAACAGCAGAAGACGGTATCTAGGACCGTTTCCTTACAAGCATCCACTGCAATCGTCGCTGCTCGATCAGGCGGAAAGCTGAAGTTGCCCGTGCTAATGTAGGGAAAAGCAATCGACGCAATGTCGTTATAGTTCTCGGCGATCTTCAAAGACCCCACATAGCAGGATCCTAGCAAGTCGTCCTTATTCTCACTACCACCATTCCAAATAGGGCCCGCGGTGGGAACGCCTTATTTAGCTGGATGCTTATAGGCCTGGGCCAACTTAGCCTACCCCGCCTTGCAGCCTCCCAGGAGTCTGCATTTTATGGACATGCTCTATTCCATCAGCCAAATGAATCGCGCCATCGACGCAGCTTCTCCCTGTTAGCGACGAGTTGGTGGCATTCACAATAGCGTCAACATCAAACTTCGTGATATCATCTAGAAGCGCTTTCATCGATTCTGCTCACCGTCACTCAAATCCAATCCCATTCTCCGGGAAGCCGCAGCTAACCGCGCACAACCCCATCACTGGTGATCAGGTATTTGTAGGAAGTCAATTCAGGCAATGCCATGGGACCGCGTGCATGGAGCTTGTCCGTGCTAATACCAATTTCTGCTCCAAAGCCAAACTCTTCCCCGTCGCTGAAACGCGTCGATGTATTCCAGAACACGGCCGCAGAGTCGATCTCGTTGAGAAAGCGCTCTGCGAGATCGGCGTCTCTGGTCACGATGCAGTCACTGTGACGCGAGCCGAACGTGTTGATGTGATCGATGGCGTCATCAATCGACTCTACGGTCTTCACGGCAAGAATGAGATCAAGGTATTCAGCAGTCCAGTCGTCCTCCGTAGCTTGCTCCACCTTTCCAGATAGCACCTTCTCCAATGTAGCATCCCCACGAAGGGTGACGCCCGCATCTAGGAGCGCCTGCCCACCATCCGCATAAAATGATTCAGCCACATCACGATGTACCAACAACGTTTCGAGGGCATTGCAGACGCTAGGCTTCTGCGTCTTGGAATTGACGGCAATGGCCTTGGCCATCTCGAGATCAGCATCTTTGTCCACATAGACGTGGCAGATACCGTCATAGTGTTTGATTACTGGCATCCTCGCCAATGACACAACGGTCTCGATAAGCCCCTTCCCTCCGCGTGGAATGATGAGATCCAAATACTGATCCATTTCCGAAAGATAACGGACCGTCGCACGGTCAGGCGTTCGAATGAGTTGAATAGCCCCTTCGGGCATGCCTGCTTCCCGCCCACCGAAATCGAGAGCATCTGCAATGGCACCGTTAGAGTGAATCGCTTCTTTACCGCCACGCAAGATGGTCGCATTGCCAGACTTGAAGCAAAGGACTGCCGCATCGCTTGTCACGTTGGGACGAGATTCGTAGACGATGCCAATGACACCGATCGGCACACGTTTCTTCACAATGTGAATCCCAGTAGGACGATCCCATTCGTCCAAAGTCTCACCCACTGGATCAGGCAATGCGGCTACCTGACGAATACCATCGGCAATGGCTTCAATGCGAGGGGCATCGAGGCGGAGTCGATCGATCATCGCTGTGTTGAGTCCGTTCTCCTCAGCCGCCTTAAGATCTTTGGTATTGGCTTCGAGGATTGCCGCCTGGCAGGTAACCAACCCATCTGCCATCGAGAGCAGAATGGCGTTTTTCTGCGCAGTCGTCAGGGTTGCAAGGGCGAGAGCGGCTTTTCGCGCACGCTTTCCCATGTCGAGGATCTCTTGTTGCAGGGCGTCCATGATGGGTATTCCACGGCTCGGAGTCGGGGCTTGTCCACGGGAAATTCGCTCGCAAAGGCGAACTTGTGCCTTGGCAAGTGCCCTTCTGGGATCGTAGGTCCTCTACGAAGACTAGAAATAGATTACCATGGCCACCATCGCTTCTCCCATCGATCTCGAATCCGAAATCAAGCGCCTCAGAAAGGAACGCAGCGCGATCATCCTCGCGCACAACTATCAGGTGGGTCCTATCCAAGACATTGCCGACTATGTCGGGGACTCGTTAGGTCTAGCCTACAAGGCCAAAGAAACGGATGCCGAGGTCATCGCGTTTTGCGGGGTTCACTTCATGGCGGAAACAGCCAAGATCATCAATCCGGAAAAGACCGTGGTCCTTCCTGACAAAGACGCGGGTTGCTCCCTGGAACAGGCCTGCCCTGGCCCAGCTCTTGAGAGATACCTCGAAGAACATAAAGACAAGAACTACTATGTCATGGCCTACATCAACTGCAGTGCAGCGGTGAAGGCATTGTCCGATCTCATCTGCACGAGTGGTAATGCGGTCAAGCTTGTGGAACAAGTGCCCAAGGATCGGAACATCCTCTTTGTACCTGATCAGAATCTCGGCGCATGGGTCATTGAGAAGACCGGGCGCAAGATGGATCTGTGGGAAGGGGCCTGCTATGTGCACGTCGAGTTTACGCGTGATAGTATTTCTGGCATCAAGGAGGAACACCCAGACGCAGTAGTCGTGGCCCATCCTGAATGCACCTATTCGGTGCGCATGCTAGCCGATGAAGTTTGCTCGACGGAAAAGATGGTCACTTTCTGTAAAAATAGCAAAGCAAAGAACATCATCGTCGTGACAGAATCCGGCATGATCCATCGCCTGCGCAAAGAAGCGCCCGATAAGAACCTCATCGCGGGCCCAACCGACAAGTGCAATTGCTCAGACTGTCGCTACATGAAAATGAACACCATGGAGAAGCTTCATGATTGCCTCCTGAACCTCAGTCCCCAGGTGACCATGGATGAAGAGGTTCGCAAACGGGCTGAGGAGCCCATTCTTCGAATGCTCGAGATGAGCAAATAGCAGGAAATAAAGAGACTTCCTTCTCGGTTCCTCCATGGCTAAACTACTTGCCATGAAGCGCCTTCTCATCCTCGCTTTCGCACTGACGCTCGCCAGCTCAAAGGCAGAGTTTCGTCAGTGGACCTCTGCAGACGGACGCACGCTACTCGCAGAATTTCTTAGTGTAAGTGATGGCAACGTCACGATCAAGCGCCGCAATGATGGCCGCTCATTCACACTGCCTGTCGATAAACTGTCCGAAGCCGATCAAACATGGCTGAAAGAGAATGCGGACAAGGCGGGAATTGAGATTTCAGCTGGTTCTAACAAGGAAGTCGATAAGTCAGATCCGCTCGTGAAACTCGTTACGGGTAATTGGGAACGCCACGAGAGCGAGGGGTTGAAGTTCCGGTTTTACGGAGAACGGAAACTGCTCAGAGCCTCACCTGGTCTATCAAACGCGCCAACGAGCTTTCCCTTGGTCATCTACCTGCACGGTAAGAATGGCGACGTCATGACCGGGGCGAAGCCGTGGTCTGCAGACACATTCGCTAATTCTAAGAATTATCGCGATCGACGTTGCTTTATCATCGCCCCGCAAGCGCCCAAAAAAGACGAGACTTGGAGCGGCAAGAATGGTCAGTCTGTCGTCAAGATCGCCGAAGATCTTATCAAGAGTCTGCCGATCGATGAGAAACGTGTCTACATCACAGGCTATTCCATGGGTGCCTACGGCACCTTTCATTTGTTAGGCCGCGAACCGAAGATGTTCGCTGCAGCAGTGCCCATCGCCGGAGGTGGCAATCCCTCGGCCGCACGCGACTACAAGAAGGTGCCGGTCTGGGTTTTTCACGGAGCCAAGGATCCCACGGTGAAAGTCGAACAGAGTCAAAAAATGGTCGAGGCCTTGAAAAAAGCACGGGCCGAAGTGAAGTACACCGAGTTTCCCGACGGAGATCACGGCATTGCTGGGCAAGTCTACAATGATGAGGAAGTCCACAAATGGATGTTCGCTCAGAAGCGCCAATAGCACCATGAGAACCGCGCCCCTGCTCCTTTTACTCGCGCTGCAATGTCAGGCCGCTTCGCCGGTCCGAGACCTGTTGAAGAAACCAGGAACGTGGTTTCAGAGCGATGAGGGCCTCACTGTCACCAGCAATGTGCTAGCTTGGCAAACCAACCATGGCGACTGGCCAAAGAACCGAGACACGACGTCCGCCCTTTCAGAGAAAGACAAGGCCAGCCGTGGCACGTTTGACAATAGCGCGACCACTACTGAGCTGCGTTTCCTAGCCAAGGCCTACACTGCCACCAAGGTGCCCGAAACAAAGCGGGCCTTCCTCCGAGGCCTAGAGCACATTCTCGAGACCCAGTATGACAACGGCGGATGGCCGCAGCGTGCCCCTGGAGCTAAGGGCTATGATCGTCACATCACCTTTAACGATGGCACCATAATTCATTTGCTAGAGTTCCTTCAAGCAGTCGCTACCGAGGACACCTACGCTTTCGTTAGCCAGAAGCAGCGAACGCTGGCAGATGAAGTCATCAAACGAGGGATTTCCTGTATTCTCGCTTGCCAAATCGTCTTCGAAGGGAAACGCACCGTCTGGTGCGCTCAGCATCATCGCGACACGCTCGCACCCGTCGGCGCACGAAGTTACGAGCTGCCGTCATTCAGCGGTGGAGAAAGTGCCGGCATCCTCAGTTTTCTCATGAAGCTCCCCTCCCCCTCTCCTGAAGTTTCGGAAGCCATCAAGGCAGGTGTTCAGTGGTTCGAGTCTTCCAAAATCAGAGGCATTCGTTTGGAGAAACGCGACGATGACCGCGTCGTCGTCGAGGACAAGAACGCTCCACCACTTTGGGGCAGGTTCTACGATCTCGAAACGCAACGCCCCTTCTTCTGCGGGCGCGATGGCGTGAAGAAAGCGAGCCTCGCAGAAATTGAACATGAGCGCCGCAATGGCTACAGTTGGTATGGCACGTGGGGCACGTGGCTGGCCAAAGAGTTCGAGGCTTGGCAAGCACGGTAGCCTTCACTAATCTATCCTGGTGATGCATTTTTCCATCCATCTCAGCATCGTTCTCATCGTCGCTGCCGCACACAGCTGGGCAGCGCCAGTCGACTTCTCTCGTGATATCCGTCCGATTTTCTCAGAGAAATGCACCCTCTGTCACGGACCCGACGACGCCAAGGGAGGTCTCCGCCTTACTGACCTGGAGTCCGCACAAGTGACGCTCAAGTCTGGCAAGATCGCCATTGTTCCAGGAATGGCCAACGATTCTGAGATCATCGCTAGGACACATCACACCGACCCGGACACGGTCATGCCTCCTTCCGGCAAGGCAGAGCCATTGACCAGCGGCGAGAAGGCCTTGCTCAAGCAATGGATCAACGAAGGTGCTGACTGGCCACGACACTGGGCTTACACGCCCTTGTATCGTCCTGCACCACCCACAACAAACGAGGCTTCTAGTATTCAGAACCCTATCGATGCCTTTGTCGCCGCTCGACTCGATGACGAGGGCATCAAGTCTTCGCCAGAAGCAGACTCCATCACGCTCATTCGCCGACTCTACTATGACCTCATCGGCTTGCCACCGTCGACAGAGCAGGTCGACATTTACAAAGAAGCTATGGCGGAGAACCGCAACGCTGGCTACGCCCGACTCGTCGATAACCTCCTCGCAAGCGCCCACTTTGGCGAACGCTGGGGACGGCATTGGTTAGACATCGCTCGCTTCGCTGACAGCGATGGCTACGAGAAAGATAATGGGCGACCAGATGCCTGGAAGTATCGTGATTGGGTCATCAACGCGATCAATCAAGACATGCCGTTCGATCAGTTCACAATCGAGCAATTCGCAGGTGATTTGTTAGACTCCCCCACTCATGAGCAACATCTCGCGACCGCGTTCAATCGGCAGACGCTCACCAACACGGAAGGCGGCACAGATCAAGAGCAATGGCGTATCGCTGCGGTGATGGACCGTGTGGAAACCGTAGGGGCCGCATGGATGGGACTCACCTTAACCTGCGCTCGCTGCCACACCCACAAATTCGACGAGATCACGCACCATGAGTATTATCAACTCTTCGCCTACTTCAACAATGGCGACGAGACGACGATTCCAGCAGAAGACTCAGAATTGAAGATTCGCGTCTTGCATGAGCGCCGGAAGGATCGGCGACAATCCCATGTGCTCCGAAGAGGCGAGTTTAAGCAGCCCACAGATCAAGTCCAGCCTGGCACGCTTGCTTCCCTACCATCGGTCACGCATCGGTCAGGAAGTGACGGCGACCGGCTCGATTTCGCTCGTTGGCTTGTTAGTGGTGAAAACCCCCTTCCACCCCGCGTCCTCGTCAACCATCTCTGGGCCCACTTGTTCGGCGAAGGACTCGTCGCCACACTGAATGACTTTGGAGTGCGGGGTGAACGCCCCTCGCACCCCCAACTGCTAGACTGGTTAGCAGCTGAGTTGATCGACCGAGGCTGGTCTCGTAAAGCACTGATCAAGACCATCGTGCTTTCTAGCACTTATCGACAATCTTCGAATCATCGCCTTGATCTATCAGAAATTGACGCAAAGAACCGATTACTAGCACGCCAGAACCGATTCCGAGTCGAAGCCGAGATCGTCCGAGACCTCTCGCTCGGCGTTGCAGACGTGCTCACCGCGAAGCTTGGTGGTCCCAGCGTCTTCCCTGCAATGCCAGCCGGAGTTTCCGATGTGAACTACAACTCCGCCTTCAAATGGAAGGTTAGCCCAGGAGACGATAAGTACCGCCGTGGCCTCTACACCTATTTCAAACGCACCGCACCGCACCCGAATCTCATCACGTTTGATTGCCCTGACTCAAACGTGACCTGTATCAAGCGAACACGTTCCAACACGCCGCTCGCCGCGCTCATCACCCTAAACAACGACACTTTCACAGAGGCAGCTCGAGCCCTGGCAAAGCGCGTAGCCAAAGACGGACAGCCATTGGAAAGCGCCTTCCGCCACTGCCTATCTCGCTCGCCTTTGAAAGAGGAAGTCCAGCAACTCGAGGGATTGCTAAAAACGTCAACCGACTACTATAGGAAAAATCCCAAAGATGCCGAGAAACTGTCCCCCAAGGCTCCGGAACAAGCGCCCCTGACAGCCACTGTCCGTATCCTGCTCAATCTCGACGAGTTTCTCACGCGTAACTAGGAACCAAAGATGAATCCATATCATTCTCACATTACCCGAACGCGACGGGAATTTCTCACCACCTCGGCAAGTGGTCTCGGCGGCATAGCGCTTGGCTCCATGCTATCGGATGACGGCGTTCTCAATGCCGCCACAGCTTCGCACGCAGACCAACTCGCCGCGCTCAGGCCGCACAATTCGCCTAAAGCCAAGGCCTGTATCTTCATCTTCATGGCGGGGGCTCCCTCACACATTGACCTCTTTGACCCCAAGCCCAAGCTAAACGAACTCCACGGCCAGAAGCTGCCCAAATCGATTCTCGATAAAGCGCGATTCGCTTTCATCAAGCCCGACAGCGCCGTGCTCATGGGCTCGCCTCGCACGTTTAAGAAG
>JAACDM010000580.1 GCA_009936795.1 Verrucomicrobiaceae bacterium | reverse complement strand
TTCAATTGAAGATCTCTTTCAACGAATTCTTTGTTAATCATGACTATTGTCGCGGTGGAAAGTGTTTGTGTAAGTTGTTTTGGAAAGGTCTAACGGATCAGGCGAGTGGGGGCGACAAATGTGGAACGCGATTGTCGGGTAGTCATTGGAGACTTCGTTCTAGCAGATTACTACTTTCAAAAAGCACGTAACCTAACTACAGGTCGTCATCGCTGACGGCTTCGAGTGCGGAGGCCTTCTGGTACTCAGTAACGCGACCTTCAAAGAAGTTTTGTTCCTTACTGATGTCCATGAGTTCGGCCAGCCAAGGAAGGGGATTCTCGACTCCAGAATTGAGGGGCTCCAAACCCACCCCGACGAGACGGCGGTCGGCAATGTAATCGATGTACTGGGTGAACTCCCCAGAACTGAGGCCAACCGCATTGGTTGGGAGACAATCTTCGATGAACTCCTTCTCCAGCCGGACGGCTTCTCGCATGAGTTCGCGCAGCTCCTCACGGAAATCGGCGTTCCAGATCTCCTGATTCTCTTCGATCAGATCCATGAAGAGATTGCGGAAGACTTCGATGTGATTCGATTCGTCACGGAGGGTGTAGCGGAACATCTGCCCGATGCCGGGGAACTTATTTTGACGATAGAGACTCAAGATCATTCCAAAGAGACCGTAGAACTGCGTGCCTTCCATGCACTGGCCGAAGACGAAGATGTTCTTGGCCAGGAGCTGCTTGTTCTCGACCGTTGTTAGGTCTGTCTCTCGTCGCAAGCTCTGAGAGACTTTGGTCACGAATTCGTTCTTTCGAAGGATCGTTGGGATCTGCTCGAACATGGCCTCACATTCATGCGGATTGATTCCTAAGGAACTGATCATGTAGAGCAGGCTGTCCGCATGAATATTCTCTTCGTGCGCGTGACGACCTAACACGAGCTTGAGCTCAGGCGCGGTGACCATTTCGCGAACCACGTGGAGCACGTTGTCACCGACGATCCCTTCCGCTGCGGAGAAGTAACCGATGCCCATACGAATGATCCAGCGCTCCTGCTCAGAGAGTTGATCAGACTGCCACTGCTCAATGTCTTTCTGCATGGGGACATCTTCAGGCTCCCAGTGGTTGGCCTTCATGCTGCGGTAGATGTCGTAGGCCCACTGATACTTCAACGGCAGGAGGTTGAACGCCATGGTATGGCGACCGTTGATGACGCGTTTGGCAGCGAAGGCTTCCTCCGCTTTGTCCTCGTCTAAAACGAAGGATTTGTTTCCGATGGTAAAGGTAGTCTCCATAATTAAGAGGGATCAGTCTGTTTACTATTGATTATTTAAAATTGAGCGATTTTGAGAGGTAATTGAGGGTTAACCACTACATCTTGTGCCTTGTCTCACATCAGCTCCCAATATGTTGCGTGCCTATCATGCGAACTTTCTCGTAAATAGGAAGTAGAAAGTGAACATATTAGTATATCTTAAGTATCCCCCGTAGACTTAACAGTTTAGGACTCAGAGACAGGCCGAACCACGATTCTGGAGCCCTCAACGACGGCCACTTTAACCGTTTCCTGAGCATCGACGAACTCGCCGTCAGTGACCACATCACGTGCCTCATCGGCGATCATGGCAGTGCCCGAGGGGCGTAGCGGCGTGAGTGTTTGACCAGTCTTACCGACCAGCGAATCGGTCTGGCTGGACTCGCCAAGTCCATGGTCGATACCACTTCCTGTCGGAGCGGAGGCCGTTTGTAGGACGAGTCGATCGAACAGTCTGCTCTCTGGAAGAAACCGAGCCATGAGGAGGCCGATCCCGATAGCACCGCCAAGGGCCAAGGTGAGATTCCAGAATGAAGTGCCAAGGCTATCGACATCGAGCTTCCAGGTGGAAATCTCTCCTGTAGGCAACACAAGCGGATCTGCCATCGTGTAGATGAGAGAGGCGAGGATACAGACAAAGCCAAGCAAGCCTGCGACGAGGGTGCCTTGGAAGAAAGCGAACTCGGCAATGATCAACCCAACGCCCAGCAGAAACAAGGCGACCATCTCGAATCCGATCAATTTGCCGGCCGCATAGTGGCCAAAGAAGAAGAGTCCGAATAGTCCGAGTGCCGTGAACCCAAACACGCCGAATCCGGGCATGCGAAGTTCGAACTGAGCGGCAATGAAAGCCCCTAACAGAAGCAATGCTGAGAATCTGGTGACCCACTGAGCGAGTAACTCGAAACCCAGAGGTTTCGCGATGATGACCTGCCCCTTAAGATCCTCTTGTTTGATCAGGTCCTCAATCGAGGTGGCGATTCCTTTGGCTAGAGGCTCGGCATCACGCCAAGGCTTGAGCGCCTCCTGCGCGGCTAGGCTGAGCAGTGAGCCGACATCGTCCTCGTCTTTCACCTTGAGCTTGAAGGTGCCATCCTCTTCTTTCTGCACGACAAGCGACTCGTCGTCTTCGGTCTTCCCTTCTTCGACCAACTCACCAGCCCCCTCTTTTTCAGGAATCATGAATTTGGTGGCATAATCCGGGTCGTGTCCATTGTTGCGCGCTACCGAACGACAGAGCGGCACGAGAATGGAGGTGATCTTCTTCTCGATGTCCTTGTCGAGTTCGCCAAATGACGTCACGACAGCCGCTGCTCCAATGGCGCTGACTGGGCTCATGTAAATGTCATCAGTAGCCAGTGCAATGAGTGCGCCTGCCGATACGGCTGACGGATTCACATAGGCATAAGTGGGCACGCTCATCTTAGCCAAGGACCGCATCATGATCTCGCCGGTTTGGAAGGCAAGTCCGCCGGGCGTATTCAAATCAAGGATTACCGCTGAAGCGTTCTCACGCTCAGCCTTGGCCAGGACCCGACCCATGTAATCGAAGCGCGCAGAGTTGATCAAATCTCGCTTGCCAACCTCAATAACAACGACGTTTCCTGAATAGGATTCCTCTTTCGTTTTTAAGGCATTTAAGGCAGAATCTTCACTAATGGTTTTAGGGTCAAGGGCATTCGTAAATCTTAGGCCTCCTTTTAGGCCTGCATGCTCTTTCAAGGCATGGACATCGACCACGAGTGCCTCTGCCAAGAAGGGCTTGCCCTCGTGAACCCGGACAGCGTCTTGAGCTTCGACCATGAGGGTTTCGCCCTTCTTTGAAAGCACCTCATCTCCCAGTCGAATTTCGAGGTCTTCATTCCAGATGGCTTCGACCAGTTGTGGGTCCCGTCCCTTACTCATTGCAACGGAGCGCGCTGTGGCGAGATTGAACGAGGCTAGCTTCGCCTTCATGTTCCCAGAGCCGAGAATCGGGCTGCCGCCGATGATGCTGGCCGGTGCCATGTAAATCTTGTCCGTCGCGAATGAAAGCAAAGCACCGGCATCGACCGCCATGCTGTCTACAAAGGCATAACTTGGGATCTTCAGATTTCCCAGACCACCCATGATCAAATTGATCTCTTCCCAGTTCGTATCCATCAGGCAATGGATCTGAATGATGACCGCCTCAGTTCGCGCGACGTCGAGTTCTTCGATGATTTCGAGGGCCTCTTCGGCATTGCTTTTCGCGAGGCCGTTGGTGACGTTCACCACGACGACTTCCTTGCCAGACAGGCCGATAGGAGGCTTCGGCAGTGGTTCTGCTAGCGGGTTTTGGGCCGCGCTGCTGATTGCAAGGGCAAGAAGTACAAGCGTGGCGCGGATGGAGAAGTTCATGTCAAAGAAGAGTCGTCAGTGTAGGACAACCGAGTTAGGAAAGAAAGTACAGCTGATGATAATTTCTCCCAACCTCAGATCCGTTTGGTTCAAGGGCAAGATTTCCGAGTCGG
>JAACDM010000088.1 GCA_009936795.1 Verrucomicrobiaceae bacterium | reverse complement strand
TCGCCACCGCTTGCTCGCATGAGCTATCTTTACGAGATACGCAGCAATCTGGTTGTAGCCGCGACGATCTCGCCCTATGAGCAGAGCAAGCTCACTCACGCTCGCGAACTTCTAGGGGAGCGTGTTTGGGAGGAAGACTGCGTTATCTATGATCGTGGCTACAGCGCCCCTAGAGTCATTGGCGTAAGACTTGCACTTTGTCATTCGAGTGCCCGTGCGACGCTATAGAAACGCACAGGCCTTCGTGAAGAGCAGGGCACAAGAGGAGAGTTTTGACTATCATTTCAGCGACGAGGTGGTCCAGGAATTTAGAGGCTATGGTATTGAGCTAACCAAGAGCTGTCGCCTGCGATTCGTGCGGGTCGAGCTGGATACCGCAGAGGTGGAGGTGCTGTTGACGAACTTGGTGGATAGCCAAGAGTACCCGGGAGAAGAATTCAAGGCACTCTACCACGAGCGATGGACTGTGGAGGAAGGGATTAAGACGACTAGATGTAAGATCGAAATGGAGAATTGGATAGGAAAGACAGTCCATTCAATCTACCAGGACTCCCACGCCCGAGTGCTGTGTCAAAACATGGCCGTCAGTCTAGGAGTCTGTCGCGAGGTCTGTAGCAGCACAAAGATTTCTTCCTCTCCCTCTGTTGTCAGGGCCTGAGCAACATGATAGGTCACCTCTCCTTACCGATGTCGAGCCAGGCTACCGAAAGCTCTAGGCATCAATGGATACGGATCCGCCAAAGAACCGATACGATCGGGTTGATGGACCGTCTTCACGAGCCTCTCTAAAGTGTCCATCTGCCAGTAGACTTTGATAAGCATCTCAGCTTCGTGCCGAACCGGGATCAGTGGACTACTTGACGGCGGCGATGGGAATTTATCCAAAGGCACGGAATCACCAGAATTCCGAGATTCCGTCCAGGTGATGCGCACGGTCGCCTAAGCAAGGATAGACACTGCAAATGGAATGGCAAAGCACAGCCACCGCTACGATATTGGCCGCCCCCTCTTGGTCTCCTGCTCCTAGGACTCCGTGGAAACTTCCGACGACTCAGGACGAAACTCTAAAACTGGAATAGGCTCCAGTTCTTCCAAAGGTCGCAGAGGACCTGGAGAACTCATGCCAGCAAGTCTCGCACGACGTGCCCGTGAACGTCCGTTAGTCTAAAGTCACGTCCGGCGTGGTGGTAGGTCAGACGTTCGTGATCAAACCCAAGTTGGTGAAGAATCGTCGCTTGGATGTCGTGAACGTGCACCGGATTCTCCGTAATATGGAATCCAAATTCATCGGTTTCTCCATAAGTCATCCCCGGTTTGATTCCACCACCGGCCATCCACATGGTATAGGCCTGCGGGTGATGGTCCCTTCCCGCGCTGCGACCAAGTGCCGGATTGTTCTCAACCATAGGCGTGCGGCCAAACTCACCACCCCAGACGACCAACGTATCCTCAAGAAGTCCCTGACGCTTGAGATCGAGGATGAGCGCTGCCGTCGCCTGGTCTGTCTCTCGACACTTGTCCAACGTGTTTCCGCGAACATTGCTATGCGCGTCCCAACCAGAGTGATAGATATTGATAAAACGCACACCCCGCTCCACCATACGACGCGCTAACAAACACGCACGCGCAAACGACGGCTTGTCCGGCTCGCAACCATAGAGTTCGATGGTTTCTCTGGTCTCCCCCGACAGATTGAGCAGCTCAGGTGCCGACGTCTGTAAACGAGCAGCCATTTCATAGGAAGCCATGCGGGTCGCGATCTCTTGATCACCGATATCCGAAAGCCGCCTTTCATTAAGCTTGTTCACGAGATCGAATGTATCTCGCTGAACACTTTCGTTAAACCTCTCCGGTGTCGAAACGTTAAGAATCGGCTCACTTCCATTACGAAACTGCACGCCTGTGTAGGTCGTTGGAAGAAACCCACTCGACCAAAGTGAGGTTCCTCCACTCAATCCGCCTCCGGTGCTCATCACTACAAACGCGGGAAGATCCTGCGTCTCCGATCCCAGTCCATAGAGAGCCCACGATCCTATCGAAGGTCTACCGGGCTGAGAGAAACCCGTATTAAAGAAGATTTGGGCCGGCGCATGATTAAACTGATCCGTGGTCACAGACTTCACAAAGCACAGATCGTCTACCACCTTACTCAAATGCTTCAATGGAGAACCGAGCACAGTGCCTGATTTACCGTGGCGAGCGAAATCAAACTGCGGTCCCATGACTGCTGCATCCGGTTGAATGAAGGCATAACGTTGGTCACCAATGACCGACTTTGGCAGTGGCTTGCCCTCCAGACGTGAAAGCGTCGGCTTGGGATCAAAGAGCTCCAATTGACTGGGCGCTCCAGCCATAAAGAGATGGATGACCGCCTTCGCTTTGGGCGGATGATGCGGAAATTTCGAGGCAAGCGCACCAGTGGCAACAGCCGACTCGGTAAAAGCATTCGTTAGGAGGCCAGCAGCCGCCATCTTGCCAAGCCCGATACCGCACTCTCCAAGAAAGTAACGGCGGGAAATCTGGTTCCTGGGATCAGATAGATACATGGGGCTAGTTTTTGGTGATCGCTTCGTCAAGACTGAGGATGACGCGGGCGAGAGCCGTCCAATCATCATGCTTCTCATGGAATTCTTTCAAGAGGCGAACTTCATCAGGTTCTGGCAGGCGCGTCAGCAACCAGCGGAACCCTTTAACGATCTTTACAGACACCTCTCCCTCAACCGACGCCATCCGCTTGCCATAGGCCACGGCAATCTCGACGAACATCGGATCGTTCATGAGGGTCAATGCCTGCAACGGAGTGTTAGACACATCACGCTTGGCCACACAGGCTTCACCTGAACTCGCATCAAAAGTCGTGAACATCGCAAACGGTGCTGTGCGATTCTGATAGGTGTAAAGGCTACGTCGGAAGCGATCGGCACCCTCACTTGCTTTCCAGGTCGATCGCTTATAGTTCGCCCCTTGAGCAGAGTCAGGCTGCGGAGGGCGCACAGGCGGCCCATACATCTCCGTTTGGAGAAGCCCTGAAGCGGCAAGCGAAGCGTCCCGAATGATCTCTGCTTCTAGACGAGTTCGCGAAAAGACCCGCAACAAACGTCGGTCACGTTCTTTGGTAGAAGGTTCAGGAATCTGAGACGACTGTTGGTACGTCGCACTCGTCACCATGAGACGATGAAGCGCTTTCATCGACCAACCGCTTTCCATAAACTCGACGGCAAGATAATCGAGTAATGCAGGATGACTGGGCAACTCCCCTTGCATGCCAAAGTCATCTAAGGTGCGAACCAGGCCTGTTCGAAAAAAAGCCGCCCACTGACGGTTAACCACGACTCGCGCAGTCAACGGGTTCTCACGAGAAACCAACCACCTAGCAAACTCCAACCTGTCCGAAGGTTGGGGCATGTTTTCGGCAATTAGCGCTTCAGGCAAGCGCGGAGAGACTCGTTCAGTTGGTTGAGTGAATTCACCGCGGTTGTGGAGGAATGTGGGACGCGTTTGGCCTAGAGGCCGCTCTCGCATGACCAATGTGCTCGTTCCTTTGTTTGGGCGCTGCAACTTCAGGATTTCTGAACGCGCGTCCTTCAACTCCGGTGTCCGCATGAGGAAAACCTTTCGCACGAGCGTGTTTGCATCGGGAGACTCTCCCATAATCGCAACAGACTCCTCTGGCGACAGGACAGACGCCACGACGAACTCAGACACAGTTGCCGCACTCAGCCGAAACTTTCCAAGTGAACTCGCGTAGTGACGACCGAAATGCATGGTCAGCGTGAATGGCGAACCTGCCGCAAGCGGCTCTTTCAAATGAAACACGGCGACGTGTCTAGAACCTTCTGCACCACTGACAGACCATCCAGACTGAAGATCCCCATCCGTCGCTAGCTCTGCTGCCACGCGGCTGCTTCCAAACCGATTCTTTCCATAGGTCTCCGAAGCCCCCGCAAACGAGCGGCCGATTCCGTCAGAATCCTCCAGAACGAACTCTGTGAGAAAGAAATCCCCTTCTGTGCCTTCGTAGTAGGTCATGCCTGGCCCATCGCCCGGCAAGCGCGCATCTGGTAAAGCCTCTAATCGGAACGTGGTAATCTCTTGGTCACTGGCAGCAAACTCCAATGTGTAAATGTCATGCTTAGACGTATCACCAGCAGCGAAGATGACCCCATCCTCCTCCTGAGTTAGATAAGGGTAGTTTGCCGACATCCCAGTAGGCACCAGTGTCTGCCAGTTGACGACGTTCGCTCGCTCATTCTCGATCCATTGGTCAAACACCTCCTCTAGTGGCAAGGCATCCTCTGGCCATTTCGATGGCAGCGCTTCGATCAGACCTTCGGCTTTCTTCGATCGACGCGCATTCTTCCCTTGAGTTTCCGAATCCGGGATAAAGAATTTCGGCTCATCCACATTGTTGAGATAGGCCATCAGTCCAAAGTAATCTCGATGGGTGATAGGGTCATACTTATGGGTGTGACATTGCGTACAGCCTGTCGTCAGACCTAACCAGGTGGTCCCTGTGGTGGCGACTCTATCAGTCATCGCATGGAATCGAAATTCAAGCGGATCAATGCCACCCTCCTCGTTGAGCATCGTATTGCGGTGAAACCCTGTAGCAATCAGTTGAGCCTTCGTGGCTTCAGGCAACATATCACCCGCAAGTTGCTCGATGGTGAACTGGTCAAAGGGCATGCCGTCATTGATCGATTCAATGACCCAATCACGGTAGGGCCAGATACTTCGATCACGATCTTTCTCATAGCCATTCGTATCCGCATAACGCGCAAGATCGAGCCAACGACGCGCCCACCGCTCGCCATAACGCTGTGACGCCAACAAGTCATCAACGATCCTGGCGTACGCTTCAGGCGAGGGATCGCTGGCAAACGTCTCCACCTGTTGCGAGGTCGGCGGAAGGCCAACGAGATCCAGCGTCACCCGCCGCAATCGCGTGAGGGCATCGGCCTCAAATGAACGTGCGAGTCCTTCAGCCCTAAGACGCTTGTCTACGAAATAATCCACGGGATGCTCGCCCTTTGGCACGCCTTCTTGCACTGGCAGAACAAATGCCCAATGCTTCTCATAGACGGCACCTTCGGAAATCCACTTTTCAAGCACAGCGATGTCGTCTTGGGAAAGCACCTTGTTTGCTTCAGGCGGTGGCATGATTTCATCTGAATCGGTCGAGCGTATCCTCGAAATCAGTTCATCCAAGTTGGCCTTACCGGACACGTCTAAGCGGGTCTTGCCTTTCATCTTCGACTCATCTGGGCCGTGACAGGCAAAGCAATTCTTCGACAGTATCGGACGCACATCGCGCGAGTAAGAAATCGGCCCGGGCTCAGCGAGCACGCCATGCACGCTCATGAGCAGCAGGAGAACGAAGTGAAGTCGGTGAGCCACAAGACAATGAATCCTAGACCTCCGTAATTGCAAGATCCCCCCTCGAAGATTAGCTTCCGTGGGCCCGCCCTCGAATGGGCCCACGGAAGCCAATGACCGGATTTCAGCGATCTCAAGACTACAGGTCTCCACCGAAGACTGAAAAACCATCCATAGGCTTAAGGCCTCCAACCTTCGGACATGGAATCCACACCAACCACGGTGGCAGGAATATCTCTAACGCCTTACTTTGGATTTACTGGTGCTGTGATCACCACGCTGCCCTGCACTACATTCGCTGTATCTACAGGAGCGCCTTGGGAATCTGCCCTGGCGCTCCAACTACGGTATGAAGCCCGCCAATATCATCCTGTCCTCCATTCATGGCACGCATTTCCATCAATTAGCCGAGACTCCTATCAGTCCCACCAGTCAACGCCTGGTGTTACTTTATGCTCGCACGGCGATTCTTTACATGACGACAGTTGATTAGACCGGAAGCTAGATTCGGCGAGCCGTTAGCTTGAGCCTCCATGCCAAAGGAAATTTCCGGTGCTCCGTCAAGTTTGCTGGGCGATTTCCTGACAAGAGTGGTGATAACCCCGCCAAAATCGCGTTGAGATCTGGGTTGTGAAAGTCCTGAACTTCAACGCTTTATATGATTTTGACGGATATGTCGTCGACAAGATTAGCTGCCAGAAGATTGGCGCGCAAATCAATCTTCGATTCGATAAGCGCCGTGGCCCTTGTTGCCCCCACTGTAATGATCGGCTTCCAAAGCACCGATCCGGGAGACAGTCCGTATCCGATTTGCCCGTTGCGGATGGTCTGACCGTCTACATTAACTTTCGGCTCTCCGTCAGGTTTGCTGGATGAAATCCTAACAGGATAGGTGACAAACCCGCCAAGATCAGCTTGAGATCTGGGTTGTGA
>JAACDM010000087.1 GCA_009936795.1 Verrucomicrobiaceae bacterium | reverse complement strand
TGCCGAGAGGCTGTAAGTTGTTGTCCGCAGGACTCTAGTCAACGGATATTCCCCATGCCAAGCTACCGAATCACCAAGCGTCTCGATGAATCCTCGATCGACGCCACCGACATTGCCTACTCCTCCGAGCACGGTGCAGTCCTTCAGTTTCTGGGCGTCATCCGCGAATCGGAGGAGGGCCGCCCCTTGATCGGCATTCGCTACAGCTGTTACGATGAAATGGCCAGGCAACTGCTGGACCAAACGATCACTGCGGCCCAATCCGAATTCGGAGAGCATGGACTCGACTTTCATCACCGACTAGGCTTTGTCTCTGTAGCAGAACCCTCCGTTCTGGTGCGCGTGTCCTCACCCCACAGCGAAAGCGCGTACCGACTTTGCCAGCACTATCTTCGCGCCGTTAAAACCACACTTCCCATCTGGAAAGAGCCAATCTTTGCTTCATGAACCTTCCCAATCAGTTGACAGTCGCCCGCCTATTCATCACGCTAGGATTTGTCGCCGTCCTTTCGCTTGAGGCCCCTTACAAATACACGATCGCGCTCGTTCTCTTCATTGTCGCCTCGATCACGGATTACCTCGACGGTAAGATTGCTAGAGAGCGCAATCTCATCACCAACTTTGGGAAGCTGATGGACCCGCTAGCTGACAAAGTACTTGTCGCGGCTGCCTTCGTCATGCTATGCGCTGCAGGCCACTTCCCTGCTTGGGCTCTTGTTGTCATCCTAACGCGAGAATTTCTTGTCACGGGCCTCCGACTCGTGGCTTCCTCACAAGGTGCTGTCCTAGCTGCAGACGCCCTGGGCAAATGGAAGACGATCACGCAGATGGTCACTGCGATTTACTTATTTCTCTTCCTCGCCACCCAAGAATCTCTTCTGCAAGCGGCCGCCCCCCTATTTGAATCCTCGCATATTGTTGGAACGATCCTGATTAGTCTTACACTCCTCTCAACCGTGATCTCTGGATGGAACTACGTCTGGAACAACCGCAAGCTCATTGAGTGGGACGCCTGAGTTCACTACTCCGCGGCCAGAGCTTCCTGACAGCGCTCTTTGACACTCATTTGCAATCCGTTCCCATCACACGGTGCTGATATGTCTTCCATCATAGCTTCATTGTTCCGCATCGATACCAGGACACCAGAAAAACTTGCAAGGAACGTGATCACTATGGCAATCTCCAAAAATGCTCGATATTCTTGGACACTACGATGCAAATCGCTCGCATTGTGACGGCTTTTCTCGTCGCGGCTTCTTGAAGGTCGGGGGCATGGCTGCTGGCGGGCTCTCCCTAGCACAGTTGTTAGAAATTGAAGCACAGGCATCGACCGGGTCTTCGAATAAGGCGATCATCAATATCTTTCTGCCAGGTGGCCCCTCACACTTGGACATGTTTGACCTCAAGCCGGACGCGCCCTCAGAGATTCGCGGAGAATTTCGCCCCATCTCGACTAATGTGCCAGGGATTGAAATCTGTGAGCTCTTTCCGAAATTGGCGAAGATGGCAGACAAGTTTGCCATCATCCGTTCGCTGCACGACTCCGAAGGCGATCATGATGGCTTCCAGTGCATGACTGGGCGCAAGAAGAAAGACATCGCCCCTCCCGGCGGCTGGCCTTCTTTCGGCTCTTGGATCTCCAAACTCCAAGGCGCCAATCCTGGCATTCCGGCAAATCTCTCTCTCATGTATCCTAGCAGCTTCCGTGGCTGGGGTGACCCCCGTGGCGGCGGCTACATGGGGTCCGTACATGCGCCGATGAGCCTCGTCGCCAAAGATCCCGCGGCCAAAGCACGCAACATGACGTTGGAAGGGATTTCACTAGAACGCCTTCGCAGACGCGACCTTCTACTCAAAGCTATAGACGGCTATCGACGGGACGCCGATGCCATGGGCGCTATGGAAGGCTTTGATACCTTTCATGGTCAGGCGCTCAACATTCTCAGCGGCGGCGGCTTGGTCGATGCGTTAGATCTATCCAAGGAAGACCCTCGCGTACTCGAACGCTATGGGCAGAACGATCCGAAATACCAACGCGATGGCGCGCCAAAGATGATCCGTAATTTCCTTGTCGCCCGTCGCCTCGTCGAAGCCGGCGCACGTGTGATCTCGCTCAATTACAGCCGCTGGGATTGGCATGGTGGCGACGGCATGAACTTCCCGCGTTCACGCGAAGAGTTTCCCCTCTTCGATCAGGGGCTCTCCGCCCTCATCACCGATCTTCACGAGCGCGGTCTGAATGATGACGTCTCCGTCGTCGTCTGGGGTGAATTCGGTCGCACGCCCAAACTGAACAAGCTCAACAGCCGGGACCACTGGCCTCGCACCAGTTTCGCCCTCGTTGCTGGAGGAGGCATGAAAACGGGACAAGTCATCGGCCAGACAGATCGGATCGGAGGCGAAGTTGCCGAACGCCCAGTCAAGTTCCAGGAAGTCTTCGCCACCCTCTATCACAACATCGGAATCGATCTAAATACCGCGACCGTTTCGGATGCACTTGGCAGGCCGCACTACCTTGTAGATGCGGGAGTGAAGCCGATCCAAGAACTCATCTAACGCTTTCTTAGCCAAGAGGCGGCGGCTGATTCGCTGCCAACAATCGTTCACGCCTGCCCGCCTTGACCAGCTTGAAGATACCCCAGATCAGGAATCCAAGACCGGCAAGTCCGCAGACAGCTCCACAAGCGACACTCAAACCGATCTTCCGAAGTGTCTTGAAAAGTTGATACCGGCTCGCTGAAAAAATCAGTTCATCCTCGAGACCGGAAACTTCAATGACAACCGGCTCAATCTCCGTCGCATCTATGTAACCGAGGCTCTGCTTGGACCGGTTGCCCAAGCTGAACGAAATCGACTCATCATTAACGAATTTGATCAGTTCACCACCATTTCTCTTAACCGCGATGATCGCTCCTCTGGCCTTTCGATTGCGACTCGAATAACGTTGCCCCTCGAAACTCCCTTTGTACTCGTGCCAAACATAAAACCGGCCAGGAGCATCAATATCTAAAACACCCACTCCTGGAACCTTGAACGGCTCACCACTGGGCCCTTCACTCGACAATGAGGGGACCATGATCATAACAGGAACCGCAATGGCAGTCGCCAAGAGGAAGCCACCGGCCAGCATCGTCTTCACACCACTCTTCATAACGACGAACCTCAGCCTGCCAGCTCGTCCCGACAAGGCAATCTAAAATGCAAATCCGAATCCTATATGGAACGTTCCCTTGGGTTCTCCACGTTCGCGATTCAAATTAAATCCATAGTCGACTCGTAGCGGACCTATGGGAAGATCATAACGCAAACCTAGGCCAGCGGCGTAGTGCATCTCCGCAAATCCATAGTCAGAAGAATCCTCGAGTAGGTTTCCTGCGTCTCCGAATACCGCCAAGGAGAACGAATCCCGCAAGGGCACAATAAACTCAGCATTGAAGATGGTGTAGAATTGACCACCAGTGGGATGATGACGACGATCCTGTGGGCCAAGCTCACGCTCCGGGAAGCTTCGAACGGACTGGCTGCCTCCACTGAAGAACCTAAGATCAACTGGAATAACATCCGCATCACCTAACGGCTGCATAATACCTGCGCGCATGCCAAGCCGGAGCTCAGTTCTACCAGGCAACTTCCAATAATGCGCGAGGCGCATCTGCGATTTCAAAAGGGAGATATCACCAATCAGGAAAGAAGTTGCATAGTCTAACGAGATTTCAAAGAGGTAGCCATGCCCCGAAAGATCTAAATCTTCACGATGATCCCAGGTAAAGACGGCACCCAGTTCCTGCACCTGATAGCTGGAGGGACCTATCTCCACATCGACAAACGAATCTTCTGTGAGATTAACGTGCGTGAAACCACTGTAAAATCCTACCGAAGTATGATCCGAAATGTCATAGCTAAAGGAAGCAATCGCTCCAATATCCCATTTGGTATACCCTTCGTATTCGCGCGAGCCAGAGTGAACCTTCACACCGAGCTGCCATTCCGAATCCATGAACCACCGATCTAGATAATTCATTTCTCCGTGTATGCCCCGCCCGTTGATTTCAACCGCCGAGCGAAACGATCGCCCTGTCCCAAACAGATTTCGATTCGTGTGACCCACCCCCAAGATGTAGCCAACGAAACTTCCAAAGCCTCCGTACACGCTCAGGTGGTGAAACTTGGCTTCCTCGACTTTTACATCAAGAGTTAGCTCTCCATCGCCCGTTGGTTTCGGCGTCATCTCGAGATCGTTGTAAAGTCCTGTTTGAATGAGCGTACGATAGACTTGACGCATCTCTACAGGATCATAGCGCTCGCCTAACATCGCATTGAAACGCTTCGATATGAAGCCGTCAGGCAATGCGCTGCTTCCCTCAACACGAACCCGTTTCAGGCGATAGATCTCACCTGCATCAATCTCTACGATTACATCCACTTCAGTATCAGTGAGGTCCGGACTTGGAATACCCTGCACGATCGCAATGACTGTATCAAAGTAGCCCAGCTCGGTGAGGATACGCAGGCATTCTCCTTCAATTGCGCGAGTATTCGAAACATTCACAGGACGCTTCTCATAGGGATCGCCAACATTGCGAAGCTTCCGCAGAAGCACGCCCTCCACGCCGCGAGTCTTGACGGAACGAATAAGCGACTGAGCACCTTCACGCACGTTTACATGCACATTCACCCGCCGCTGCTCATCGGGAAGCTCGATCGAAACTAACTCTGCAGTGGCCCTGAGAAACCCCTCGTAACGCGCGTAGCTCTGAATGGCACCAACACCGCCCTCAATGGCACTCCTAACAAAGGGCAAGTTGTCATCCGATTCCAACAAGAACCGGCGCTTCTTCATCTCGGCTATCATGGATTCCTTGAGCAAGCTCTCATCAAGTTTGTCCACACCATCCACCCGAATTTCGCCCAACAAGAGCTGCTCCCCTTCATCGACTCTCAACTCTAACACACCAGCTGACAATACTCTTGAGGTGACGTCTGCCTCAGCAAAGCCCTGCCTTTGAAGCCCGATGCGAAGAAAGAAGGCGGCATCATTGGCTTGAGAAGACGTCAACCCCTTCTTCTCGATCTCTGACCAATGATCCTTGAGAATCTCACGAGCATCCTCATCCGAGAATCGTTTGAGCCCCTCGATCACAAGCCGCTGACTTTGCCCGAACACAAAGCCGCCGCAAACCCACACCAAGATAAGGAAAACAAAGAAACCTCTCACAACGTCAGAATTTGAAAAGATAGTGCAGAAGGCCTCGAAAGTCCCCCCCCAAGGAAGCATCACTGGTCAAACTCCAGTTATCCGTTAACCTCAGCCTCGCCGTGGTCATCGGGCTTCCAGTTCTAGCATTCACATTTCCACTCTCGAAAGTGAGACGCTTTTCTCGCATACTACCAGGATCCTCCCAATCCTTTTTGGCGATCTTTCGCCAGAGTTTATCGAAGAGAAGGATTGCCGCTCGCGAAGCTGCCGCCTGGCCACTCCCCACAAGATCTTCCCGAGTAGCCCCCGTCCCGAGGAGTGCCATGATCTCTTCGTCTGGCAACGGAGGATTACTCGTAAGAACATAGTCGAACTTATTCGCGTTCCCACTCACCACAATTCGAGTGAGGTAATCACGAATTTGAGATTCCCCTCGGATATCGAGTTGTCCTGGAAACCCCGTCTCTTCCGAAAAACGTACATACGAATTATTCAAATCCAAGCGGCTAAAAGGGAGCTGCGCGTACGTATCTTTGAGGTCGACAAAGCCCTCCGGATAAACCTGAGATAACGGACCACTCAATCTGAGATCAACAACGATGTCCGCAGCTGCGAGATTGGTACGGACGCGAAATGAATCTTCCGTTAGTATTTTTAGATCAAGCTGCCAATCCTTGAAAGGCTCAGCCTCAGTGCCATAGGTTTTCTCCACATTCATAGGCGACGATGGCAACGTGGTGCCTTGCTTATTCGTAGGGAGGAGGTCGATCTCCTGAAAGTAGCGACTCTCAACCAGCCGAAGATCACCTGAAACTGAGGCCGCCGCCCAAGGGCCCGTAAATCGGATTTCTCCATTGCTACGCACCACCATGTTCTCATTTCTCGTAAGTAGTGCCTGCTTCGCCGTCAGTAAAAGGTCCAGGGTCGGCCCCTGCTCTCCATCAAGTTTGACCCCACCACCGAGTTCTAACAGGCCACCAGCAAACCCCGTGCGCACTTCTTCAATGACAACAGCAGACGGTGTTCCCCTTAAGCTAATCTTCGTATTCTCAAGACGAGGCAGACCATCACTAACAAACGATACGCGGTCTGCCGAAAGCACAAGTGTTCCGGCAACAATTGGTTTCTGCGCTGTTCCCGAGATCTGCATATCGGCAGAGAGATTTCCAACAATCTCCCGCAGAGCAGGTGCATAGTCTTTGACAAATGCCAAATTCGTAGGCGGCAACTTCAGGCTGCCAGTCACCGGACTGTCGGCTATCATCGCCGGTTCATCGATCTGCAAGGGCACATTTGCTACCAGAGCTATAGGCTCTATGAGCTCATGCCGAACCTCGCCTTTCAAATCTAATCCGCCATCTCCTAACACCAACTCGAAATCAACATCTCCCTTACTGGGAAAGCTTCCCTCGCTGTCCGGTAGACCAAGACCTCTACCTTTAAGATCGAGACTACCTTGCATCGAAGCTGGAGGCCCTGAAATGTCAGCCTGGATTTCGATCGTCCCCTGAAAGGTAGATTTTTGGCCGGCAAGCTGGGCCAGACTCTGAACAGGAATCGATACCGATTGTAGCTCGATGCGTGCTGACTCCTCGGCCCCCCAGAAACGCTCAATCATGCTGCCCTCGTCCTCGGACAGAGGAAGTTGAATACGCCCCTGCAACCAGGTTTCACCACTGCGAGACAGCTGAATATCCGACACCGCTAACGATGCCTTTGAAAGGGCCGCCTGCGCTTCAAACTCAAGACCTGCAGTCTTTACCTCAATCCGGTTTAACTGAACGGCATCACCCTCATACGACGCCATAATATCGGCCTCATAAGGAAATCCCGAAGCTGGTGACCCAATATTAGTCCCATCGATCTGCAGAGTGCCGCGATGACTAGCAGCAACACTTATCACGCCCTCACCTTCCCAGACAACAGCAGCCGCTCCGCCAATCTGCTCAGCCTCGGAGGCGTTCGGCTGGAGAGCTGCTAACCGATCACTCTTGACCGAAAGCTTACCCAGGTAGGCATCAAAATCCGTAGACAACCGAACGACGCCGTCGATCCATTGATCATCGCCAGCGAGCGATAGTAGGTGACCTTTATCCTCGGTTTGTAGACGAGCGACAAGCGACGGAATTTCCCAGGCCGCCACAAGTGTTTGCCCCAACTTTACCTCACCATCAACATTACGGAGATCCATTCCTGCTCCTTTCACACGAATCTCTCCCATTAAACTCGCCACCTCGGCAGGCAACTTCGAGCCCCTCATCCACTTCGCCAATGACGGAGCCTGGGGCACAACGGAGAGGGTCCACGGAGCTGAGGCGAGATCATCGCGAGGCTCAACCGCTGCCGCTGCAGCTGAAAGACTGACTTTGTTCGCGGAATCCAGCTGAACGGCAACACCAACGTTAGAACCAAAATCCGTCTGACTCAAAGTCACATCAACCTTGTCTACGGTGATCCCTTGATACTCCACTCCTACCATCGTCGCGTTACCATCCACCTGCCATTGTGACCAATGGGCTTGCATCTGTGCAATTGACACGTCCGTTCGCGTCACCTCTCCTCTCAACAGCACGTTTGGGAGGAGTTTAGCAAGGTCCAACGTTCCCTCGCTCATACGAAGAGAAGCCCGTTTACCCAAAGTCACATCGGCAACGATGAAGCTTCCCGGCACGGCCACCACCGCGTGAAGGTCTAACATCCGCTCTGGAGATACAGACACTTCCAAATCGCTAATCGCAAGTTCATCTATCAGAGGCAGATTCGCCAAGCGCAGAGACTTGCCCGAGTAACTCAATGATCCTGTAATAGAGTCAAGGTTTGTGCCATTCGGTAACGCTAGTGATGCCCAAGAAAGATTTCCGTCAGACGACTGACCCAGCGAGACATCAAAGTCTTGCAACCGAATTTCTTTGTCCTCGGGTTGAAGCACGGTCACATCAACATTCTCAAGCACCAGCCGAGGCTGGGGCAGTTTCTTAAAGGGCAGTGGTTTCATCCCCCCCTCATCCGGCTCTTTCTCCGTATCACCCCGTTGATCAATCACCGCCGTAACGTCTGCTAGAGTAATCGACTCGACGATTCCTGTCACTCCACCGCGAAAGAAATTGACCGGTGAATAGGCCACTCGCACCTCACGGCCTCGGACTTCGGTAGCCGTGGCTTCATCTTTCCAAACAAAGTCCTTCAACACGGGACCAGACCAAAGATTCCCTTCTAGCACACACCCCTGTTCCATTCCGACACGGGGAAGGAGACGTCCCCCGAGCCAGCGGAATCCTGGACCGCTCAGCCACAAAGCAATGCCAATCCCACCAAGACCCAACCAACATAAACGACGACGCCACCGCCGCTGCGGCTCGCTTTTTTCATTACCTGCAGTTTGCAGCTCGCTCACCATTCAAGGCGAATACTGAGACCAGTTCATTAGAATAGCAAACATCGAACCCCACAGACTCACCACCTAGGCATCCGGGCGATCAAAATGTTTATCGTCCGGTGCATAGTACCTTACCCAACCGCGCTGTAGAATCTCATCAATATAGACAGCATGGTCCGACTGTGGATTTTCTGGAAATCTTAGTCCCAATATCAGGTAGTCTGCGCCTTTCTCATCCCTACCCATCGCATCACGAAGCTGCCGATCAATCTCTGACAGCCGTTTCACATACCCATAAATGGCCCCCTCGCCGTTAGGATGGTTCATCCGGAAACAGGACCATTTCCAAGAATCCTCGAACTCGAAGTTATGATAGTCATCGATTCGGGCCTGCACGCGAAGATAGACTTTCTCCTCCGGGCGGCTTGAGCGATACTCTTTCCAAGGCATGCGCTGATAGCCCACCGCCGTTTCCCAATCCACGCGGAACCCATCATCGGTCAACTCTACGGCAATCGGCCGTGCCGCCAAATCATCTTCTAGGTAGACAAAGTGTAGGTAATAGCGCTTCCCATCCACGCGCTTCGCAATCGCCTGGTTAAAAATAAGATTAGATTCAGATCGGAAAGCGTGGGTCGCATACCATTGCTCCATTAACGGTTGGACGATCTTGGGGCTCCTCACCAAAGGAGTGACTTGCTCCAGAGATGTTGCCTGAAAAAACTGGGTGATGATTTCTCCTGAGGCTTCTTGTTCATCGAGCAACGCTTGGCCCATGCTCTCGATTGGTTCATCAACCTCGATCACGGAAGCGGTCGCTGAATCCATGTCACGCTGCGTCAGCCCAAAGCTTAGAGCAACGCCAACCAGCGCAACCAGCACACCAAACGCAAATAGCTTCTCCATCCGCCTCGTTTGACTATCAAAGAGCCACCGCATTACTGGCCATCTTCCCAGTCGTCCTTTCCATGTTTGAGCAAATGCGCTCTCACGCTCCTCTTCTTCTCCCCGCTCTAGCCGACGCTGCTCCGTGTAATTCAGTCGGTAATTAAGCCGATCCCGAGAATTCACCGCATTGCGATTCTCTAGCGGCGCATTATTTAATTCCTCCTCTTTCTCATTATTCGATGCTGGCAAAAGCACAGGAGCAGCCGACTCCTCATTCAAAAGCCGATCCAAGGCCTGTTCGGCCTTGGGTAGCTTAAACGCCTTATCCAACTCGACCGAAGTCGAGATATAGGGGTCTTCAGCCGGCGTCTCATCCATCTCTTCCACCCTTCTATCGTAGTTCGGCATCTCCCGAGATCCACCAATAAAAGCCCATCGATTCCAGCCGCTGACGCAATTCTTCCAGCTGCCCCCTCTGAGGATCACGCTGTGGCTGGCGATGCGGCCCACAGTCCTGTCCGATCATTGCCATCATCGGTTTTAATCCTGGTCTTCCGCCACACACCTCGACCAGTGCGCGCACCAACTTGACCGAACGCCCCTGCCAACGGCGAGCTGCGTCCACATCTCCACGCTTGAAGGCTTCCCACATCCTGAGATAGATGGAAGCGGCAAAGTTGTAGGTCGAACCCACAGCACCTTCACAACCCGTAGCCAACCCTCCGAGCAACACCTCATCGACGCCAAACAAAATATCCCAAGAGCCGTCTTCATGGTCCAAACACGCCCGCAAAGCAGCGAGATCTGTGTGAGAATACTTGATGCCACCCAATGTAGGTACCCTTCTGGAGGCTTCTTTGAGAAAATCTAAGGGATCAAAAGCCACCGCCGTCATGGGCGGAATGTGGTAGTAATAGAACGGCACTTCCGAAGCTGAAGCCGCTAACGGTTCCAAATAGTCCAAGAGCAAATCGATCGAGGTCGGCTTGCAATAGCACGGTGGCGTTGCTGAAATCGCATCAACCTTAAGCGAGGCTGCATGCGTCGCCAGCCGAATCGCTTCAGGCAGACACTCATGCCCTACTTGGATCAATGTCTTCAAACGACCATTGCTAGCATTTACATAGGCTTCAGCTATCTCGCAACGCTCATCGACAGAGAACGATACGCCCTCTCCTGTCGTCCCATTAATGTAGATCCCGCTCACCCCAGAGGCTACCAAATGATCCACCAGGTCAGGCACGCGACCGAGATCGAGAAGTCCGTCCTCCGTGAGAGGCGTGAAGGTGGCCGCTACGAGGCCTGTAAAGCGAGGTTTCATAATTGTATTTGTCCTCATTTGCATTGCCAATTTAGCGCCATCCAGCAAGCTTCTTTCATGAACAAACGTCGCTTAGGCAAGACAGGACTAGTTGTCTCAGAGATTTGCATGGGCACCATGACCTTCGGCGAGCAGTGTGACGAGAAACTGAGTTTCGAGATCATGGAACGCGCTTTTGAGGCCGGGATCGATTTCTTTGACGCTGCCGAAATGTATCCAGTGCCCCCTAGCGCCAAGAGGTATGGTGTCACCGAGGAGATTGTTGGCCGGTGGATGAAGACGAAACCTCGCGATTCAATGCTCGTCGCCACCAAGATCGCTGGACCTGGACACGGTTGGTTTGTCCCACCAGTGAGGCATGGCATGACCACTCTGGATCGCCACCAGATCTTCCGCGCAGTGGATTCAAGCCTCGCCCGCCTAAAAACCGATTACATCGATCTCTATCAAACGCACTGGCCTGATCATGGCATGCGCTACGAAGAAGTATTAGAAGCCCTAACAGACCTTGTGCAGCTGGGTAAGATACGCGCCTTTGGATGCAGCAATGAAACTTCTTGGGGACTCATGAAAAGTCTCTGGGCCGCAGACGTACACGAGCTCCGCCGCTACGAAACCGTGCAGAACAACTTCAGTCTTCTCAACCGCCGCTGCGAGAACGAGCTCGCCCAAGTTTGTCGGCAAGAAGACGTTTCGTTGCTCCCCTACTCTCCTTTAGCTGGTGGTGTCCTCACTGGCAAATACCTTAATGGTCAGTATCCAGCAGGCGCACGATTCTCAGCCTACCTCGACACTGGCAATGATCGACAGAGGGCGATGGCGCGGCGCTTCATCAATGAACGTACCCTCAACGCAACCCAGAGGTACATCGACATCGCTGAAAGCATTGGCCACAGTGTCACGACAATGGCTACGGCATGGAGCAAGCAACATGACTTCGTCGGTTCCACCATCGTTGGAGCCACGTCAGTAGAACAGCTCGAAGAGTGTCTTCTTGGTGCCGACCTTGTCCTCAATGACGAAACCATGGATCTTCTCGACGACGTCGCAGAGGCGCTTCCCAATTCCTTCACCGAAGACGGGCTTCGCAAACTCTAGCAGCCAAATGTCTACCATCGACAATAGTTGGAATATCATTTCCAAGCGTAAAACGACCTATCCTATCTCCGAGAACTTTCGCACCTATCTCAGAACCTACAGTCGCGAGTCCGACATTCCCGACATCTACGGTGATCTCTGTCACTTTCGCGAATCGTTTCCCTGCCTTGATCCAGATGGCAACGAGACACTCTGGCAAACCGTGGTTTATCCGTCAGTGGAGATGGATCACCTTAAGCAGAGGCTCACTGCCATTTACGCCCAGCTCAAGATCGGTGGCAATCTCGCTCTGGCAGACCACTTGCACATCGACCGGATCGACTTTGGTCAGTTTGGGAATTCACGCCCATTTCGTATTCGCGTACGCAACAGGTTCAACGACAACTACGACCATTACTACGTGAAGACCGCCGATGCATCGCGTATTTATGGCTTAGAGTTAGAATATATTCTGTCTCCAAATCGGATCAACTACCTCACGACCAAAGATACCCTAATCGAGGAACACATCGCGGGGATCCCGGGAGACGCCTTCATTCGAGATTACTTCCCTCGCCCGGATCTCAATCGTGTCCGAATCGCCAAAGAGTTCGTCAAATTCAACCTACGCTGCTTTATCCGGCTGCTGGGAGACATGCGCACTGTCAACTACGTCATCGATATCACACCCGACTTCGAGGAAGTGCAATACCGCGTTCGTCCGATCGACTTCGACTACCAATCATACGCCGGTCGGCGAAACATGTATCTCAGCCAATTCTTTGAGGACAACGCCCCCGCAGTAAAACTCGTGACCGAGCTACTCAACTGGCCCACGATCAAACAGTACCAGAACGAGGAACGTACACTGATCGCATCTCGCGTCAAACTAGCTCAACGCCGTTACGAGGCCCTTCTAAAATGTATGGCTCCCGAGGAACTTGCCCCACATGAGAACCTTGAACGGCTCCGAGAAGAGCTCAATCAGCACCATGAAACTCTTGCCTTCTCCAAATGCACGACCATGGGCCAGATGGTCCGCACGCAGCTCGAAGTGATGTTGGCTGAAGTCTAAAACGAGAAATTATGCAGATGGTCCGCACAACCTATTTCATTCTCCTGGCTCTCACCTGGCCAGCACAAGCGGAGGATTTGCATTGGGCCTTTCTTCCATTATCCCAATCAGACGTTTCTGAGGTTCATGGAGACGCTACGAACCCAATTGATCACTTCGTTGAGGCCAAGCTACATGCCAACCGCCTCACGCCTGGCCCTCAAGCAACGAAGCGCATCCTCATTCGCAGGCTCTACTTCGACCTCGTTGGGCTCCCACCACCACCAGACGAAGTATCCGCCTTCTTGGACAACGCTTTCACCTATGAGGAAATGGTCGACCGCCTCTTATCATCCCCACACTACGGAGAGCGCTGGGGGCGTCATTGGTTAGATATCGCGCGCTATGGAGACTCCAATGGCGGCGACGAGAATCACGCCTACCCAAATGCCTACCACTACCGCAATTGGGTCATTGCCGCACTCAATGACGATCTACCTTATGACGCGTTTCTCACCCATCAACTTGCTGGCGATCTAATCGATTCACCCACTTCAGAGTCGATCACTGGCACGGGGTTCCTTGCCCTGGGAACTAAAATACTAGCAGAACAAGATCCGATTAAAAGGCAAGCGGACATCATAGACGAACAGATCGATACCGTTGGGCGCGCCATTCTGGGACTAACCGTGGCTTGTGCCCGTCGTCACGACCACAAGTTTGATCCGGTTTCTCAGCGCGACTACTACGCACTCGCAGGCATCTTCCACAGCACATCCATTGAGAACGGCCAAGGCCTAGAAACGAAGAGCGAGGCCCAAACCCGCCAAGAAGCTCAAGTAGAGCTAGCACAAATCGAAGCTTCGATTGTCCAGTTGGAGAATGAAGCCGCCAAGCAGGCTACGTCCACAAGCCTAATCGATTGGGAAGCCGAGGACTTCGACCGAGGTAATGTCGTGATCGATACCACGCAGTATGGCAAAGGCATTGGCATTGTTTCGGATCCAGGTGGTCAGCTCAACTTCGCCGAGTATGACTTCATAGCAGAAGAAGCGGGAGCACTACTCTTACAGATTCGCTATGCCGCAGCACAAGCTAGACCTGGGCGAGTTCTGCTGGATGGCGAACCCATCATCACGCCCGCCCTTGAACAAGTGACCGGAGGATGGGAGCCCGAGCATCAAGCCTGGTCCATTGAGGGCGTTCTCACCGTCACTCATGGGCCCCACACACTTCGTATCGAGTCAGAACCGATGATGTCGCATCTAGATAAGCTCAAGTTGCATCGGCTCAAAAACGCCGAAGACGCTCAAGTTCTAATCGATTTAACCAAGAGACGCCAAGCGCTGAAGATAGCGGCGAAGAAAGAGCCTAACAAGAAAGTCATGTCTGTACGAGATGGGACAATAGCGCACGCCAAACTCAACCGCCGAGGAAACCCTCACGATTTGGGCGATGAGATACCCCGCGGGATGCTCGAAGCGTTCGGCGCGAATCACACCAGCCCAGGCACTGCTACCAGTGGTCGCCGCGAACTTGCTGAATGGCTGGTCACAGCGGACCATCCGCTGACGAGCCGTGTGCTGGTCAACCGTGTTTGGCGCTGGCACTTTGGCGGCCAGGCTCTCGTTGACTCCCCAGATGACTTTGGCACTCGTGGCCGTTCCCCGACGCATCCAGCCTTACTGGACTTTCTCGCCAAGCAGTTCACACAGGATGGCTGGTCCCTCAGGAGCCTCCATAAGACCATCGTCATGAGTCGTACATGGCAACGCAGCGGTCATCACCCAAACTCTGCGGCAATGAACAAGACCGATCCCGAGAACACGCTCTACTGGAAACGCACGCCCCATCGGTTGGAAGCAGAAGCCTTTCGGGATGCTGTCCTCACGGTTTCCGGTCAACTCAATCCCACGGCTCCTGCATCTGCTCCTCCACAAGTGAAGAGCCAAGATCCATCACCCGAAGATCTCCTTAAAAACCGAGAAGTGTATGAGGGTTACCCTCACCGCTCTGTCTATCTTCCTATCGTCCGATGCCATCTCTACGATCTCCTCACCTTACTTGATTTTCCAAACGCCGCTTCCCCCGTCGGCGAACGCAACGAAACTACGGTGCCGACACAGGCACTCCTGATGTTAAACAATCCTTGGCTCACCAAGCATGCGAAACATCTGGCCGAACGAGTAGAACGAGACCTGGAGCATCTCTATCAGCAGCTCTATTCTCGGCCTCCATCCGAGGAGGAAATCGCAAGTAGTGAGGCCTTCCTGCAACGCTACACGCGCCAAAAACCCGAGAGTGCTGCCTGGACAGCTCTGTGCCAAACGCTCATGATCAGCAACGAATTCCTCTACATCCGTTAGACTGATGCATTTCTCCCGTCGCCAGCTTCTCAATAATATCTGCACCGGATTCGGCGGACTCGCCTTTAACGCGCTACTTGGAAACACGGCAAACGCTATTCCACTGAGCCACACCAAGGCCAGAGCCAAGCGCGTCATCTTTCTCTTCATGCATGGAGGGCCATCCCACGTGGACCTCTTCGACTAGAAACCACAGCTCATCAAGGATTCCGGAAAACCACTTCCGTTTCCCGAGCGCAAGGTACAATTTGCCGCTCGAGGAAATCTCATGGCGTCACCCTGGCAATTTCGCCGAGTCGGGCAGTCTGGCGCCTGGATGTCGGAGCTTTGGCAACACCTTCCCAAGGTCGCTGACGAGCTCTGTTTCATTCACTCCGTTTGCGAGACGAATGTCGCTCACGGCGGCGCCTGCATGAAGCTGCACACGGGCGAGGAAGCCCTCCTACGACCGAGCATGGGTTCCTGGGTCAGCTATGGCTTAGGCACGGAGAACAGTAATCTGCCCGGCTTCGTCACCATTTGCCCGACCTCACTCCATGGGGGTGCCAATAACTTTGGCTCGGCCTTTCTTCCAGCTGAGCATCAGGGCGTCCCACTAGGCACCCCTGGATATCCAAATACCCAAGCCAAGGACGCGCAGTTTCACTACATCAATCACCCTGACATCGCGCGAAGCGAGCAAGTCCTTCAATTGGAACTCCTTCGCGAGTTGCATGAGCGGGACCAGCATCGTCATGGCTTTCATGCAGCGATGGACGCTCGCCTTAAAAGCTTCGAACTCGCCTTTCGAATGCAAATGGCCGCTCCCGAAGCCACGGATCTTAGCAGCGAAACAGAAGCAACCCGCGAACTCTACGGCTTAGACGATCCCGAAACCGAGAACTTCGGGCGTGAGTGTCTTCTCGCTAGACGTCTTGCCGAACGCGGTGTGCGCTTCATCCAAGTTAGTCATGCCCACAGCTTAAAGTTTAACAACGAGCAATGGGATCAACACTCCCACCTAGAAAAAGGACATTCGATCAATGTCCGACAGATTGATAAGCCAATTACTGGATTGCTCCTCGATCTCAAAGCCAGGGGGCTTCTTGAAGACACCCTCGTCGTCTGGGGTGGCGAATTTGGCCGTACGCCAACCACCCAACAAGGCAAAGGACCCGTCGGTCGTGATCACCATCCCGATGGCTTCACCATGTGGCTAGCCGGTGGTGGCGTAAAACCCGGCTTTAGATATGGCGCTACGGATGAGTATGGCTACCACGCGATCGAAGATCGCTGCACCATCCATGATCTTCACGCCACCATCTTACACCTGCTCGGACTGGATCACGAAGAACTCACCTTCGAGTACACAGGCAGGGATTTCAGCCTAACTGATGTGCATGGAGACATTGCCCATAGAATCGTAAGCTAAAGGATTGGTATACCCCTACTGAGAGCTGTTCTTCGCCATTCAGCTAGAAACGGCGCCGTCGCGAGGGGCGGAATGCTGTGAAGAGAAGGATAATGCCACACCTAGACACAGCACCAGCTTCCCACAGCTCCTAGAAATCCATGCGAAGATGGCTAGGATCGAGGTCTTTTCTAAGCACTGTATGTCCAATTACTTTCA
>JAACDM010000579.1 GCA_009936795.1 Verrucomicrobiaceae bacterium | reverse complement strand
GTGGATCAACTGATTGCCAAAGGAGCCGGCACCAAGACCCGCTTTTCTTCTCTGGAGCTAAGTAACCAGGGATTTACCATGGCAGTGAGTGCGGATGGGATTGCCCTTCCGGCCGAACGGAATCCAGCGGTCGTGTTCCAACAGCTGTTCGCCGAACCAACTGGCGGGATCGATAGCCAGCGACGACAACTAAAGCGCAAGCAAAGCTTGCTGGACTTGGTCTTGGACGATGCGAATACGCTAACAAGAAAGTTAGGGCAGGAAGATCGGGGTAGACTCGATCAATACCTTCTTCTGTGCGTGATGTTGAAGTCCGCACGCAGCGCGCCGAGGAATGGCTGGAGACCCCTAGACCCAAGATCGATGCCGACATTGCGGCAAAGCTGAACCGCGATGTGCAGTTGGAACGGCTCGGTGAGTATTTGCGAACAATGTATGACATCATTGTGTTGGCTTTCCAAACGGACACCACTCGCGTCGTCACCTTCAACACGGGCAACGAAGGGACGGGACCGTCGGTGCCAGAGATTGGCATCAGCCGTGATCGCCATTCGCTCTCCCATCATAACGGTGACAAAGAACTGCTCGAGCAACTCACTCGTAGTGATGAGTTCAACGTGAAGCAGTTCTCCTATTTCCTGGATCGCCTTGCTGAGGTGAATGATGGCGATGGATCGTTGTTGGAAACGACCCTGGCGCTCTATGGTAGCGGTTTGTCCTATGGAAACAGCCATGGCACCACGAGCCTACCGTTGGTGCTCGCGGGGGGCGGGTCACTTGGCATGAAGCATGGCAGTCATGTTGACTACAATCGCCTCGTGAAGAACTTCAAAGGCTATGGCGATGGCATTGGCCTGTATCACAGCCCGGTGAATTCCAAGGCACATTTCAGCAACCTTCTCCTGACCATGGCCCAGAAGATGGGAGTCGAGACGGATCATTTCGCTGACTCCAACGGCGTGGTCTCAGAGGTGGTTTCCTGACTTCGGGCGTCGTGATGAAACACCATTTCTTCTACGGGTGCCTGTGCTTGGCCGCGGTGATTCTGAAAGTCTCGGCGGAGCCACGCGGGGATGGGTCTGCTAACGAGAAATCTCTTAGAAACCACGTTCCACAGCCCGGCGCCTTTGCTCCCGCCGGTGCGGGTGTGCTGTTCCATGGCGATCTGGTGATGATGGATGCGTTCAATCGGCGTGGTGCCTTGCGCAACGGCGATGGTGCGACGGATCCTCGTCGACGTTACTTCGCCATGCTTCCCTACGGCATGGTAAGGGTTCACGGTGCGCCTGCGGACGTGCGTGATCTTCCGATGGGTACGCATTTGCATGCACGCTTGCTGCTACCCCTGAAGGGTGAGGAGGATACGATTCCGCCTCCCACGGAGAAGCAACTCAAGCGCAATCCTGACGCCGGTCACAATCACGCGGTTCTGCTTGAAGATGATGTTAGTTTCTACTCCCGACAGGGCCGATCGTGGAAAGTGCTAGGTTTTGAGCAAGGAGGCGGCCCGGCTCCACGCTTGAAACTGTCCGTCGAGCCGATTGGCCCTGAGATCGACGGCGGCATCAACAAGCCTGCGCTGTTTGACATCGACGATGGCACCCGTGTTTGGCAAGGGCGGCAGTTGGTGGAGAAAGAGCAGATCGAGCCGGGAATGAGCGTGCAGGTGAATTTGACTTGGGGGCCGTTCGAGAGTCTGGCCACGACTGATGTTTGGTTGGACGAGGAAAGCCTAGAGGCGTGCAAGGAGGTCCAGCGTCAGCGTCACCTGCGATTGATTCGTTCACGTTTCTTACCTGGCTGGGTTGATGCCGTCACTAACAAAGATACGGGTGGCGGAGAGTTGACGGTGACCTTGTTTGGGGGCATGGATCCGCTTCTCTACCAGGAATTGAAGGGGACGAAGCATCCACGGATATGTGATGCCGAGAACTCGCTGCGGACGTGGGGCTATCATGCAGAGTATGCTCCCAGTGGTCCCATGTTATCGTGGGAGGAAACGCCGGAGCCGCCCTTTGGTAGCAGCGGCATTCAATTGCGGATGGCGGTTCCGCAAATGCTTGATGGCTTCCGTCCCGGTCGTGTGGTCCGGCTCAAGGGGCCTTGGACGTACGTTCTCTTGCCCCATGACGAATGGTTGATGACGCCGGAAGACTTTGAAAGAGCTTCGAAACTAAGATTGCCATGAGGGATTATATTCATGGGTTGCTGTTCGTGTTGTTGACGGGCTGTTTCTTGCCAGCTCAGGCCAGGGCGCATGAGTGGGACGGATTTGACAAGGCAACCGTTGCCTTCCTTCAGAACCACTGCGTGCGTTGTCATGGCGAGGACAGCCAAAAGGGGAAGTTCCGTCTCGATGACCTTGGCACTGATTTCTCCAATCCGCTGCTGGCAGAGAAATGGAGCGAAGTGCGCTTTCGCATCAATGCCGCCGAGATGCCACCTCCAGAAGAGCCGCAACCTACCGCAGATGAACTGGGATCAGTGGTTGAAGCCATTTCCAGAAAGATAAGCCAAGGCGCTGCGGCGCGCATGGCGCGGCGTGGACCGGTGGCGCACTATCGACTGAGCCGACAGGAATATGCGCACACGGTTCATGATCTCCTCGGAGTGGTCTTCGATGTCGAGGCTCCTGGAGCGTTCAACGAAGATCCACGCTGGCATGGATTCGATCGGATAGGCGCCATGCTCTAGGTTGCGCCCTCGCACATTGAGCGATACCTCGATGCGGCTGATGCCGTCGTGACACTGGCATTTCCTGACAAAGTAGTTCCCTCCAAGACGGAACGTCGCGCGGTGGGTGAAGGGAAGCGGCAACTCCTGCAACTCGGTGAGGGATGGGGATTTCACCTCGAGCACCCAGGCCGCTATCGCATTCGGATTCAAGCCAGCGGATTGCCAGCCTTCTCTGGCCGGGTCCCAAGACTCTCACTTTGGCACAAGCGTCACCTGCGATCCTTTGCGGGAAGCTACCTTTCAACACCAGAGAACGAGCCAAGCACGATCGCATTTGAAGGGCTGTTTCCTGCGGGTGCCTACGAAGTTCGCAATCATGCCCGAACGCTGAGGCACGCCAATGGCAGCATCCGCCTATCTCGCAATGAGACCATTGATGCCACTCAGTCCATCGCCACCCTAACCGGTGGACATCGATCGCCGTGGACGAAGGTCGTCGATGAGGACGGCAAGCCGACCATGCCCTTGTCGCTGGTCGATTGGGTAGAACTGGAGGGCCCTGTCCTGACAGAGTCAGAACAGGCGATGCGTAATGTGATCTTTCCGAATACGGAAGACGATCCAGAAGAATGGCGCGATTGCCTGCGGCGTTTCGCCGAACGGGCTTGGCGTCGACCCGTGACTGAAGCGGAGATCGAGCGCTTTGTGCGTTTCATCTCCTTGGAGTTGGAAGCGGGAGAATCGTTCCGAGCCGCTTATCGTTCGGCGCTTGCTGGGGTGTTGGTTGCACGCCGTTTCCTGAACTTGGAAGAGGCCGATCCTAACATCAACCGTGAGCAGGTCGATGAGTTCGAGCTCGCCAGTCGTCTTTCGTATTTCCTGTGGAGTTCGATGCCTGACGATCAACTCTTTGCGACGGCACGCCGTGGGGAGCTGACTTCACCTAATTCATTAGAGCAGGAGTTTGATCGCATGATCGCTGATCCAAACATCGAGCGCTTTCTAGAGTTGTTTCCAAAGCAATGGCTGCAACTGCATCGGGTCGGTATGTTTCAGCCAGATCCCAAGCTCTACCCCGACTACGATCCCTGGTTGGAAGAAAGCATGGTGGAGGAAACCATTGCCTACTTTGCTGAAATGGTTCGAAGTGATCTTCCCTTGCGCCAGATGGTGCATTCCGATTGGACGATGCTCAACGCGCACCTGGCTCGTCACTACGGTCTTCCGCAGCCAGCCAACCTGGAGTTCACCCGAACATTGATGACGACGGATTCGGGGCGCGGTGGGATACTAACACAGGCGTATATACTATCACTGACCTATAATGGC
>JAACDM010000578.1 GCA_009936795.1 Verrucomicrobiaceae bacterium | reverse complement strand
GTGGCCTGCGTGGCCTGCGTCACGTGCGAGAGATCCTAGGGAACATTGGGGTCACTGTTGTGCCTAACCAACATGCGCTAGGTGGAGCCTACGACGCCTTCGATGACTCCGGAGCGCTGAAGGACTCACCGGCTGCAAAGGCAGTGCAACGTGTCGTGGATCAGTTGGTGAAAACGACGCAAGCCTTGGCCGCCGAGTGATTCGCATTGACCGTATCGATCTTTGCCAGGGGGGCGAGAAAATTTGCCAAGTAGGCCCTTGGTCCATCCAGCGCGGTGATCGCTGGTGGGTGCGCGGTCCCAATGGCTGTGGCAAATCCACGTTGCTTCGAGTTCTGGCAGGAGAACTCTGGCCAGCGCCTGGTCAACATGAGCAGCGTCGCTACCAGTTTGACGCTGAAGAATCTACTTGGAGTCCGCTCGCAGCGAAGGGCCGGGTGACTTTGCTTACTCCCGAGCGTCAGAATCGCTATCTGCATCAGGACTGGGACCTCACGGCTGCCGAGGTCGTTGCTACAGGCTTTCTTGATACCGACATCCTTCATGAGCGGCCGCGAGCTGAGGAGTTCGCTCGCCTTGGTGAACTCATGGATCAGTTAGGCATTCGTGAGCTATGGGACCGCCCCTTTCTTGAACTGTCTCAAGGCGAGCGTCGACGGGTGTTAATCGCACGAGCATTGGCCAATGATCCTGATGTTCTCTTGCTAGATGAATTTGCAGAAGGCCTTGATCAGGAGGCTCGGGAGTCACTCTGGGCGATGTTGGCTAGTCCCAGGATGGCCGGGAAAGCGATCGTCTTGACCACGCATCGAGATGCGCCGCTGCTAGAAGGATGGCAAGCGCTCGATGTCGAACCAATGGCGAGCGGCGCTCTTAAGGTTGAGCCTGCTCGTGTGGGAGTGGTGGACAGCGATGAGGTTCTTGTTCACGTCCAGGGCGATCTCTATTTGGAGAGCCAGCTGCTTGTCCAGGACTTGGATTGGACGCTGTTCCGTGGGCAACACACCGCAGTGTTAGGTGTCAATGGATCCGGAAAGACCTCGTTTCTTCGACTACTTTGGGGGGAGCTTCATCTCAAGGTGGGTGGGCAGGTGACTCACTTTAGCAATCCTGACCTCACGGTTCGCGAGTTGAGAAAGCAGGTCAGCTATTTCCAGCCAGACATGCATGCCTGGTTCCGGCCAGAGCAAGACGTTCAAGAAGTAATCTTGTCAGGCATCTTCTCGACCATCGATCTCTACGACCCGGTAAACGAGCAGCAGCGAGAAACGATGCGGGCGACGGCCAAGAGATTTGGGGTCACGGCTCTTCTTGAGCGCCCATTTGATACCTTGTCTTACGGGCAGGCGCGTCGGGTGCTTCTTGCAAGAGTGCTGGTGGCAAACCCGAGGCTAGTCTTGTTGGACGAGCCGTTCGATGGGCTGGATGCTGATGTGCGTGAAGAGGTCTTTGCCTACTTCGACGTCATGGCTTCGTCTGGTGAATGCACCTTCGTGATGACGAGCCATCATGCGGAGGATCAGCCAAAGTGGATTCGTCGGGTGATCGAAATCGATCCTGAAACGCGCCGTTTGGAAGAGGTAGAGGTTGAACAATAATCCCTCGTTTGGGACGATCTGTTGTGCGCCAATTTCTGTCCTCTCTGCTCGGCCGACTTTCACTCGGTGTGATTGGCGTGGGCGTTGCGGTGGCCGATACGATAGATTTCAATGGCGAAGTTCGTCCGATCTTATCGGACAACTGTTTCCAATGCCATGGACCCGACGCAGCGCAGCGCAAGGGTGACCTAAGACTCGACACAGAAGAGGGCGCGCTTGCTGTTCTTGTCGCTGGGAACCCTGATGAAAGCCCGTTAATCGAACGTATCATTCATGAGGATCTTGAGGAGCGTATGCCGCCGAGCGATTCCCCGAAGCAACTTACAGAGTCGCAGAAGGTAACCTTGCATGATTGGATTGAGCAAGGCGCCCTATGGGCGAAGCACTGGGCGTTTGTGGCGCCAGTGAAAACTGCACTACCTCAAGTGCGAAATGAATCGTGGACTCGCCACGAGATCGATCACTTTGTGCTGAAGCACCTGAAAGACGCAGGTCTAGCGCCTTCACCAGAGGCTAGCAAAGCAACGTTGTTACGTCGATTAAGTCTCGATCTTACCGGAATACCACCGTCGCCGGAACAGGTGGCCGCCTTTGTGAATGACGATTCGCCCAAGGCTCTCGATCAACTGATCACGCGGCTCTTTCAGTCGCCGCGTTATGGTGAACACATGGCTTGGCAGTGGTTAGAAGCAGCGCGCTATGCCGACACTGACGGCTATCAGAATGATGGCCCGCGAGACATGTGGCGCTGGCGAGATTGGGTCATAGAGGCTTACAACGCGAACATGCCTTTCGATCAGTTCACGATCGAACAGTTGGCGGGCGATTTGTTGCCGAATGCTAGTTTAGAGCAAACCATCGCCACGGGGTTCAACCGGAACCATCGCTACAACTCTGAATCGGGCTTGGTGCTGGAAGAGTTTCTGTTAGAAAATGCCGTAGATCGCGTGGACACGACATCGACTATTTGGATGGGAATCACTGCTGGTTGTGCGCGTTGCCATGATCACAAATACGATCCTTTGTCTCAGAAGGAGTACTATCAGCTGATCGCCTACTTTAACAATGTTCCCGAGTCTGGCCGCGCGATCAAGTTTGGCAACTCAGAGCCCTGGATCAAGGCACCGACGAGAGCGCAGCAACGTAG
>JAACDM010000577.1 GCA_009936795.1 Verrucomicrobiaceae bacterium | reverse complement strand
GCTAATCTCACATCGCTAGAGTCATGGTTGTGCTGATCGACGAGCAACTCTGGCCAGTCTCGAGCTGCCCCAGTCAACGCCTGGACGCCTGCGTGACGACGAAAGACGTCCTCACTGCCATTCGCGGCGATGAACTGGGTGATATCCTTGATGTCTTTCGGTCCAGCGAGATGATGCAATGCCAGGCCTGCCTGCATACGCACGCGTGGGTTGGAATCGAACAATGCACGTGTCACAAGATCGAGGGCATAGCCTGACCGCGTATCTCCGAGTGCTCGAATGATCTGTTCGCGAAGCTGAGGGTCTTTGTGAGAAGCCAAGCTTGCCAACCCTTGAAGAGACTCGCCATCTCGGGTGCGGGTCAAGTGGGCGCACCCCCAGATGGCATGAATGCGTGCCAGTGTTCTTGAATCTGTGAGTGCGGTTTGACGGAGGATGGTAAAATCACCTCGTTGGACAATCTCATTCTGCGCTGCCAGCCGCACGCGTTGGTCGGGATCACCCAACCATTCGAGCAGTTGACCTTCTGTCATCCGCCGACGATCAGCGGCAAGGCGTCTATGCGTTTGTTCTCGTAGCGGATGGCGATCTGCAGCGGGCACGTCGAGTTTGAGAATGCGCCCATTCTCGTGGGGCACCCACTTATTCTCACCCCAGTCAGCTGCATAGAGAGCCCCGTCCGGACCAAAGTTGATACCCACGAGCATCTGGCCCCCAAAGATTACCTCGGGTGCCATCATGCGATAGCCCGCGCCCTCTGGCTCAGCCCGAAAGGCTTGCAACCGCTTCCCTGGAAACTCGGTTAGAAAGAAATGCCCCTCCAAAGCTTCGCTCAAGGCCGTCCCCGGATTGTAGGTGAATCCCGCAGGACCCTCCGAATAGTTGGCGATGCACGGTGTGATATTCGCAGCCTGACCGTAGAAATAAGGTTTTGATAGATTCTCGGCTGATAAGGCATTGTAGCCGGCCACGTCGCCCAGTTTCTTGTTGTTCCGATACTGGTAGTAGGAACGCCAGCCTGAATCACTGCCTTCTAGCAGATAGTGAAAGCGCTCGCCGTCTCCAAAGTCTCCATCGTTATCCACCACGAACAGATGGCCAAACTCGTCAAAGGCCAACTCCTGAGGATTGCGCAGCCCTTTGGCAAAGACTTCGAAGTTTGTCCCGTCCGGCTCGCAACGCAGAACGGCACCATGATAAGGGAAATGATGGTGACCGCCGTTTGAATCGGTCACACTGAAGGCCTTGTCGCCTATGGACCAGTAGATACGCCCATCAGGCCCCGCCGTGAGGCCGTGCATATCGTGACCGCCATAACCAATGTGCAAACCGAAGCCCGTGACCGCTTCTTTACTCTCATCAGCGATGCCATCGTCATCGGTATCACGCAACTGCCAGAGACTGGGAATGATCGTGGTATATACACTATCTCCATGAGCCAGGACACTACCTGCGAGCCCCGTGATCTCTGAGTTGAACCCGTCGGCGAAGACCACCTTCCGATCCGCCTCACCATCCTGATCGTTGTCTTCCAACATCAGAATCAACTCGCTGGGAACCGTAAGGTCTTGCCAGTCGACCACGCCATCAGCATTGGCATCGCCCACCGCACCATCCTTGAATCGCTCTTTCAAAAGTCTGCGCTTATCCTCGATGCTCTGGGCATTAAAGGTCTCTATTACCCAATCCATGTGCTTACGAATATCGACCGCCCCATAGGTTCGGCGATTCGTCTGCGTGACAAAGACGCGCCCACGGTCATCCACGCTCACACCAACGACACTTCCCACCATCCCTTGCGGTGCGAAAGCCGTGGCCTCGAGTTGCGTCTCGGCTGCCTGAAGGTGACCGATAGCGAAGACAATCAGAAATAGAAGCGAGTTGAGGTGACTATGCATAAAAGAAGAATGGCGCTGCGATGAGACCGGTGTTTGTCATCGTGGTAGGACTGAAACCCTCGCTATGAAGGATGGACTCAGCCCTTTCCGGTTTTCGGCCACTGCCCCTACTCAGAGTTGTACCTGATCCGCAGAAGCTTGCTCCCTACGCCGCAACCCTCCGCATCTCATTCCAATTCTTGAATGTAAGCCATCATTCGCTCCCATTGGCATTCATGTGCGGTTCCTACAAGACTTTCTAATCCAAGCAACGCCATCTTGGTCCGTCGTGAGCGCCTTAAGACCTAGCGAACTCTAAAATGAACTGCCAGAGAGACCTTGCAAAGAGCCTGCGATTGTCACAGGGCTATCCTGAAAGTCTACCAACTCAATCGAGGATTTCAGAATCCCTAAGAAGGTCAAACATATCCTCTAATTCAGATTTAAAACTTTATAGGAATATGTTAGAATATTGCAAGCATGGTCAAAACGCTACGCGCGATTATCGCTTGGCATTTAGCTAGAAACTACTGCTCGCAAAATAGACGCACTGTCGCGAGATTACTCTAGATGACATTTCGGCTATCCTTGAGGTCCGGATCAAGGCATGGCACAATCTGAATGGTGCTGGGGAATTGGAGAGTATGGGCATTACTCAAGATTCAATACACTAGGGCTAATCCATTAATTCAGATTTTTACCCAAGTGCTTATAGCCCAGAGGTTTAGAAACGATTCGAAGTGAGAAGCTTTACGCT
>JAACDM010000576.1 GCA_009936795.1 Verrucomicrobiaceae bacterium | reverse complement strand
TGAGATCGTAAGGACTGCAGCCATTCGGTATCGGGACTCCACGACCAGGGACGCAATTCGTGAAGCTTTCGCCCTGCGAGCGCCAATTCGTCCCGAACCTGAATCTCGGGCAATAGGAACCCCGCATCAGACAACTTTTTCAAGAATTCAAGACCCGGCTTCTTCGCCAAGATCGCAATGTCATCTTGGCGCGCAAGAAACAATGAGAGGCTACTCAGATCATCGCCGAGCGCTAACAAACTCCTGGGCAACGGCTTGGGAAGTAATCCTCGTACCTCTTTAGCCACCGTGCTCTCTGCCTGCGGATTGAAATGAAAAACATTGGGCGTGCGGCCTTTCGACTGGGTGAACACCTCAAGTTGATTCACAAAGTCCGGGGCCAATCCCGCCTCCAACCGCCCTTCCCGATTGAAGAAACCACGCCCTTTCGCCCGACTGGGTGACAATGGAAACGTCAGCCTCTGGCGAAAGCTTTCCCAGTCGGACTCGCCCGGCGACTTCCATTGACGAAACCAGTCATGCCCGTGGATCACATGACTGATCTCGTCTCGATAGATACGATCTAAGATCTTGGCCGTCCTCGTATCACCCGCCTCTTGAAACAGTCCCGCAAAGTGACGGGAATAGTCCAGGTTGGCCTGTTCAAACGTTAGACAGAGCCGCGAGACATAGTCTGCTGGGGTTTGCATCGTCGAAACTGCTTTCCAGAAGAACCCATTGACTGGCTCGGACCCAAACGACACCCCACACTCCCCTAAACGCTTCATATACAGTCTCGTATGCATCTGCTCTTCCTGTAACGTTTTTGCCACACCCATGCGGAAGTCAGCCGGGGCATCAGGAAACTTCAACAGGACGAGCGCCATCAACTCGGCCGCGAGCAACTCGTGATTGGCAAAGAAGTGCAACAATCGCCCCCGATCTTTGTCATCCCCCAGGCGTGCTAGGCTGGGCAATGCAGTGCGTGTCCCTAGCCTTTCAAAGATCAACGCATCGGGCCGACCTGGCATCGACGGAGAGATCTTTGCCTCGCCTCGCGATTCATCGACCAGCCGAGAGTTCGGGGGTGCCAGCTACTCTTCAAGCGTGGTCGCCAAGAGCACTCGCTCCGCAAATTCATGTAACTCCATTGCGTATTCGCTAGTTATTCAATTTCGCCAAATGCTCACGATGAAATCGTGCCATGTGGATGTACTTGTTGGCCAGCTTAAGATTCTTCCGTTGCTCCACTTCAGTCAAATTTCTCACCACCCGAGCCGGACTTCCTAACACAAGTGATCCTGGCGGAATCTTCTGATGCTGCGTGACCACTGCACCCGCTCCAATGATAGAGCGGGCACCAATTTCCGTTCCGTCCATAACAATGGCACCCATGCCAACAAGGACCTCATCATCGATAATACAAGCATGGAGGATCGCCCGATGCCCCACGGATACATGAGCACCCAATGATACCCCATAATCATCAGATAAATGAATGATCGATCCATCCTGCACATTGCTGCCAGGCCCAATCACGATGCGATGAATGTCCGCTCGCAACACGGTTTGATACCATACACTAGCATCCTCCATAAGGTGAACATCGCCCACCACGGTCGCATCTGGCGCAATGAAGGCTGACTCGGCAATCGTCTGCGCTCTGGTTAGAAACTCCGGACATTCCATGATTTATCACACTGGGAGCGGAAATTGCTTGTCAGGCAATGGCTTTCCTAATAAAAACCGTCAAATCGACAAAAACTGGTCCGTTTTTTTTCAGATCGTCACTATCTGAACGCAGGACCGTTCACACTCCAAATCCTCACCTAGTTAGAACACAATATTATGAACAAGACGGAACTTATCGACTCAATCCACGAACGTCTGGGCGACGATGCGACCAAACGCCAAGCTGAGGACGCTCTCGCAGCAGTGCTCGATGCCATCGCCGTCGGCGTCAAGAAAGACGAGAAAGGTATCCAACTCATTGGCTTTGGCACCTTCAAGGTGGCCCATCGCGCTGAAAGAATGGGCCGCAATCCTCAGACGAAAGAGCCTATGAAGATACCCGCATCAAAGACGATTCGTTTTATCCCATCTGCTGCATTGAAGAAGACTTTGTAGTCCTTCCTGCCATAAGAACTTTGATAGGCCCGCGTTTGGTTAAAACGCGGGCCTTTTTCGTTTTATAGGGTGATGCCCTATTCACTCTCATCGAGAAAGGCGGTCTCACAAAGTTTCGCATAGGTCCCCCCAAGAGCCAGCAGCTCGTTATGCGTTCCTTCTTCAATCACCCGTCCAAGATCTAACACATAAATACGATCTGCACGGCGCACTGTCGACAGACGATGAGCGATCACAATACTCGTCCGACTCGTCATCAATCTCTCAAGTGCTTCCTGAATAATCCGCTCTGTCTCCGTATCCACACTAGCAGTAGCTTCATCAAGCAGAAGTATCGGAGGATTCTTCAACAACGCGCGCGCAATAGAAATGCGTTGCTTCTCACCCACGCTCAGTTTCACACCCCGTTCACCCACCACCGAGTCTAATTGGTCTGGTAAACGCTTCACGAATGGCGTCGCATTGGCGATGCGTAGTGCCTCCCACATCTCCTCGTCAGTGGCCTCTCGATTCGCAATTCGAAGATTCTCGCGGACGGTATCATTAAAGAGAAAGCTCTCTTGAGTAACGTAGCCGATTTGCTCGCGCAGGGACGTCTTGTTTAGAGAACCCACCGAATGTCCGTCGATGAGGATCTCGCCGTTGTCATACTCGTAGAAGCGGGTGAGCAAATTGATAATGGTGGACTTGCCGGCCCCGGTCTGCCCCACCAGCGCAATCGTCTGGCCAGCCTCAGCTCGGATCGAGACGCCCTCAAGCGTCGGCATCTTCTCGGTATAAGAAAAGCCGACGTTCCGGAAGTCAATGTCGCCTCGAACGGCTTCCAAAACCGCACCATCGTTCATTCCAGGCTCATCCTCGGTATCGAGGATATCAAAAACCCGCTCTCCAGCCGCCCGGCCAGCCTGGATGAGCTGGTTGAGCGAGTGAAGCCGATTCACCGGATCGTAGAAGAGCTGCAGCATCAGCACAAAAGCCGCCAGCGCTCCAGGCTCGATCCGCCCATCAATTGCCGCTTGCCCTCCAAACGCTAAAACCAAGACCAATCCAGTAGACGCAAGAAAGGTCATTCCTGGATTGTACATCGCCCAAGCACGCATCACAACGAGCGAGGCTTGCCTAACCTTATCACTCGCCTCATTGAATCTAGCATGTTCCGCTTCCTCCATCGTGTAGGCCTTGATCTGGCGAATGCCAGCGATATTATCATGTAAGAGTGAATTCATCGCACTCGTCGCCCTGCGCACGCCTTGATACCTCTTGTGCGCGGTCCGAGTGTAGAGTGAGGCACCTAACACAAGGAAAGGAATGGGAAGAAGTGATATGGCCGCCAGCTTGGCATCCATGTAAAACATTACGCTAGCAATAATTCCTATTTGCAGAACGGCAACAAGCCCCTGCTCGATGCCATCAATGAGAACGCGTTCCATTGCCGTCACATCCTCAGCCACTCGCGTCATGACGTCCCCGGTAGGCTTGTTGTCAAACCAGGGTAGTCGCAGGCGCTGAATCTTCGAATAGAGTTCACTTCTCAAATCGAAGATCACCTTCTGCTCGAACGTATTATTGAGAAAGATCCTCGCAGAGTTAAAACCATCTCTCCCTAAGAACGCGAGCAAGGCCAGCCCAACCATCTGCCAAAGAAGCTCATGGTTCTGCTCCGGAATGACATCATCAATGATGATCCTAGTGACCTGCGGAAAGACAATGACGAGTAGCGTGCTGATGATCGCGCAAGAGAGCTGGGCGAGCGAAAGCCAAGGATACCGCTTCGTGTAGTTAAAGACTCTTAGAGTCGTGCTCATATTTATAGGAAATCCTGGTAGGAATTACCGAAGGAATGTGGTTGGTTTTCCGTCAGACGCCCGATGAGCTTCTCAAAGAAAGGATTGCGCTTACTGTTTGCCAAACATCTGTCGGGATGGCGCCGGGCTATGTTTCTCATGGTGGTGTGGTTTCCTCTCGGGATCATAACGTTTGTCATGGCGTGCAATCTCTGGATCATTGGGTCTACGCATAGCTTCATCGCGAAGGATGTGAAATCTGCAAGAGTGAATGAGGTCGCTCTTGTACTTGGTACCTCCAAGAAGGTCTCCCCAAAGCGAGCAAATCTCCACTTCCGCAACCGCTTGAAGAAGGCGAGAGAGCTATTCGATGCTGGCAAAGTCCAGCACCTGCTCGTCAGCGGCGACAATGGCTCTCCTTATTACAATGAGCCCCAAGACATGCGTGATGCCTTGGTCGACATGGGAATCCCCGGGGCTGCCATCACGCGGGACTTTGCGGGGTTCCGTACACTCGACTCGATGGTTCGGGCCCACAAGATCTTTCAGTTGGATTCTGTTAGCGTGGTAACCGATGGGTTTCATCTTCCTCGAGCCGTCTTCATCGGTCGCCACTTCGGTTTGGAGGTCACTGGACTTGCTTCCGATCCCGTACCCTTGAGACAGTCTTTCAAGACCCGCCTGCGCGAATACTTGGCAAGGGTAAAAGCCGTCCTCGATGTTCACCTTTTGAAAACGTCGCCCAAGTTTGGCGGCAAGCCTGAACCCATCATGGTCAGCCGTTAGGGCGCCATCGGTTGTTGCGTGGCGTCTCCAAGAATCCTGATCCAAGTCCTGTTCTGCGCCGTGCTATGGGGCGCAGCCTTTCCACTCATCTAGCTCGCCTACACTTCTTGGGAACACGTCAACCTCACACTTTGCCTCTTCTTTGCCGGTGTTCGATTCACCATTTCTGGAGCTGGGATACTGGCCGTTTGCAAGCGCCCCTGGCATCGTATCAGACAAGCAAACCGAAGACTACTCGTTGGTCTGACACTAACTCAAACCTGTGTTCAGTATCTCTTCTTTTACCTAGGCATGTCCATCTCGAGTGGCCTGTTAGGAGCCCTACTCGTCAGCTGCGGTAGTTTCTGGTGGATTCTGTTAGCACCTCTCTTCTTGAAAACACCTTCGGCTACGGCTCGGGATTGGATGGCGATCGCGCTGGGATCGATAGGTGTCTCCCTAGCCGTCTATGCGCCTGGAGCAGGTAGCGGCAAGGTCTTGTTAGGTGGCCTTTGCTTTCTTCTCGCCTCTCTCAGTGGTGCCCTCGGCCTGATCATCATGAAGCCACTGAGTGAAAGTATCGACGCCAAGACGGCCACTGGCGCTTCTCTATTCTTTGGAGGGCTTCTCCTACTTTTCACGGGCATCCCTGCAGCGAGTGCCTTCTCACGTAGCCTATCAACCGAAATCGTGCTCGTGACACTAGCGCTTGCAGCGATCTCCGCCATTGCCTTCAGCATCTGGAATCGCCTTGCCCACACGTATCCAGTAGCGCTCCTAGCCGGCTACAGATTCCTGATCCCCCTCTGCGGCACTCTCCAGGCGAGCCTCTTCATTGCAGGCGAAGCTCCAGGCCCTGGACTCATTCTTGGCGGCAGCCTCATCATCGCAGCGGTCTACATCGTCAGTCGCCCAAAAGAAACCGACCACTTTGAAGAATAAGACCGTTTCACCGAGGGTCTATTGACTCAAAGGCCGCCCGACAGTACCCTCTAGGATACGAAGGGGTCGTCCCCGCCCAACATGTCGCACTCCCTTTCCATCGCTGTTTCCCTGCTGCTTCTTGTCACAGGAGTCCAAGCAGTACACCCGGGAGCCACAGCCACTCAGGAGCTAAGCAAGCAAGCGATCGGCTACAAAACGAGTCCAGACAATTATCACATCCTCTATCGGAGCACCTCACTTGAGGGTGCTTGGCGTCCAATCCGCATGAAACTTGGAGGCGATGGCCCCGAAGATGTCATGCGAGACACCGTACCCATTAAGCATAGGGCATTCTATCGCGTGCTCTCTCTGCCGCTCGATGAACCACGGGACACGGACGCCGATGGCCTGACCGATGTCGAAGAACTAGAGCTATCAAAAACACAACACCCACTTAATGCTGCTATCGTCGCTGAATCTCATGGGGCCGCCATCATAACTTCACGCGAACAGTATGAACGCCTTGCTCGGCGAGACAGCGTTCCCGGTGCTAGCAATATTCGCGAGATGAAATTTCTCATCACGGATATCGATACCAACTCTCCAAAACTGCACCTCATCGACACCACACGGCACCAGTTCCACGTCTATTTCTATTGGTTTGCGCTAGGTAACCGACATGTCTCCATCTCGACCTTCAACAGTCAGACCTACTTCACCAATACCAACCGAAAGAATCTCGCTGGAAGCATCCTTGCCCACGACAATTTTACGGGAACCGATGGTCAGGTAGGACTCTACACCATGGAGTTCTGGCCCACAGATCCCGTCGCCTTCCGGTTCGTGGAAACCGCCTACGAAATGCTCTCGGCCAGCTTGCCCTTCATTGATGGAACCCTCGCCTACCACCCGGCTGGAGAGACTCAGCGCACGGTCTATGCCGACGAGGTCGACCGCTTTGAGTCCTCGATGATCCGCACCATCTCGACGGAAGAACTCTTCGGCAGCAAGACCTTCGAAGCACTCAACCCTGGCGTGAGTTTCGGAAGACTCATCGTCGCTGATGGCGTGAACAATTCACTAACGGCTCGAGACATCGTCATCTTTCGTAATCTGCCTAATGACCTCACTCACGTCGCAGGCATTCTGACAGAAGTACCGCAGACTCCCCTCTCCCATGTGAATCTCAAAGCAAAGCAGAACGACACACCCAATGCCTACCTCAAAGACGCTTCCCGCTTACCCGAAATCCAAGAGTTACTCGGGAAATACATCCTCTTCGAGATCACGTCAGATGGATACACGCTGAGAGAAGCCACAGCAGAACAAGTCGAACAGTTCATCGAAAGCATTCGCCCCAAGGAATCACAGATTCCCGAGCTCGATCTTTCAGCCGAAGCGATCAAACCACTTGGTGAGATCGACTTCAGCCAAAGCCCCCAATTTGGAGCCAAGGCAGCCAACCTCAGCGAACTTCGCCGGATCTTACCGGCAGACATGACCCCTGAAGGGCAGGCGATCCCCTTCTCCTTCTATCATCGGTTCATGCTCGCAAATAGCTTCTACGACATTCTAGTACGCATGTTAGCCATTCAAGGATTCGCCCAGGACGCAGATCTCCGAGAGGCCGAATTGGCAAAGTTTAGGAAGCGCCTCCGTCAAGCCCCCATGCCAAATGACCTCTCTGCGGAAATCGCTCTTCTTCACTCCAGCTTCCCCACCGACACGGCTCTGCGCTGTCGCTCAAGCACAAATAACGAAGACCTTCCAGGATTCAATGGCGCTGGCCTCTACGATTCCTACACGCACTACCCTCACGAAGGCTCCTTGGAAGAGAGCATCAAACAAGTCTGGGCAAGCATGTGGAACTATCGTGCCTTTGAAGAACGAGACTTCTACCGTATCAGCCACTTCCATGCTGCCATGGGGGTCATCGTTCATCCAAACTACCAAGATGAGATCTGCAACGGTGTCGCCGTCACCCGCAACATCATCGACCCCAATTGGATCGGCTACTATGTGAATGTGCAGGTAGGCGAAGACCTGGTGACCAATCCTACAGAAGATGCGATCCCTGAAGAGTTTCTTGTCTCTCTCCTCCTAGCCGATCCCGAGATCGGAAACTACGAATACGAGGTGCAGTACGTTCGCAAATCAAATCGCCGCGTGGATGGCCAGCCCATCCTGGCGCAAGATCAAGTCTTCGACCTCGCCGGACGCATGCGCCTAATCCAGACTCATTTCAAACGACTCTACAACGAAGACAACGACTTCGGCATGGAGATAGAATTCAAGATCGACCAATCCGGGCAACTCGTCATCAAGCAGGCGCGCCCTTGGATCGACTAGCAGCACACTGTAAATCCACTTCCTTTGCAAACGTCTCCGTTTGCCCACGTAGAAATCAGGCAAGGAAATAGGAGGCATACGCCCACAGTGTGGGCAGCCTCAAGAATTGAAGCGGCCAGACCAACCACTCACAACACCCCTCGCTCGTCCGCTTATTCATGCGAAGACCTAAATCTGATGACGTTTTCTCATCCCGAGTAAGCAGTATCCAAGAATGAGATAGGTTGAAACTGAGGCTTCAGGTATAATGTAAGTGATTGTCAGACTCGGTCTTGTCGCGTCGAGTGGATGGGTTCGACTGTTGAAACGACGAGCAGTCAAATGAGTGGACTCATCTCCTACTAAAATCCAACCGAAGTTGCTGCCCGGGGAATCAAGCCATCCTTGGATATCTTGGGAGAGCTGTGTACTCTGAAACGAGTACACGCCAATACCGGCTACCGTCGTTTGGGCTGTTGGATTCACGAGATAGTCGCCACCAGCCGTGTTCCAAGTCGACATGGTATAGGCATTATGAATCCAAGTCGCATCACCAATCTGCGCATTGGCACCAGCACCTTCTTGCCCAGACGCATCAGAGACGCCCTCACCCCAATCCATCGTCAGCCGATGAATAGTAAGTCCTGCTGTGTCGGCTACAGGGTCAATGTTTGTGCTCACATTCGAGGCGAAGACTTGCAGAACTGCCGTGGAGATTATGGCCCTAGCAGGCAAGGATCCATGAATATCGAACGCCACCAAACCGCGACGAATGAGTCCCCTTTCAATAAAAGGATTGTCAGTAGTTCCTGGTGGATGATTTGATCGTCCCGCAAAGAAATAGTCGCCCGCTCCATTACTCAGTGAGCCACCCGGGTTCTCATAAAGTGTGTTGTCCATGGAGGCAGGCAAGACAATCGTCGCCCCTGGTGCACCAATAGCCAAGAGCAAGAGTGTACACAAAGTTATGCCCAGGTTCATGCCTCAGAGATCGCCCCCCAAAGCCTCGACACGCAACCTCAAGAATTTTCGTTCTGATACTGACTCAACCGATTGAACCAATCGCATCACGACTGTCTCAGTCCCATCCCCATTATTCACGGGAGCCCCATAGAGCTCCATCGTCCCCGTGCTCTGACTCCACGCGCTCCCGACTAAGCCGTCATTTGTCTCAACTATGTAAGTAAACCCTTGCGCCATGTAATTGATACCTAGATTACCGCCCTTCTCACCTGGCAAAGCAAGTAATTGGCGATAGCGGATTCCCAAATACTGTTCACCTCCATCTTCGATCATCACTCGTTCTGGAGTCAACTCTTCGCAGTCATTGCCATTATCGGGATCTCCACCCAAAGCCCACTCCATGAGCAAACTTCGCCTATCGCCATCAGCATCAGAAGATAAATCCCCGATACCTATGCTGTATGGATCCTGAACCACAATTCCATCCGGCCGCACATATTCGAATGACCAAAGACCAAGCTCCGCGTCATCTGGAATAGAGAAAGCCAATGAAAGCTCGTCTGGAGATACGATCTGCAGGCTCGCCGCAGAGATGCTCACACCGTTTCGAAATAGACGAGCCGACTGCACACCGTTAGCATCGAGATAGAGACCACTTCCTATCACTGACAAAACCACGGTCTGACCTTTGTCCATTTCTCGCACGCTAAAAGATGCAATTTGGGGAATTAGATAAACCCAACGGATCGCATCGGCAATTGCGGTCCTGTCCGAGGTCGTCCGTTCTACCGACACGCTCCCAGATTCTCCCGCCGCAAACTCATACGATCCTAGCGTGTACCACGTGCCAGGTGCCGTATTC
>JAACDM010000575.1 GCA_009936795.1 Verrucomicrobiaceae bacterium | reverse complement strand
TAAGTAAGGCGAGTTGTTTCATTTGATTCCAATATTTATATTTATTATAATAATAATAAATATAATATCCCATCTGCAAGAAATAATCAGGCGTTTCTCCTATTGGCCTGTAGAGCTCTAAATAATCTGCCTAACAAGCGGCCCTACGGCTGGCCGCAGCGGCTAGCCCCTCGAGCATGGTCTCTGTGGTTTCCCAAGAAACACACTTATCCGTAATACTTTGCCCATGGTGAAGCTTCTGACCGGGAACCACCTTCTGCGCTCCCTCCACCAAATGACTCTCGATCATAATCCCACGAATATCTGGCTCGCCCGCCTCAATCTGTTTGGCTAGCTCCTCGGCTACCCCAGGCTGATTCTGGTGATTCTTTAGGCTGTTTCCATGGCTACAATCCACCATAAGGCCTGCAGGAAGGCCCGCTTTGCTCAACTGCTCCGTCACTTCATGAATGGAATCAGCATCGAAATTCGTGCCTTTGCTAGAACCACGCAGGATGACATGGCAGTCCGGATTACCCAAGGTCCGGACGATGGCGGAGACCCCTTGTTTTGTAACAGAGAGAAACGAGTGGGGCCGCTGAGAGGCGCCGATGGCATCGATAGCAATCTTGATATTGCCATCTGTACCATTCTTGAACCCCACAGGCATCGATAGGCCAGAGGCGAGTTCACGGTGGACCTGGCTTTCTGTCGTGCGGGCCCCAATCGCACCCCAGGTAACGAGATCAGCGACATACTGAGGGCTGATCGTATCAAGAAACTCGGTCCCCGCGCCCACACCCCGCTTCGCGAGCTCCAGGAGGAGAGTACGAGCCAAGCGAAGCCCTCGATTGATGTCGTAGCTGTCATCCAGGCCAGGATCATTGATGTAGCCCTTCCACCCTACGGTTGTACGCGGCTTCTCGAAGTACACCCGCATGACGATGAGCAAATCCTCCTTGTACTTCTCAATGAGCGGCTTCAAACGATCCGCATATTCCAGAGCCAACGCACTATCATGAATTGAACAAGGACCAACGACCACGAGAACTCGACGGTCATCGCCTCTCATGATTGCCGCAGTCGCCTCGCGAGTCTCCGCCACGAAAGCCTTGTGGCTTTCATCCACTGGAAGCTCATCCATAAGAATCGCCGGTGCGATGAGAGATTGGATCTTGTCGATACGAAGGTCGTCGGTTTCTGGCATGCGAAGTGGTATCAACCCAATGAGAGCGAATGGCAAGGCCAAAGGCTTCCCCGAGCCTATGCCTATGTAAAAGCGAAGCTGAAGCGGACGTCGTCGATGCCATTGGCCCAGAAGTCCTTTAGACGTCCAGCTTCCTTCATCTGACAACGTTCCAAGACCGGTAACGCCTGTGTGAGATCCGAGGCAAAGCTAACAAAGAGACACCGTGCCTGTCCCGTTCTAGCCTCGTTCAACATCATCGCAAGATCCTCAACCGTAAAGGAGGACCTCTCCTCGACAAACTCCCAATCTAAGCCCGCACAATCTTCGGTCTCATCGATTCTGAAGAGGCGGGTGAGCCCGATCGACTCTTCAGAGCGATTCGCAAACTCGATCGGTGGCGCCTGCTTCGCGTCCAAGGAAAGACCATAAATAAGCTGCGACTCCCCTTTTTCGTAGAAATCGGGGGTCTTCACTTCCAGCTGGAAGCCCGCCGATTCATACAATCTCACCGCATTGTCGTAGAGATTTGTCCCCTCCTCCTCGTAGTCACTCGTCGAGACGAAGACTTTGCGCGCCCCCTCTTCCTGGAGCTTCACAAGAACGCGTTCTAACAAAGCGGTGCCAAGTCCTTGCCCCTGACTCGCCTCATCAATATACGTCCAAGAAATCCAATAAGCATTGTCCGTTCCCTCAGCGAGTGAGTATCCTGAAACACCAGCCACTCGCTTCTCTTCCGTGAGCACAAACTGCCCGTGATGCCCGCGATTGCCATAGGTCTCGGCCGCCCATTCGGCATCATCTTCATCATGGGTCTCAATGATCTGGAGCACAGCAGGCACGTCTTTCGGAGACATCGGGCGGAAAAACCATCCTGGTGCGACCATCTCTCCTTGCGGTTGGCTTCCAAACATGACGTTTCGTTAGCAGG
>JAACDM010000574.1 GCA_009936795.1 Verrucomicrobiaceae bacterium | reverse complement strand
CAGCTCCGCCGGTTTCGGTGAGAGCAAACCCATCGCAGACAATAGCACAGACGCTGGGCGCCGTGAGAACCGCAGGGTGGAAATCCGGGTCAAATCCGCTGATGGCAAGACTCTCCTGGACACAGAGGACCGCGCTTAGAGCTAGGGCCAGACCTTTCTTGAGGCGGAGGATTCAGAGTTGCTGGAGGTTGGCAATTGGGAGATCGTTGAGGTATCAGAGTCCTCCGGATCGAACTCTCAAAACACCGATGAACAAGCCGATCATACTTCATGGAACCTGGTGCCTAGTCGCAATGACGTCATTCGTCATTGGCTACCGAGTGTTTGCGCCACAAGCAGGTGGCTCTCTCCAATCTCAATCGCGCTTGGATCAAAGCGACGATTCTCTAGTGGGATTTCGGAAACAAAGCTCAGAAGTAGATTCTACTTCCCGAGGCGGCACATCATTAGCGATCACTGAACGTGACATCAAATCGTTGGGAGAGACCTTTCGCAAAGCCGCTAGTCCGATTGAACGACGGCTCGCTTTCTCAAAGCTGCTCGAAGGGCTTACTTCGGAGAATGCTCTTCTCATACGTGAACAGATCGCGCACTTGGACCACCGGAGTTCTGAGTTCCAAGAATTTCACTATGCCTGGGGCGCAACCGATGGTGAGCAGGCAGCGGTGTTTGGTGCGAGCACGCCTGAAGATGACATGTCGCCAGCCTTGGCAGGATGGGCGAGCGGCAATCCTTCTGAAGCACTTGCTTGGTTTAACACGCTCAGGATCGAAAACGATCCGAACTTCGATTTCTTGCTTAACGACCGGAAGATTCAACCGGATCGCTTACGCGAACATTTGATGCGCGGTTTAGTAAAAGGATTAGCAGACAATAACCCTAACACCGCCAGCGAGTTCGTTCATGAATTGACCGAAAGCGGCAACAAAGCTGCACCCAGGCTCATGCACACCGTCGCCGATGCCGTCATGCGATCTAGCAAACCATCGACTGCTGTCGATTGGGCAGAGACCTTACCTCAGGGTAATGCGAGAACTGTCGCTCTGCGGCGCATGGCTGAGCGCTACGTCGACGAAAACCCAACCGAGGCAGCCGCTTGGGCAAGCAAGTTTGCCAAAGACCGTGCGACCGCTGCGATCGTTGGTGAAGTAGGAGCCAACTGGTCCCATCGCGATCCAAAAGCCGCTCTGGAGTGGCTTTCCGCTCTACCCACAAGCCACGGGCAGAATGCCGGTCTGCGTCGTACCTTGTCAGATTGGACCCATCGTGATCCCGCTGCCGCAAGCGAGTATCTATCGACCATGCCAGATTCTCCCGCGAGAAATGCCGCCATCACCGGTTTTAGTAGTCGGCTCGCCTGGGAAGATCCCACTGCGGCCCTTGTATGGGCAGAAACGATTACTTCCGAAGGCCAACGCCATGAATCCATATTACACATCGGACGGGCCTGGGCACGCAAAGACGCTGAGGCTGCAGCAGACTGGGCCGCGAACGCGGGGTTACCAGAGAACGTGCAACAAGCCTTTCTCAATCCACCAAAAGACAAACGCCGACGCTAATTTAGCCCAGCAAGACCGATGAATCGATCATTCACCACCCATGGCTCCTGGTTGCTCGTCACCGGAATGCTGTTTGTGGCGGGGTCGCAACTTGCGCGTCGTGGAGCCCCTCTCGTCCAGCTGGGATCGACCAGCCACGCTGACGAGCTTTCAGGTCTAGCAAACACTCTGATTCATGGCACTAAGAGCTCGGCGCTGGTAATCGCTTCAGAAGACCAAGACAATGCTGAAAACGACAGCGCCCACGTCATCCCGTCGACTACCACTGGCAGCTCACCGCAGCCTCGCACTGGCAAGACTCCCGCTCCTCTTACAGAATCCCAGATCAATGAGTTGGCGATCGCCGCCACCAAGTCTTCGAATCCAATCGAGCGGCGAAAGGCCTTTGATCGGCTGCTGAAAGAAATGCAGTCGGACACCTTCACGAGAGAGCAAGCCATGATGATGCGCTCTGCTTTGCATGAGAATGGTGCCAACGGCGAACAGTGGCGAGCTTTTGACTATGCCTGGGGCGCCACTGACCCAGAAACAGCATTGGCCCATCTTGACGAGATCGATCAGACATATCGAAGAAGCTTTGCCAGCAACATGATGCCTGGTCTCGCCATTTCAGAGCCCGAGATGGCGATCGATCTGCTGAACAGATTCGACGGTTCCCAAAGATTCCACATGACGAGTCGCTTGATCGAAGGCCTCACGGACTACGATATCGGTTTTGCCACAGACTATGTCAGTCAGCTGGCTGAAGATCGCGTTCCCAGTGCTGCACGACATATTGGCCGACTCGCCCACGAAGTACTCAGCACCGCGGGCTTTGAAGACGGTATCGCCTGGGCAGAGGGGCTTGATTCTGGACCATTCCAAGCTTCCGCCCTGCGGCGGGTCGCCCACGAATACGCAAACAAAGCCCCCGCTGAGGCCGCCGATTGGGCCAAACAGTTCGTGGGGCAAGATCAGAACTCTCGCCTCTTTGGTGAAGTCGTCCGCGAATGGGGCGACTGGCAGACCGCAAACGACTGGGTAGAATCACTCGAGCCAAGCCTCGCCAAACAGGATGCGCTCAGTGCCATCTACGGATTCAGGGGGGCCCAGGAACCTCATCAAGCGGTCCAGGACATCCTCGACATGCCGGCCTCAGACGATCGCAATTTCGCTATCAACGGTTTCATCAGCGGGCTCGCCCATCAGGATGGCGAAGCTGCCGTAACCTGGGCCGCTGAGATCACTTCTGAAGGGATGCGCCAATCTGCCATGATTCGTGCTGGCAAACAATTCTATCAGCAAGACCAACAAGCAGCCACGGAATGGTTCAATGCTAGCAGCCTGCCAAAGAGCGCCTGGAATCAGGTCGCTCAGCCGAAGTGACTTTTTAGACAGGATTTCAGTATTGGGAGAATTGACAGAAGGAAGCTGGAGCTGAGTTTTCATGTTCCTGCCTCTATCAGAACCCTTTGATTATGTAGCTAGTAGCGACGGGGTTTGGCCATTGGCCATGCCTGTTGCTTGAGCTTCTGTTAATTCCTTGAATTCTGTCTGAAATCTATCCCCCCCTCCAAACAACAACACCCCGGCACCAGTTGGCACCGAGGTGTTATTTTTAATTAACTTCTGTTTGTTTGCTAGTCGACTTTCACATCGTCGATGTACCAACCGGCTCCGACGTCACCGTCGTCATCCGTCAGGAAGGCAAACTCGATAATCACTGGCACACCGCGGGCATCCGATGGGAAGCGGATACTGAATGGGGTCCAACCGCCAACCTGACCACTGAGGATATCTTCACCCTCTTGTACCCATAGAGGCTCACCACTCTCATCAAGAAATCTAAGCTGACCACCTTCAACATCCACCGTTGAATCGATGAAGTAGTTGAAGCTCAACTTCGGTGCCGTCTTGACACTTGCGTCAATGACAGGAGAACGCAGCCGGGTGAGATTAAACTCAGAGGTGTAGTTTCCATCAAGATCCGTTCCCCACGCTTGGGTACCGCTCGCTGCCGCCATAAGGCCATCGACGGCCGGCGTGCCAAGTTCCCACTCGGTCGATCCACTGTCCGTTTCCACGGTCCAACCTTCCGCGCCATTCTCACCTTCAAAGTCGGTGAAGTAGATCGCTGGTGGCGCAACCTGACGGACTCGGTAGTAGAGTTCAGTAGTGTCTGCAGGGACATTAGAGTCAGTGTAGGACATAAGTTCTGTCGTCGCTCCACCATCAGGAATCTGTGTGACGATTGCTGTCCAGTTGACCAAGTCCGTGGAGGTATCCACTGCGTAATAGTTGCCTACCTTCGACTGGAAGGTAAGCGTTACGTCCCCACCGTCCCGACTGATCTCCGTGATATTGAACTCCTCAGGCGCAGAACGGAAGGTGGCGAGACCACCATTGGCAACGTCGTTAAGAAGCACCTTCTCACCCGCATCGTTGAAACTGAAGACTTCGATCGAGCCGCCACCGCCATTGTTAAAGTAGACGATTCTTACAGGATAAATTCCTGCCTCCGCGACCTCGCACCAGACTGTCCTCTCCCATTGCTGCTGGTTCGGAACAAACTCTCCCATTTCCTCATTGTCGTCAAAAGGACCGCCTTCCATTCGGAATCCGTTCACCCCTTGACCGTGCACACCAAGTTGCGTCCGGCCGGCAGGGAAATCAACATAGGTGAGAATCTCAATCCGTGCACCAGCGCGACCATCCCCGCCATCTTCTTCATCACCGGGCAAACCTGGCATCTGATCATCCGGGACAGAATCTCCTCCACCGATTTCACCGTCAGCGCTGGCATGCAAGTTCATGGCACCAGCGATCTCAAATTCGAACAAAATATCACCGATGGCTTCACCAGAAGCCTCTGCTGATCCGACGGCTCCCGGATCGGCAAAGTTATCAGTAATAGCATCCCCAGTGATGGGGTCGATGAGTTCTCCATTGAGGGCGAGTTCTGTTTCAGTTAGAGACTTTGACGTGTAAGTCGCGTTTTGGAAGATCCTCCAAAGGAATCCAGGCTTCGTGTCATCGACACGCCTAACACGCTCCTCTGGCCTAAAGAGCTTGGCGTTCGGCGCTTCCCAAGGCCCAGTCTCGCTGAACACCACCTTACCGTTACCATCCACGAGTTCCACCGTGAAGGTATGCCTCGTTCCCCCAGGGAGAGTCGTTGCAAAAGTGTAGGCGTAGTCGGTGGCACCAAGACCAGCGTCGGTGGCCACAAGTCCTTCCACGGCCTGACCATCGATGCGCAGGACGGTGCCTGCCGGATCATGCACACAATCTTCAAAGTCGTTTCCGCGGAATGTGAAGGTAAAGGGGTCCTCGGACCGTGGCGCTGTGAGAGCCGACGCAAAACACGGATCATCTCCACCACCTGTGCCGATCACACCCAGCGTCACCAAGGCTGTTTCCGAAGCGTGCTTGCCAAAGACGATGGAGTGGGCACCAAGGCCACCCCAGCCTTTCTGACCAGGTGTCGCCTCGTCTCCGTCATTGATCGCCATTCCGAGCCCAAACTGAGTGCCCGGTCCTAGTTCCTCGAGGCCCAAGGCCGACTTCGGTAGTTTGATCTCGTAGGTCGTGCGCTTGGTGTCTGTGATACGGGTGACGATGGCTTCAGTGTCCTCCCCGCCCTCTGGCCTCGCCTCGTGATTGACAATGATCTCGCCGATTTCGGTTTCAATGCCTCCCAGCGCGTAGTTATAAAGGGCCACTTGAGTATCTTGCGCTGCGTTGGCGATCATGAGCTGAATGGAGTCGCCGTTCCACGCGCTATTCGCCGCGTTCTCATGATACTCGTCCGTTACGACAAACCCGAAATACACGTTGTCGGGGTCATACGCGATTTGCACCGTTGAGGTGTGATCGTCAGGCCCAGTCCAATCGCCATCGCCGAGGATTTCAAAGAGAACGAGTTCGCCATCTCCAGTACGGCTCCCAGAAAACTTGGGAATCGAGAATCTCGGATCAGAGAGAACCGGCACTCCGCCCCAGTCATTTAAGTCACCATCCAAATTGATGGCTCCTGGAGTCAGGTCCGCAGAATAAAATTCCTTGCCTGGTTCAATATCATTAGCAGTCGCCAGGGTAACCAACGCCGTTTCGTCAGGGTGCTTACCAAAGACAATGGAGTGAGCTCCCAATCCACCCCAGCCCTTCTGACCAGGAGTGGCTTCGTCACCATCATTGATTGCCATGCCAAGTCCAAATTGAACGCCACCCTTCAGGTTTTCGATAGCAAGGGCCGACTTTGGAAGCTTGATTTCGTAGGTCGTTCGCTTGTTCTCCACATCTCGCACAACCACGGCTTCTGTATCATCACCACCCTCAGGTCTTGCCTCATGATTGACGATAATCTCTCCCAACTCGGTTTCGATTCCTCCTAGAGCGTAGTTATAGAGAGCAACCTGTGCATCACGGGCGTCATTTGCGACCATGAGCTGCACGGAGTCTCCGTTCCAAGCGCTGTTGGCAGCGTTCTCGTGGTATTCGTCCGTGACGACGAATCCGAAGTACACATTGTCGTCATCGTAAACGACCCGAACAGCAGACGTATGATCATCCGGCCCCGTCCAATCACCATCTCCAAGAATCTCAAAGTTCACGAGCTCACCTTCTGCTTTCGAAAACTTCGGGATTGAGAACCGCGGATCTGCAAGCAGCTGAGCGCTGCGCCACTCGGACAGATCACCATCGAGGACAATCGGCTCGGCGGCTTTGATCGCTGTGTAGTATTCTTTACCTGGTTCGATGTCGTTTCTCTGTACCCTCTCCCGTTCGACAACGGGAGCGGCCAACGTCACCAAAGCTGTTTCCGCTGGGTGCTTG
>JAACDM010000573.1 GCA_009936795.1 Verrucomicrobiaceae bacterium | reverse complement strand
GTTCGAATCACCAATACACAAGTGAATTGGTTCTATTTGGAAGAGCTGGATCTTCGAAACGTGTTAGATGAAGACGTAGCCTCGGTAGACTTTGGAACGGTCGCGGTGGCTAGCGAGGTTGCGGGCTTTGGAGGCAGCGCTGAGGGCGCAATCGATGATGTCTTTGGAAATTGCTGCAGTACCGGATATCATTCATCAACGGAGGCAGGCGAACAGATACTAACGTTTACCTTTCCGGCTGCTCAAGATCTGACTGGAGATATACGTATTTGGAATCGTCAGGATGGATGTTGTCCAGACCGGCTTGATTCGATGTTGTTTGAGTTCTATTCCGGAGACGAAGGCACAGGCGAGTTGATTGCTGAGCAATTTGTGGAAGGCGTCGCGACCGCGCAGGTTGAAGAACTTAATAGTGCCACTGGAGCTGCCGTGCCGTTGGTCGAGGGGGCTCCAAGCGGTCCGATTACGATCACTCAGGTCGTGTTCGAGCAACCAGATTCGTTGACGGTGGGTTGGCAGTCCAACCCGGGGGAGTTCTTTGCGGTAGATCGATCTCTAAATCTGACGGTCTGGGAAGAAGTCACGGCGTCAATGGCTGCCGCAGCAGAAGGCGAGGAAACGTTACTTATGCTAGACGGCGTCTCTCAAACTCCCGCCACCTTCTATCGAGTGCGTCGCGGCGAGCGTCCGGCCTTTCTTGAGGAAAGTTTTGAAGGCGGCGCCATGGGATGGAGTGCCGGTGTTTCGGATAATCCCTTCCCAAATGGCGGTACCACGGTGTTTGAATTGGGTGCTCCGACCACAGGTCCAGCAGCGGCGCACAGCGGTAGCCACGTGTATGGCACAGGGTTGACATCATCCTATGACGAGGATTTGAACATTGTCCTCACGTCGCCCGTAGTTGATCTTGTGGGACAACGGCGAGCAACCCTGACATTCTGGTATTTCTTGGATAGTGGAGACGGCGAAGGCGCGCGTCTGGAGATCATTGACGCAGACGATCCAGGGATGGTTCTCGCGCAGACAGACGTCTTTGAAACGGCTGAGGATTGGACGCTAGCAGAATTCGATCTTGCCAAGTTTGGGCCCTCTGAACTCTCGCTGGTTGAGAAACGCATCCGATTGCAGTTTCAGTTCCTTACAGACAGCTCACCCGACAACAACGGCACCGGTTTCTATCTCGATGACGTGCTCGTTGATCGATAGGTCGCGTTGCTGGCGATTCGCTTGATCTCTAGTTGAGCCAACCCGTTAGCGAGCTAGTTTGACGCCGATGAAAGTTGCTTTAGCCCTCGTTGCTTTAGCCCTCGCGTTCGCCCTGGGGCGGTTCACGAGCGGTTCTTCTAAGCTTGGGGCGGGGCCAGACGTCGTCATTGCTCCGGAATCTGGTCTCTTGGGGGTGCGATCGCCGTCTTCTGAGGCTGAAGCCGATCACTCCGGCAACGACGAAATGTTGACGGCCGAAGAGGTGGAATCGGTTCCGGCTAATGACAACCTTTCTGTGGCTGACCTGGTGGCCGAGAAAGATCCGATCAGGCGGACAGAGATTCTTGCGGCGTTACTCGGTTCATTGACTTCAGAAAATGCGCGCGAGACTGTTGAAACGTTGTTAGGTGATGAGAGGAAGAAACGCTCAAGCTCCGAGATGCATGAGTTGAAACTCGTTCTCCGTGCATGGGGACGTCTCGATGGTAAGGTTGCCATGGAAGAAGCGGAGACACTGTTAGCAGATGATCCGGTAAAAGAGGATGGGAAGCGAAGTAAGATTGGAAAGAAGGATAAGTGGAGCGCTGGATTGTTAGGGGCGACTTGGGAGGGATGGGCGAGCAAGGATCTACGAGCGGCTTCGACCTATATTGATGCCCTTGAGAACACGGGCGACCAAATTTCCTATCGCGGTCACCTGATCGAATCACTGCTGGCGAAGGGACCCGATCAGGCGATGGCCTACATTCAGAGCCTTCCCGAAGATGACCGATCTCGCGCACGTTTTGTGTCGATGGTGACGAGCGATGTGCTCGATAGAGGAATCGGTGAAGCCATTACATGGATGGGCTCGCTGCCCGAAGACCTGCGTGGAGGCGCGATCAATGAAATTGCGGCAGCCTATGCACGGGAAGATTTAGATGGCGCCATCGCGTGGGCTTCTGAGAATACAGAGGATCCAAAGGCTAACAAAGCACTTGCCAAGGTGACTGGGCGTTGGGCAGACATGGATCCTCGGGCGGCGAGCGAGTATTTGGCAGAGTTGCCTGCTTCGGTGGGCAAGGACGCCGCTGTCGAAGGGTTCGCGACTCGCTTAGCCTCTGAGGATCCGGCATCAGCGGCAGTTTGGGCGACCACCATTCAAGACGAGCGCCTTCGGCAGCGCACGGTTTCCCGTATCGCGCAGTCGTGGGCGCGCAGTGATGAAGCAGCGGC
>JAACDM010000572.1 GCA_009936795.1 Verrucomicrobiaceae bacterium | reverse complement strand
CTATAACGACAAACGGCGCCATAGCTCACTCGCAAACGTCTCGCCAGAAACTTTCCTCAATCAACACTTCCAAACTCAGAAAACACAACTAAACTAACAGAGCGATATGTCCGGCCCATGTCCACTTGCTTGGGGGAACTCCAATCGACAACAAGATCATCCTCGCAGACTTTGAAAAACCGCCGAGCGATTGAGTGGCGAAGCCGACTTGGAGGACTGCTCAACTATGACTACCGAAAAGCAGCATAAAAACCGGGGTAATCGACTTTTGGGATCTTACGCCGTTGGCAGCGCGTCAGGAGAGGGGGCGGAGGAGCTGTTCCAGGCTGGCTTTGTTGAGCTTGAGGGCGCGTTTGGTGCCGGCGGAAAGGAGGCTTTCGACGAGTTCCTTTTTGTCTTCTTGCATGGCGACGATGCGTTCTTCGATGGAGCCTTTGGTGATGAGCTTGTAGACGAAGACGGGGGTGTCCTGTCCGATGCGGTAGGCGCGGTCAGTGGCTTGGCTTTCGATCGCAGGGTTCCACCAAGGGTCGTAGTGAATGACTGTATCTGCCTTTGTTAGGTTGAGGCCAACGCCGCCTGCTTTGAGACTGATGAGGAATATGGGGATCTTGCCAGTCTGAAATTTTTTGACGAGGGAGCTGCGGTTTCGCGTGTTGCCGGTGAGCTTGACGTGATCAATCCCTTCCGCGATGACGCGTTTCTCGATGAGTCCTAACATGCTGGTAAACTGTGAGAAGATGAGAATGCGACGTCCTGCTGCGACCATCTCTGGGAGCATCTCGAAGAGGAGGTCCATCTTGGCGGAGGAGTCGACGCTCTGGGCGGCTTCGAGGTCTAGCAGGTGGGGGTGACAGCAGACTTGGCGGAGCTTGAGGAGGGCGTCGAGGATGTAGAGGTGGGCGCGTTCCATCCCTTGCTCGGAGATGACCTCCTGCACCCGTTGTTCCATGCTGGCACGGATGGTTTCGTAAAGGTCTCGCTGTGGGCCTTCGAGTTCGACCGAGCGGATCATTTCGGTCTTGGGCGGGAGGTCCTTGGCGACTTCGGACTTTTTGCGCCGCAGCATGAGGGGGCCGACGCGGCTTGCTAACAGGTCTCGGGCAAATTCGTCGTTTTCCTTCTCGATGGGATGACGGAAGCGTTGGCGGAAGCTGTCTTGTTGCCCGAGAAAGCCGGGCATGAGAAAGTGAAAGAGAGACCAGAGTTCTTCGAGGTGGTTCTCCATAGGAGTACCGCTGATGCAGAGGCGGTGCTCGGCATCGAGCGCGCAGCAGGCTTGAGCAGAGCGCGAGCTTGGGTTCTTGATGTTTTGGGCTTCGTCTAGAATGAGGTGGGAGAAGCAGCGAGATTCTAAGTATTTCTGATCTCGGTAGACCAGGGAGTAGGAGGTGACGATGATGTCTGCGGCATCGAAGGGCTGGCGGTTGTGGTGGCGACCAGAGCCGTAGTGGATATGGACATCGAGCGCGGGTGCAAACTTGCCGATTTCGTCTTCCCAGTTTCCTAACAAACTGGTTGGGGCGACGATGAGGGCGGGTTTGGTGAGTCGTCCGCTTTCTTTCTCGGCTAGGAGGTGGGCGATCGTTTGGAGCGTTTTACCAAGGCCCATATCGTCAGCGAGGATGCCACCGAGGCCGTAGCGAGCGAGAAACTGGAGCCAACGGAAACCTTCTTCTTGATAGGGGCGTAACGTGGCTTGAAGGCCTTGGGGTTCCTGAGCGTCGGTGACGGCTTCGGCATTGCCTAGCCGATCGGCGATGGAGCGGAGAGAGTTTTGGGCGGAGCCAGCTTCTGTGAAGTCAGACGATTCCTTGAGGAAATCAGCAGCGACGAGTTGATGGATTTGGCCGAGTTCTTCGTCGCGATGGTTTGCACGGCGACCTTCGAGGAGATCGCGCATGATGCGGATGATGGGTTCGAGTCGGCGGACGGGGAAGGCGAGGTAGCGGCCGTCATCGAGTCGAATGGGTACCTTGTCGTCGCCGTCGAGGAACTCGATCTGGCGTTCGATGTCGGTGTGGTCTTCGAGATACGCAATGATGATGGGGATGAGGTCGATGCGTTGGCCATCGCACTCGATGCCTAACTCAAATTCAAACCACGAGCGGTTGCGTTGTTCGCGGAGTTCTTGAATCCATTTTTCAGGCTGCACGAAGCGCATGCCGAAGTTGTCTGCGTAGTGCATGTGCCAGCCTTCGCTTTCGAGTTTAGGCACTTGCTCGGTCATGAGCGTCATCCAAGCCGTCTGAGAGGCAGTTTCTTCCCAGGCACCGACCCACCGTAGGTTGATGAGATCCTCGGTGATGGCTTCTTCTGGTAGGGGGTCAGAGAAAGGAACGAGGCCCAATTGATGCAGTTCTTCTGTGATCCTTTGTTCGGCGGGTTCGTTGCGAAGGATCTTGAAACGCTCGTCTTGCAGGGCGTGTCCTTTGCCGCGTTCGGGGATTTCGTGTGCTTGCTTGCCGTAGCGGAAGATGAGAGAGACGACCGGTTTCTCGTGGAAGACTGGGCTCCAGATGCCTCGCAGGGTGCTGCGCGGGACTTCGTGATGACTAAAGTGCAGGCAAGGAATAGGGACTTCTTGGCTGGCATCAATGACTTCTTGCTGCGGCGGAGCAGGAAAGGGTGTGGATAGCTCTTGATTCCAGGCGCGGACTTGCTCAGTGCTGGGCTGCTGATCTCCCGAGGCCCAGGACACTGCTAGTTCGAGAGGGTAGTCGGTTTGCAGTGGGCCGACGAGGCGACGACGGGTGTCGACGTAATGTAAGGGCGCACTGGGTAGAATTGCGGAGGCGGGTTCAGCGAGTTCCCAGTCGGTGTGGAAGGCGTCCGTTTCACTGTCAAAGCGCCAGGTAGGCTTGCCTCGCTGGGCGTCGCCCTGATGGAGGATGACGGGGTTGGGGCCTCCGCCCCAGTAGAGGATCTGCCACTTGAGTAGCTCGTCTAACAGTTCGGTCCAGGCTTCAGGATCTGGCTGGAGTTGAAGGACTTCGTTGGTTGACGGGGCGTCTGGACAACACTGTTGCAGGCGCGTGAGGAGGGCGCGCATCCAGCGTTGGCCCAACTGATCGGGAAGGTCGTGGCGATAGAGCTCGCGACCAGTACAGCGTACGTAGCTGCGATCATCGATGATGGGGCGAGCGGTGTGGAGGACTTCAAGCGCGGGGCCACTTTCTGTGGGGACGATTTGGCAAGCGAGGTAGCGTGTTTCGAGCGCCTTCTTTGCCCGGAGAAGTTGCTGCTCAGCGGTTTTTCTCTTTGGGCGTGGTCGGGGGCGTGGTGAGTTGGATCGGGTGGCGCTGATAAACTCCTGCATGACGGCAACAACGTGATCACAGAGCTGCGGTTGTTTGCAGGAGCAATTGGGTGTGACCATGACTTGGCCGCTGGGTTGTCTGGAAAGGAAGACGAGGACGCCGCGCGGCATTTTCTCTTTGGGATGGCGGACATTGGCGGTGATGCGCACTTGGCCATTGGCGACGGACGAGGCTTTGAAACCTTTCACCGCACCTAATAGCTGCAGTTTGGAGCCGTCTCGCAACGATGTGCCTTCAGCCTGCTGGAGCCAGTCGCTCTCGTGCAGGTGCTTGGCGTAATCGGCGTTGACGACGGACATGGAGAGCGAGCAAACGGCCCGCGAAAGGAGGATGCAAGAGAAAGCCTAACCTAGCTTAAATATAAAATTTTAGGAGTGTTGTGTAAAATTTTACAGGGGGGGGAGGAGGGGATCGCGAATGAGGCTGACACCAGGTGAGTGGTGGGTTGAGCGTGGGAGAGGGGGAGACCCCGAATGATCGAAGATGAATGCGACTGGTGGGTTGAAGGGAAAGTCTTGCGACTTCCGCTACATTGATAGCCCTAGGGGGCTTTTATGGAGAAGCGGACGTAGCGTTCTGTCCAGGCTGCATCTCTGGTGAGTTGGCGGACGCGGTAGCGTTGGATTTCGGCGTTGGGGAGATGGCTCGGTCGCGGCGTTAAGGTTTCCAGGGCTGGGTCAGAGACCTCTGTCCAGGCGTCGAGATTGGCTGATGATTCTAACGTGACGGTGGTCGTGCTGTCGGTCGGGATGGAGATTTCGAAGATTGGGGTGCCATCGTCCGAGGAGATGGCTGATAAGTAGGGGATGGATGCGGCTTTGTTAGGATTGCTGCCGAGGAGGGTCTCAAGATGATCTAGGTAGCCATCGCCGTCGGTGTCTTCGTCTGATCGTGGTGGCGTCGCGGACGCGGATGGAGAGTCGTCGGGGGTGCTGGAGCGCCATCTTCCGACAGGATAGCCTTCCGCTGGTGCGTTCAGATCTGCTAGGACGAGGTAGGTGCCATTGCCGTCGGCATCGGTAGGCCAGGGATCGACGTAGTTGTAGGTGAAGTCTGCTAGGACGGTGCCGTCCGCGTGAAGCGTGAGCTGTTCGCCATCGTTTGAGAGGCTGCCTTGATACTCTCCAAGAACCGCGTGGTTGGAGCCGTAGCGCATGGTGAAGGCAGCGCTATCTTTAACGAGGAAGGCGGTGCCGCCTGTTGGTATTTGAGAGTTGGTGACGTTGTCGAATTCGAAGCGGATGCCTTCTGCGAGTTCCGTGCCATAAAGACTGATGGATTCGTTACTAACATTGGTCAAGCCAATGAATTCAAAGTCTTTGCGAGAGAACCCAGCCGCTTTTTCAGCGTCTGAGGCTCCTGAGGGATGGTAGTTGATCTTGGAGATCCGCAGGTTGCTGCTGGTGGCGGGCACGGCCCCGATGACGAAGTCTGCTTCGAGGAGGGGAGACCATTCGGTGGAGCCGAAGATGCTTCCTTTGTAACGTCGCGCCTTTACTGTTGCTGACTCTGATAGGACAAACGGGTTGTCGTATGGAAGTGCATCGGTGGAGAGTTTACCACCTGGTAGGCGTGGGTCTGAACCGTCCGTGGTGTAGAAGAGGTTGCCGTTGGCAAAGAGAGATTGCTTGATGGTAACAGCGTAACCGTTGTCGAAGTGGCCTCCGTGATCTCCAAAGGTTGGAAAGTCGAGGTCGCCAAACAGATCGGCATCCTTGAATTGATCTACGGCAATGTCAGGGCGCTGGACGAAGTAGTCATTCATCAAGCGGTCACGTTCGGCGTCCCAGTCTTCTTTGGTGTATGGGTTGGATCTGGCGGCGTCTCCCCAGCGCGCAGATTCTAGAATCACCGCGCGCTCGATTTCGTCGGTTCTGCGTTTGTAGACCCGCTGCAATCCCTCGGTTGACATGACGCCGCCGTTGAAGAAGTGCTCGGCGATGGCGTCAGCAAATTGGATGCGATAGTCTGCGTTGGCGTCCAGGCTGCGATGCATTCCGGTGGGGCCAGGGTTGTTGTTGCGATCGGTGAGGTCGTCGTTGACTCGCTGGAAGACTTTTTCAGCATCCCAGGAATGGAAACGCCACTTCCCATCGATGGGACTCTGACTCACATAGTAATTCTTGTGTCCCCAGTCGCCATTTGCGAGGCCCACATTTACTAACATGTAGTTGATGAAATCGCCGACATCTAGCTGGTCTTTAATTTGAGCATAAACGTCTGGATCATCAGCATCGCGAACGAAGTTATTGAAGGCGCGATAAAGCGAGATGGCATCTCCTGAGACATCCACTCCGCCATTGCCTGGGTCGCCGTGACGAGAGACGACCCAATCGGCTCGCCTCCCTCCCTGGTAAGACGCATTGAAGGCATCATCTGGACGTTCGTGAAGATTGTACATACCCCAAAACATGCCGTTCACAAAGGTGAAGACATAGCGACCGTGCGGACTGATGCCGCCCATCTCACGGTGGAGGTCTGCTGCAGTCTGATCGCGCAGGTATTGGGTCCATTCGCGCTGCTGGGCAGGAATGGATCCGCCATTGTAGGCCCAAGTGTTGTTGTGTCTGGCATCAACGGTTAGGGTATTGAACTCGTCGACTGCGGTAGGATCATCGTAGAGTGGGTAAGTGAGAGTGCCAGGACCGAAGTCTCCGTCAAAACGCAGTCGCATGGAGAGCTTCTTGATCTTCCAGCGTTGCGGGCTGGTCTGGCCGACGATGCGTACGGCGCAATCAATTTGGAATCCTTCCTTGCCGTCAGGGTGCAAGAGTTCGGCGGAAGCGGGAATATCGATGCCGTCTTGACCGATCTTGCCAGGATAGATGCCTTTGTTAAGTGAGAAGAAGTCTTCTGGTTCGACGGTGAGCGAGAGCACAGGCAGCGTCTTGAAGTCTTCAAGAATGGTGTCTCGCCATGGAGGGTCATCCACGATTCTGGGATCCATCTCATAGTCGGCATCTTCACCAGAGCCCCAGTCATCACCCCATTCTTCGATCAAGTGAGCGCCGTCCTGCCGAATGGCATCGTTGAGGAAGAGATAGGTTTGCGTATCAATGTTCGAAGGTTCATAGTTGTCTTTCATGGCGATGGCCCGGAGAGTGGTGGTCGTGTTGATTGTGATAGGGCCAGCGTAGATTTCGCCGATAGGACCGGTGAACACGCTGCCTTTGGATGGGGCCCGTCCATCGGTGGTGTAGAGAATGGTGGCGTCTTCTGTGGCCGTGGTGATTGCCACCTCGAAGGCTTCTTCGTAGTAGCCACGATCAACACTAAACTTTGTGTCCGCAACAAAGCCTAACAAACCACGGGCGGGATTTGCCTTACCCAAGCTTGGGGACTTGAAGTAGACAGTGTTGCTGATGGCAATGCCATACGAAATGCCGGATCTCTGAGGTGGATAGTCCTGGAATGCGCTGATTGTGGAGCCTTCTGAAGTGGACAATGCTAGAAATCCGCCAGCCGCGTTAAGCTTAAAGTTTGCGTGCAATTCTCCTGCTGGATCGGACAAATCTTGGCCTGAGGCGTAGACGACCACGAAATTGCCAGGTGCTACGGTCGTCGATGGAAAAGTCCAGCGTGAGAGATTATCGGGATCATCGGTGAGATGGTAACCTGCTAAATTGATCTGGGCATCGCCGGTATTCTGTATTTCGATCCAGTCGTGACCAGGCCCAGATGCTAGAAATTCAGAAATCACGGGAGTGGCTTGGAGATGCGCCACGTGGGCGAATCCAATAAGGGCACAGAGAATGTGAGGCTTCATGGGATAGTAGGGTTTCTGGATATACGTTGGCATTTCGTGCGCTGCCTGGCAATGCCTGAGAGATTGATTTGGCGTGGTTTGCTCTGCTAGGTTGGATGATGGGACTTCGTATTCTCTCGTTTTTGCTCTTTTTCACGTCGTGGCTATGCGGTGCACCTCGCATTGTGGAGTTCTCGGCGGCAGGGCAGGGGGGTGTCCAGGATGATGGCGACGATTTCCCTGATTGGTTGGAAATCTTACATGAGGACGAGGAAAGCTATTCTCTTACCGATCACTATCTGACGAATGATCCCGATGCCTTGAGTCTTTGGAAGATTCCGCGCGGAACGACTTTAAAAAGCGGGCAGCGCTGGGTTGTGTATGCCTCGGGGAAGGATCGAACCAATATTTTTCAGAATGCAGTGCATTCTAATTTTACGCTGGAGAAATCTCGGGGCTACCTTGCCTTGGTGGCGCCGGATGGAGAGAAGATCTTATCAGAATGGCGAGATTATCCGTCGCAGCGGCCGGGGATCAGTTATGGTGAGGATGACGGGGGGGGCATTGGCTACTTTGCTGAGATGACGCCTGGAGAGGGTAATGGTGTGGCTTTCGCTGAGAAAGTCGCCGACACGAAATTCAGTGTGAGGCGTGGATTCTATGAGGATCCTATCATGCTGACTATCGCAACGGCGACGGAAGGCGCAGCGATCTATGTGACTCTGGATGGGAGTGAGCCAAGTGTGTCTTTGAGGAATCATTACACGGACGCGATTCCGATCAGTTCGACCACGATCGTTCGAGCGATGGCGGTTAAGGCTGGGCAGCTTTCGACAAATATAGACACGCATAGTTATCTCTTCGTGGAAAGCGTCCTCACTCAGCCGAAAAATCCCGATGGCTTTCCGAATCGTTGGGGGCCGGTGTCAGCCGACTACGGATTTGATCGTAGTGTAGGAAGTGATGACGACTTGAAGTCGGCCTTGTTAGACTATCCTAGTGTGTCCCTTGTCATGCCGATCGATTCGTGGTTTGGTCGTAGCACTGAGGGTGGCGTTGGCGGCATTTATGCGAATTCAACTCGCAAGGGGCTTGATTGGGAGAAGGTTGTTTCGGCGGAGTTTTTGAATTTCGAGGGTAGTAACAATGCGCAAGTTGATTGTGGTATTCGTATTTATGGTAATGCTAGCAGGCAAACTAGTCGACCGAAGCACAACCTGCGCCTCGCTTTGAGAGCGCGCTATGGTCCATCGAAATTGAACTTTCCAGTGTTCGGGAAGGGGAAGGCTACGGGGATCAATGGGCTTCTGTTTAATGGGCAGAACGGCGACTCCTGGTTTCATCCTGCAAGTGGGCAACGCGAAGCGGCTTCTTATATCCGAGATCACTTTGCACATGAAATGCTCGGTGAGATGGGGCACCTGACGCCACCTCAATCTCGTGCTCATGTCTATGTGAACGGGCTCTACTGGGGGTTCTATCAGACGGTTGAACGGGTGGATCAACATTCAATGGCGCGTATGTTAGGCGGAGAGCCGGAAGAGTATGATTCGATGAAGGCATCTATACAGGAAGGGCCGACGTTGGTGGCAGGTGATACTCGTTCTTATGAGAAGCTTTATGAAGTCGCCAATGCGGGCGTGGAGGATGACGATTCTTACACCGAGATCCAGCAGTACCTCAATTTGAATTCATTCATTGATTATATGATGATCAATTTTTGGACGGGCAATCGCGATTGGGATGGTAACAACTGGAGAAGTGGCCGACATCGGTCGCCGGGAAGTCCCTGGCATTACTTTATGTGGGATTCTGAGAATATCTTCAAAGATACTGGCATTGATAAAACGGGATCGAATACAGCAAACAATCCAACGCGACTTCATCAACAGCTGGTGAAGAATCCACAGTACCGCCTGAAGTTTGCCGATCATGTGCATAAGCATCTGTTCAATGGGGGGCTCTTGACTGAAGCCGCAGTGAAAGAGCGTTGGCTTCGCTGGGCTGGGTACGTGCGTTCTGGTTTGCTGGCTGAGTCTGCGCGGTGGAGCGATCATCACCGGGAGGGCAGACCTTACACGTTGGATGAGGATTATCAGGAGAATCTAGACTTCGTAATCGAGTCTATGATTCCAGCTCGTGCGCGAAATGCCTTGCGGCAGTTTGAGAGTCGCGATTTATATCCGCGCACCGTGCCACTTGTCAGTTTCAATCAACACGGTGGAAGGATCGAGGCGGGGTTCCGGCTTACTCTTAAAGCGGGAACGATCTTCCATCCACTCGATGGAGATATCCTTTACACGCTCGATGCTTCGGACCCCATGGCGAATGGGATGGTTTATGATGACGCCATCATTCTCACGAAGTCGACAACGGTATATGCGCGGGCACGTTCAAACTCTGGGGAATGGAGTCCTCGAACAGAGGCGCGTTTCGCAGTCGGTCTGCTGCCTCAGCAGGGTGAACTTGTTCTTTCAGAGATTCACTATCATCCTGCCAAGGTAGCCTCTGAAGAAGATCCTGAGCAACAGTGGAGCCGGACAGACTTTGAGTTCATTGAGGTGTGGAATCGATCGGCTCGGACACTGCAGCTTGAGGGCATGGCGCTGACGGAAGGTGTGCGTTACCTTTTTCCAGAAGCGAGCCTCCTGCCGGGGCAGCGCGTGGTGATCGCTGAAGATGAGGCTGCGTTTGCTACTCGCTATGGGAATGTGAGTGTCATTGGCAAATACACGGGTCAATTGTCCAACGGGGGGGAGCAACTCACACTGACTGGCGCTGAGGGGCAGATTCTCGACACCGTCTTTTATGACGACGAAGGGGCTTGGCCGGCATCGGCCGATGGGGATGGGTATTCGCTCGTGCTGGATGGGGCGAGTCAGTGGTCGGCAAGCCCAGAAATTGGCGGATCACCAGGTCGAACCGAGCAGAGCACTCCCACTATTTCGGTAGTGTGGGAACGTGAAACAGGACATTTCTCTGTGAGCTTGAGCGAATCCCAGGCGGAAGCCGAGGTGCTTCTGCAACAGTCTGGTGACCTGATGGCCTGGGCCAAGGCAGAGGGCGGAGTATTGGTCTCCGGCGAAGGGGTGACTCGGCGTTGGCGATTGCCGGTGGCACCCGGCGCGACGCGTTACTACCGTGCACAGATTACTGCTAAGGCTCAGTAGCAGGAGCACTGTAGAACTTCCAAGTGCTTGCGTAGCCATTGGTCATTTCCTGGCCATTGAACTTGGCCCGGATCATGTCGATAGGAATTGAATTTTCTAACAGAATGTTATCATGAAATTCTTTCTCCGTCATCTCGCCGCTATCGACGAACTCTTGTCTGAGAGCGCGGAACTGAAGACCACCTAACATGTAGGCGGCTTGATAGAGGGGTTCATAACCTCCTTGGATGGAGCGTCTGACTTCTGCCGTGGCATTGCGGCGTTCGTGACCCACATTCTCCACAAGGTAGTCGACACATTCCTCTGCCGTCATTTGTTCGAGATGGAATTTCAGGGAGAAGATGATGCGGGCGCAACGGTGGGTGCGCCAGAAGAGCATACCGACGCGGTCTTCTGGGCCATCGTAGAATTCCTTTTCCCAAAGTAGCATTTCCCAGTAAAGGGCCCAGCCTTCGACCAAGAATGGTGTGCGAAAGAGTTTGCGATAAGCGCGATGGCGTTCCTGCATGTAGATCTGTAAGTGATGACCCGGGATGAGTTCGTGGTGGACGGTGGCTTTGCAGAAATGCCGGTTGTTCCCGCGCAGGCTCATGAGTTTGTCCTCGTGTTCCATCTCATTTGTTGGAAAAGAAACACTGATCACTTCGCCGCCGGTAAAGTAGGGATTCACTTTCTGACGCTCTGCCGTCATCATTTCCATTCGCCAGGTCTCTTTGCAAACTGGGGGGATGGTGACCAGGTCGCGCGTTTCGAGGAAGTCCACTGCTTCGTCCGCGAGTTCTTTGATCATGGCCGGTTGGTCGCCGGGGGGCACATGAAGGGTTTTGATGTGATTCAGAGCGGCTTTCCAGTCGTCTTCGAAGCCGAGTTCTGATGCGGCGCGTTTCCATTCCTTGACGCACCAAGCGTATTCTTTTTCTGCTATGTCCAAGAGTTCCTCTGGGGAGTAGGCAATGAACTCGTTCCATAAAGCATTCGTTAGAGCTCGTCGACCGATGGGGTCACCAACGAGGGCATCGTTGTCGCCTAAGATGTTTTTTAGCGAGTCGAGGTAATTATCTAGGGCGGTGGCGACGGCTTGATAGGGTTTTTGATTCCACCAATTGAATGTTGGGTCGTAGCCGTGGTAGAACCGATACCACGCATCAAGTTCACGCTTGAGATGACTGACAATCGTGATCACACGCTGAGCGTGTACAGCCGACAGTTGGTCGTCGCCTGACTTAGTCAATGGTGCTGCCGTTTCTTTGATCGATGCTAGAAGTTTGGTCAGGTCGGTCGCGATGAGAGAGGCCTCTTTGGAAGTGGAACTACGACGATCAAGGAAGAGTTGTGTCATCTCTTCTGCGAAGCCTATCCATCGTGTGACCATCTTTAGGCGCCGATTGCGGTAGTCGATTAACTTAAGCTGGTAGTCGAGGTGATTCCGCATGAGGAGGAAGTCTATTCTTCCGTCCTGGCTGAGCGATTCGAAAGGAATCTCACCAATGCGTGCCTGGTAGTTTTGATGGAACTGTGTTAGCCGTTCTTGGTCGAGGCCGCTGAACGGAAAGCGGTAGTAGCGTTGAAGATTGCCATGGTCTTCCTGATACTCATGAATGAGCTGGGGAAACGGGTTCTGCAAAGCGACAGGCGTTGCCGGATCTTCAGCTTGGGTCAGGAGGGTACACCCGAGGAGTAGGCCGGCTCCTGCATAGGCCATGGACAACGTTAAGCGCATGGCTAAAGCCTTGAGTTCTTGGTGCAAGATGCAAGCCCATTTCGCGGCTGCTCGTGCATAAAGTGCTGAATTAAGCGCCGCGAAGGCCCTGGAGAGCGGTTTCCAACTGATCAGTGTCACCGGTGGGCATGCAGAAAGTTCCTTTGCGAATGCGACCCATCAAGCCAGAGAGGATCTTGCCGGGACCGCATTCGAGGAAATGTGTTTCTCCTTGATCTAGCAAGAAGGCGATTGATTCCGACCAACGAACTGAGCCAGTGACCTGGGCTTCCAGCGTGCGTTTGATTTCGTCGGCAGCCGTTGCTGGTGATGCTGTTAGGTTGCTGATGACGGGAAACTTTGGCGTATTGAATGCCGTCTGAGCCAATTCAGCGGCGAGTTTTTCTTGGGCCGACTGCATCAGGGACGAGTGATAGGCTCCAGCGACCTTAATCTCCTTCGCAATACGAATCCCTGCCCCTTTTGCATCTGCGATTGTTTTGGCGATTGCCTCGCGCTTTCCTGATACGACGATTTGTCCGGGCGAGTTCAGATTGGCGACGTCAACGCCTGTGGAGGCAGCAAGTGTGCGCACCTGATCCTCGGTGCCGCCGATCATGGCAGCCATGGATCCGTCTGTTTGATCACAGGCTTCTTCCATGTATTTACCTCGTTTAGCGACCAACTGAAGTCCGTCAACGAAGCTCAAACTCCCGGCGGCTGTGTGGGCCGTGAACTCCCCTAACGAAAGGCCAGCCGCGGCGGCAATGTTGAGATCTTCACCTAATTGATCTTTGAGGACGGCGAGGCTCATCATGCCGTGGACAAAGAGTGCTGGTTGGCAACGGCTAGTCCGCGTCAGTTCCTCTTCAGGTACTTGGGCCATGACCTCCGTCAGCGAGAAATCTAGGTGAGCTTCGGCCTCTTCAAGGATGGCCTTGGCTGCGGGATATGTTTCGGCAAGGCTGTGTCCCATGCCGATGGCCTGGGAACCCTGACCGGCAAACAGGAGGGTGATGGAGGGAAGGCTCATCTTTTCTTTGTTAGCGACAACGTAGGAGGAATCAAGGACGGGTCCTGATGGTCATCGCTAAGATTCAGTCCGGCAATAGTTCTTAATTATGATAATTGTCGCAGTACTTGTTCGCTTGAATGATTGTTCGGGCGATTGGTGGTGATTATGGGCTCCTGACGCAACGACCGTGCTGTTTACGCCCAAATCTGTTGTTTCTCTATCCATGTTCACTACTAGCTCTGCTGATTCTCGCTTCCTCTTAGGTGCTCTCCTCTATGTCCTGATCACGACTGCCTCGGCTCAGACACTTCTCACGATTGGCGACTCGATTACGAGTGGCTTCCCGCATGATGCCGTTGGTTACCAATCCAAGCTCAACGATGTTCTTGATCCTGATCCTACGTATGTTGGTGGGCAGCTTGGTGACCCGTTTGTCATGGGTGCAGGAACGATTCCGATTGTCGGCGGTGACGGCTACTTCATCAGTAAAGCCCCAGTGGTCGGAGGGCCAGAGGTGTCAGCAGTCTTCAGCAACGATGGTATGCTAGAAGCCGTCAATAAGGTTAGTGGAATAGCGGCGCCGGAATATATCGTTGTGCTAGGTGGCGTGAATGACCTTATTCAGCTGATTTCCCCTTCAGGAGGCTTGGACTCGTTTAGCCCGAGTATCGCTGGGGACTTCACGTCGAGCGGCACGTTTACTGATGATGACGGAGTGAACCCTTCCGTGGATCATCCAGTGGATAGCTTGATTTTTCGATATGAGGCATTGTTAGATTCGTTGGCTGCTGCTTATCCGACTGCTTCAGAGATCATCTGTCTTCCTATTCCGCCAATTGATCCAGCTGGGAGCTTTGTCACGCGTCACCTCACATCCGCCGAGGCCGGGGTCCTGGCAACGAATGTGGCGGCCTTCAATTTGCAGATCTTTGATTCGAGTGGCCCCTCAGGACTGGTCCACACTAAGGGAGACCGTTTCTCCTTTGTCGATCCGGCTTTGCTAGCGACGGATATCCTTGATGGTCTTCATCCAACTGCGGGTGGCCACGAGAAGATAGGTGATGCGGTGAGAGCTTTCATCACCAATGGAAATACCGCACCGGTGATCGATGCGATTCCTGCGAAATTCGTGGATGAGCTCGCCACGCTCTCCTTCACAGCGACGGTAACCGATGCAGATGGGGGAGATAGCCACACGTTTAGCCTCGGCGATGGTGCCATTGCCGGTGCTGCGATCACGACAGCCGGTGACTTCACTTGGACGCCTACTGAGGAGAATGGACCAGGAGTGTATGAGATTCCCATCATCGTAACGGATGATGGAGCCGGCACGCTAAATCACGGTCAGTTCGTCAGTGTGGAGGTGGTCGAAGTGAACACCCCGCCGACGCTTGAGAACGTGCCCGATCAGACTGCGACCGTGGATGTGGAACTCATGTTTACGGTGAACCAGGGTCAAGACGTTGACCTTCCTGCTCAGGCGCTCACCTACGAGTTGGATGGATCCGCTCCGAGTGGGGCCTCGATCACTCCGGAAGGCACCTTTACGTGGACTCCAGACTTAACTCAAGGGGGGGCAACGTACACCTTCGATATTATTGTCAAAGATCCAAGTGCGGCATCGGACTCAGATGAGATTTCGATAGAGGTTGCTGATGCCAATGTGAATCCTGTGTTTGGTGCAGTGCCCGGAACGGTAGCTGCCGATGAGCTTGTTGAAGTGAGCTTTGAGGCCTCGGTCACGGATGCGGACGTTGGAAATACGTTCACGTTTAGCCTAGAGGCGATCGATGGAAAACGTTTCCCAACGGGGGCAACACTGACGCCGTCGGCGATGGGTGATAGTGTTACATTCGCCTGGACTCCTACGGAGGCTCAGGGGCCAGGAACCGGGGATGATACTTTCTTCTTTGAACTCGTCGTGACGGACAACGCTTTTGGTAAAGATGGGGAGACGGTGAAGGTTTTAGTCTTCGAAACCAACCAGCCCCCAACCTTTCCGATGGTTGGCGATCGAACGATTGATGAAGGTGTCGAACTTGTGATTGATTTGCAGGCGACGGATCCAGACGTGCCTGCTCAAGCGTTGAACTACGGTCTGCCAGATGGAAAACCCGTGGGGGCTACCATTGATGAGAATGGAATCTTCCGGTGGACGCCTCTGGGAAATCAGGGCGGAGCATCTATCGAATTTGACATTGCCGTCCAAGACGATGGGAGCGGTCGGCTCGTTTATCGAGAAACCGTTACTTTCACTGTAAACAACGTGAATGTCGCTCCAACACTCGATCCTATTGCGAATAGAAACCTTGGGCGAGAATCAACGCTACGCTTCTTTGCGACTGGTCGGGACACGGATGAGCCTGCTGACACCCTCACCTATCGATTGGAGAATGCTCCTGCTGGCGCCGCTATCGATTCAACCACGGGCGAGTTCCGATGGACGCCTTCTGCTGGTCAGGGCAATGGGCTTTACACCTTCGATGTCTTTGTCTCAGACGGCAGCGTCGAGGCTACCCAGGAGGGGGAGATCACGGTGGTCGATCCAGAACTCTATATCATGACGATGGGAGATTCGATAACCGCAGGTCTTCCTCACAACAACGATGGTATCAGTTATCACACGTTTCTTGATCAGACGCTACCGATGCCAGCGACTTATGTCGGGGAAACAAGTTCGCGTGCTGACAGTGGAAGGATTCTCGGTACTCCTGGCGATGGTGGTGCACCTATCGTGGGGGGCGATGGGAGCGTGATCAGCCAAACGCCTTCGGAGGCGTTCTCTAATCCTGGAATCCAGGAGGGTTTTAATGTCATCAAGGATTCTGTTATTGTTCCAAACTTTGTGGTTGTCATGGCAGGGATGAACGATCTTATGTTGCTCATAGCGCCAGCAGATATGAACGAAAGCTTTGCTCCGAGTGTCGCTGGAGACTACACATCGTCGGGTATCTTTAACGAGTTTGATGGGATGAATTCTACGCAGCACGATGTGGACGCGATCATTGATCGCTACCGCGACTTGCTCTTGGAAGTTGCTCAACAGTTTCCGCCTTCGACTAAGATTATTGCGGCGGCTATTTCTCCAGTAGACGTTGACTCTGATCCAGGCTTTGGAGGGGAAGGCTCTCAGTTTGACCGGGCGAGAATAGAACTCGCTACTGCCGTGCCGGTCTTTAACTCTCAAATCCAAAATTTAGTTGGAGTGTTAGGTGATCGATTCTCTTATGTGGATCCTGCGTTGTCAGTTACCCCTAAGAACAATCAAATATTGGATGGTCTTCATCCTACTAACGACGGCTATGAACAGATCGGCGTGGCCTTTGGAAACTTCATCAATGCGAACGATTTTCCTGTGCTAGACGAGATTGGCAATCAGACTGTGGCTGAACTTGAGAACCTTCAGTTTACTGCTACGTCATCGGATCCCAGCGGGCATGATCGAACCTTCAGTCTTTCTGCAAATGCGCCTGTTGGAGCGATGATCGATGAGGTTACGGGACTCTTCTCTTGGACCCCAACGGCGGCTCAGGGGCCGGCATCCTACACGTTTGATGTGATTGTGACAGATAATGGCCCTGGGAACTTCTGTGATAGCGAGCGTTTAACGATCGAGGTGACGGGTGACGATCCGTATGATACCTGGCTCGCGGCTAACTTCAGCACGGGTGATCTGAATGATCCTGACAAGGAAGCCGCTGTATGGGGACGCCACGCGAATCCTGATGGCGGTGAGTGGGTGAACGAGTTTGAGTTTTACCTAGGCACAGATCCAAACGTCGACGACGAACCGGACTATGAGGTTATTGGTACGGCTACCGGCGCGAAAGTGGTCTATATGAAATTGGAAGATGCGCCACTGGGTTTCGTTGATATAGAATGGTCTACGGATATGGTGAATTGGTTCACTACAGGTATCACCCACCTAATTACCGGTGCTGCCTCGGATGGCAAAGAGCCTGCTGAAGCCGAGATTACTTCGTCGTCAGACCGCGTCTTCTTCCAGTTCGTCAGTGAAACGCCGTAGAGCCGGAACGGAAGCGCTTGCCAAGCCTGCGAGCGGCTTCTAGTTTCCCAGAAGTCTATGATTGCTCTGAAGGAAATGCCTCAAACTGCTACCATGAACATCGATGGTGTGTCCGTCGAGTTTACCGAAGGGGAGACGATCTACGAAGCTGCGCAGCGTGTGCAGAAGAGTATTCCGACGCTGTGCTATGATCCACGGTTAGAAGCCTTTGGCGCGTGTCGGCTCTGCGTTGTGGAGGTTGAAGGGATCCGAAATCCTGTGGCTTCTTGCACGACCGAGGCTACCGCAGGCATGGTTGTCAAGACGAAGACTTCAGCTATTGAGAAATATCGCAAGACGCTTCTTGAGATGGTGGCTTCTGAAAACCGTCAAGTCGATGTCGATCCGCTGCGTGGTTTCGCATCGCAGGAACTCACCAGTTTAGTTGTCGAGTATGACGCCAAGTCGGGGCGGTTTCAAGGAAAGCAGTCGGGTCAATCAAATACGGACGACAAGAACCCTTTCATTCTGCGTGACTACGACAACTGTATTTCTTGTTACCGTTGTGTGAGGGTTTGTGCGGAGCAGGAAGGCGACTATGCGATTAATGTGATGAATCGCGGGTTCGAAACTCAAATCATCACGGAATTTGGGAACGACCTGCGGGATTCTTCCTGCACCTTCTGTGGACAATGTGTTCAGACCTGTCCGACCGGTGCCCTTGCTGATAAGAAAGCCATGCGTGCTGTTGATCAGCCAGGCGAGATTTCCAAGACACGTTCCATTTGTCCCTACTGCGGAGTTGGCTGTTCTGTTGATATCTTGACCAAGAATGAAAAAATTGTTGGTGTGCAGCCTGCCATGGATGGTCCCTCTAACGAAGGTGCGCTTTGTATCAAGGGACAGTTCGCCTTCGACTTCGTGCAACATGAGGACCGTCTGATGAAGCCACTGGTTCGGCGCGATGATGGTGAATTGCATGAGTGCGAGTGGGAGGAGGCTCTTGACCGTGCTGCGGCTGGTTTCAAAGCGGTGAGAGAAGAACATGACCGGCATGCGATCTACGGGATCGCCTCCGGAAGGGCTCCGCACGAAGCCGCCTACACCATGCAGAAGTTCATCCGAGCAGGATTCGGAACGAACCAGATAGATAACTGTAGTCGAGCCTGACATGCTCCCACGGTTGCCGGTCTGGCAGCCACCATCGGACGCGGGGCCATGTCGAATCCACTGGTCGACATGGAGAAACCAGACGTCATCTTCGCGATTGGTACAAACATGACCGAGTGTCATCCGGTTGCTGCGACCCGTCTTAAGAAAGCTATTGCGAACGATGCGAAGCTCATTGTCGTGGATCCACGACGGATTCGGCTTGCGGAGATCGCTGATCTCTACCTGCCGATCCGGGTGGGTTCGGATGTGGCGCTCTTGTTAGCCATGGCGCACGTCATTCAGCGTGAAGGCTTGTTAAACAAGACCTTTATTGAAGAACGCACGACAGACGCCGAAGCTTTCTTGGAGCATATCAATGAGTTCACACCTGAGTGGGCGGCAGAGATTACTGAAGTTCCCGCGAAGGACATTGAGCAAGCGGCCATCTGGTATGGCGAAGCGGACCGAGGAGCCATCTTCTACACTCTCGGCATTACGGAGCACATCTGCGGCGTGGATAATGTGCAAAGCCTGTGCAATCTCGCCTTAATGACCGGGCACATTGGTCGAGAAGGAACCGGTGTGAATCCTATGCGTGGGCAGAACAACATTCAAGGGGCAGGGGATTGCGGTGCCGTTCCAGCGAATTTCCCGGGCTTCCAACCCTGTGCTGATCCGGCTTCGAGCGAGAAGTTTTCAAATCTCTATCAAACACCTATTGATCAAGGCAAAGGCATCACCAAAGTCACGGCCCTCAATGAGTGCGGCAAGAGTATCCATGCGATGATCATTGACGGGGAGAATACTGTCGTCACTGATCCTGATCGAAATCACTGTGAACACGCTCTTAGAAGTCTCGATCATCTCGTGGTCATCGATATCTTCCGAACGGAGACGGCTGAATTCGCCGACGTGGTCTTTCCTGCAACCGCTTGGGGTGAGACGGACGGAGTCTGCACAAATACTGAGCGCCGTGTCCAGCGATTGCGAGCTGCCGTGCCTGCCGTAGGAGAGGCGAAACCAGATTGGTGGATTGTCAGTCAAATTGCTCAACGCCTTGGTGTTCCTGGATTCGAGTATAATTCTGCGAAGGATGTCTTCAACGAGCTCTGCAGTGTCTCACCGATTTACAATGGTCTCGATTGGGATCGGATCGATAGGAGCGAATACCAGTGGCCCGTGCCTGAAAAGGATCACCCTGGCACACCGATGCTCCACGAGAAAGAGTTCAAGAATGGACGAGGGATTTTCAAGAGCCTTGGTTATCGAGACCCGGCAGAGGTGGTTGATGACCATTTCCCGATCTGGCTGACCACGGGACGTCGCCTCCAAGCCTATCATTCTCGCACTCAAACGGGTCGTTCCGCTGGGATCGAGTATCTTCTCCCTGGAGAAAGTCTTGAGATTCATCCAGAAGACGCTGAGCGCCTGAAACTCACTCATGGCGACAATTGCCGACTCAGCAGCCGGCGTGGAAGCCTTGAGATTCCGGTCAATATCACTGACAGATCGCCCCGGGGCACGGTCTTCGCGAGCTTCAGCTTTGCTGAGATTCCGATCAATATCCTTACTGGTTCAGGCTATGATCCCGTTACCGAAACAGCGGAACTAAAGGTCTGCGCGGTCAAGGTGGAAGCGATCAATTAGGGCGAGTAGAAGAACCCTAATGTCCGATGTAGTGCCTTGCGAATCGCTGCAAATTTAATATTCGATTGGAGGCGATCTTTGTCTGACGTGCTCTCTTGCACGAGAAGACCTGCTTGGTAATCACTGCGGGCATGGGCTTGTTGTTGGGCGCAGTGGGCTTTCAGTTGTCGGCGAGTCGCCGCGACTCTATCACGGTATCACTGACTTTAGAGACTGAATCTCGAGGTATTGTAGGGCAACGCAAGGTGGGCCCGACAGTTCGTTCGCGCCCGTTCTTGGACGCAGTCCCGTAGGCGAAGGGATTTGTGCAAAGGGTCTTGGTGATGGACGACTTGGAGGGCGCTTCCTCTGATGATGATCTCGGGCTCGCTGAGAAGGTTCATCAAACTACCGACAGCCGTCTTTGGAGTGGCCTTCCGATGATCTACCAGTGTTGACTAGAGATGGATGCTACTTTGCCTTCATCTTTGCTTGGGGATCGTAGCTCGGCAGCGGAACCCATGACGGTTATGAGCGGGCAGCCAAGTTTCGCGGAGACTGCTGAGCTAACTACTCTGTCGATGCCGCGGTGTTTGGCACCCTCAAAGCCTGGATGCTAACAGTGACAAAAGAGGCTGATGCCGGAGCTGGATTCTCAAGGATCTCGTCACTTTATGCGAAACTGGCGGCTTTGGATTCTAGGCGTGCGTTGCCGTTTGCTT
>JAACDM010000571.1 GCA_009936795.1 Verrucomicrobiaceae bacterium | reverse complement strand
TTCAATCTAGGAAAAGCATTTCGTTTGAGCAGATCAAGACTTGAGTCAGGGCGGCCCAGCGGTCTTCGCTCGAATCGAGGAAGGTGCGGGCGCGGTGGCGTTCACGGGCTTCGGGTAGTCTTGAGAGGAGGCGCTGATAGAGTAGGGCAATGCCGTCGTCGGCGTCCTTGGCTTGCTGGCCGAGGAGGGTGGCCTGCGCGATGACGAAGGGGTGATTGAGCAAGTAGAGTTTCTGCGTGGTCGTGGTGGTGTCTCCGCGATGCGAGGCGTGGATGTTAGGATCAGGGTAGTCGAACTGTTCTAAGACGTCATTGAGATCTAGGCGACTAATTCGTGCATAGACGGTGCGCCGTTGGTTGTTCTCGTCTTCGATCTCTAACGATTGCCCGCCGCGTGGGTCAAGCGAGCCGGAGGCGCTGAGGAGGGTGTCGCGCCACATTTCGAAGCTGAGCTTGCGCCGGTTCATACGACCGAGCCACTCATTGGCGGGGTCGTGTTCGCTGAGGTTTGGCCCGGCGGTAGCTTCGCGTTGGAATGCGGCGGATTCTAACATCGCGCGAACGGTGTGCTTGATGGAGCGGTGTTGCGCGAACTCGACGGCGAGGTCATCGAGCAGTTCTGGGTGGGTGGGGAGTTCTCCCAGGGCACCGAAGTTGCTAGGGGTGCTGACGAGCGGGCGTCCGAAGACTTCTTGCCAGAGGCGGTTGACCATGACGCGGTCTGTGAGCGGATTGGTAGGGTGAACGAGGGCGTCGGCGAGTTCCTTGCGGCCACTGCCTTCTTTGAAGGTGATGGGTTTCTCTTTGGAGAGCGCGGTGAGGAAGCCGCGCTGGACCTTGTCGCCTTTGCGGTTCACGTCGCCGCGGATGAAGACGTTGAGGTCTTGGACCTTTCCTTCCTTCACGATGTGCCGTGTGTGGGCGGGGGCGGCGCCTTTCTTTGTCTTGCCGTCTTTGTCTTTCTCGGGCTCCCGACCGGGGAGGGGTTCATTGAGCATCTCGGTGCTGGCAAAGACACCGGCCATGGCGTGGTAGTCTTCTTTTGAGATGGGATCGTATTTGTGATCGTGACAGCGTGCGCAGGCGACGGTGAGTCCGAGGAAGGAGCGTGTGACGGTGTCTACGCGGTCTTCCCATTCGTCGGCTTTCACCTCGAGTTGGCCGCGGTTGTAGTACTTGGGGCCGAGACCGAGGAAGCCGAGGGCATCGCGATGGGCGTTGGCTTCGAGCAAGTCGGCGGCTAACTGATAGCGGACGAAGTGATCGTAGGGGAGGTCGTGATTGAAGGCGTCGATGACCCATTGGCGGTAGCGGTGGGCGTTCGGATAGGTGAGGGATTTGTTATTGCCGACTTCGTGTGCTTGGTCTTCGGCATAGCGTGCGATGGGCAACCAGAAGCTTGTTAGGCGTTCACCGAAACCGTAGGAGGCTAACAAACGATCGGCTAGACGTTGGCGTTTGTTAGGATCATCGTCGGCGAGAAAGTCGGCCTGGTCTTCTGCTGACGGTGGGAGTCCGGTGAGGACGAGGTGGAGACGCCGGAGGTAGGCTTGGTCGGTGGACTCGCTTTGTGGGGCGAGCTGCTTTGCCTCGAGCGCTGCATTGAGAAAGAGATCCGTGCGGTGAGACGAGGGCATGGATTTGCCTGACTCAGGCGCGCTTGGTCGCTGGGGGGCTTGGAATGCCCAGAACGGTTCCTCGGCATTTGCGAGGACGCCGAGCCAGCTGAGGAGGAGCATGCAGCGGAAGACCATGGCCAGAGGGAACCCCGCCGAGTGGCCTCCGTTTCTACGGCCTAGGCGCTGAGCTGGTGCTTCTGAAGAAACGCGATCAATTCATCGGTGCCGAAGTCTGGCAGAATGAGGTCTTCGCTGCCCTCGCGGCTGATCCGAAGGCAGGGTGCGAGAGATTGTCCGGTGAGAGCGATCATTTCATCCATCTTTGCGCTGTCTGAGGTGACATCATGCGTGTGGTAAGTGTGGCCCTGGTCATCGAGCCACTTCACCGCGTCGACGCACCAGGGGCAGCCTGGCTTGATGTAGAGATCCATGATCATGTTGGCAGCCAAGCATGGTTCTTTGGACGCTGCATGGATTCTTTGACAGGTTTTGGAGTTCCTGATCCACTCTTGGCAATGTCTCCGCCGCCTTCATTCCAGCTCTTTGGGCTCGATCACCTTGTGGTCATCGGAATGACTGTAGCGATCGCGGCCGCGCTGGTCTTCTTGGCGCGGCGGCATGGCGAAGGGCACGCAGTTGTCAGGCGGAGCGTCAAGGTTCTGGCCTGGCTCCTCTTTCTATCCTTCCCTCTGAAATTCATGGCCTTCTATTTCTCGGGAGCGCCGATGCATGAACACGGGCTGCCCATGCATTTGTGCAACTGGGCGGCGATTATCGGAGGCCTAGCATTGCTTACCAAACGCCAACTCTTCTGCGAGTTGCTCTACTTCTGGGGGCTTGCCGCGACCTTGCAGGCGGTGATCACCCCCAACCTGCCCTACGGATTTCCGCACGCGATCTTTTTCTCCTTCTTCATCACGCATAGCGGTGTGGTTATCGCCGCGATTGTCGTGGCCTTTGGCTTGCGTCGGTCGCCAGCGCCGGGTGGGGTGTGGCGTGCCATTTTCTGGTTGCAGGCTTACCTTGTCGTGGCGGTGATTGTGAATTCGCTGACTGGGGCAAACTACGGCTTTTTGCGAGAGAAGCCAGCGATGGGTTCGCTCATTGATCACTTGGGTGATTGGCCCTATTACATTATAGGGCTCGAGGCGGTCGCTTTGATTTCGTTCCTGCTGCTGAATTTGCCATTCGTTAGGAGGAACCACGTGAAGTGACGTGCCAAGGTGGCCACAACTTTGGAAAGTTGAGCTGCGGAATACTACCCTAGGATGTCATGGACGACGTTTCCATAAACATCCGTTAGGCGGAAGTCGCGTCCGGCATGCTTGAAGGTGAGTTGCAAATGATCAATGCCTAGCAAATGCAACATGGTCGCGTGGAGATCGTGGAAATGGACGCGGTTCTCGACGGAATAGTAGCCGAATTCATCGGTGTTTCCGTATTGGATGCCGGGCTTCACTCCGCCGCCTGCCATGAACATCGTGAACCCGTGCGGGTTATGATCGCGGCCGTCGCGGCCTTGAGCGACCGGCGTTCGGCCAAATTCGCCGCCCCAAAGAACGAGAGTTTCGTCTAACAAACCACGCTGCTTGAGATCCGTGATGAGCCCGGCAACGGGCTTGTCCATCTCAGCCGCTAGGCGGGTGTGATCGGTCTTCAGCTTGCTGTGCTGATCCCAATACCTGTGTGTCGCTTGAACAAACCGGACTCCGGCTTGTGAAAACCGTCGGGCAAGCAGGCATTGCTCGGCAAACTGGCTTGTCGGCTTGTCATCTAAGCCGTAGAGCGCGCGGGTGGAGGCCGTCTCTGACGAGATGTCTTGGACCGTGGGTGCTTCCATCTGCATGCGGAAAGCAAGTTCGTAGGAAGCGAGACGAGCCTCTAACGTGGTGTCACTTCCTACGCGAGCAAGGTGTGCCTGATTCATCGACTCAAGGAAGGCGAGTTCCTGGCGCTGCGCTTGGCGATCCGTTTCCTCTCGTTGGATGAAGGGGATTTGAAGGTGCTTGTCCTTGTTGCGAGCGATGCGGGTTCCTTGATAGTGGGCGGGAAGGAAAGAGGATGACCAAGCGTTGGCGCCGCCGTGACCCATTGCAGGATTGATGGTGAGAAACCCTGGTAGATTCTCATTCTCAGTGCCGAGGCCATACTGAATCCAGGAACCCATGGCGGGCCGAGGAAAGGTATCCGAGCCTGTGTGTAACTCTAACAATGCGCCGCCGTGGCGGGAATTGGAGCCGTGCATTGAGCGAACAATGCAGAGATCATCGACGATCTTTCCAATGTGGGGTAGCAACTCACTGACATGAGCACCACTTTGGCCGTGTTGCTTGAAACTGAAGGGTGAGCCTAACAAGTTTCCGGTATTGCTGCTGACAATCCGTGGCTTGTCGAAAGGCAAGGGCTTACCATCCAGTTTGGTGAGCTCGGGTTTGTGATCGAAGAGATCCACCTGCGAGGGACCACCGTGCATGAAGAGGAAGATGACGCGCTTTGCCTTGGGAGCGATGAGTGACGTCTTTGGTGCGAGAGGCTGGCTGCTGCCATGTGCCTGGCTGAGTAACCCGTGGAAGGCGAGTGCCCCGAAGCCAGCAGCAGATTGTTGCAGCATGGCGCGCCGAGACAGCGGCAGATTTCGTTGATGGCAAAGGGCATTTCGCATGGCTTAATCCAAATAGAGAAACTCGTTTGAAGCGAGGATGACGCGGACAAACGCCGACCAGGCGTCGTCTTCGGCGTAGCTTTCGAGAAAGAGCGTTGCTTGGCGGTGTTCGTTGGGTGTGGCCTGGCGATTGAGAAGCTTCCGGTAGAAGTGATTGATCACGCCGGCATCTGAGCTGTTCGGGCGGGTCCCGGCGATGCGGTCAGCGGCTTGGTGGACGAGCGCACTGTTCATCATGTAGAGCGCCTGTGGAGCCACGACGGAGTCACGCCGGTCTCCATTTGGCGCTGATGGGTCTGCCATGTCAAACGCGACAAAGGCGTCGTAGAGCGCACTGCGTACGATGGGCATGTAGACAGCACGGCGAGGGTTCTCTAGATAATCGTTCAGACTTGAGCGATTCACGTAGGCTCCTGGCTTGTCCTTCAGCAGTTGCCCGCCCATGGAGAGGTCTAACTGGTCGGCGTGTGCCAATAGGGCATCGCGCAAGCTCTCGGCGCTCAGACGCTGACGTTCGTGTTGGCTGGGCATGACGGCATAGGGGTCGACCTCCGATGGTTCATAGCCACCGGAGGAACTCATGCTATAACGTGCAGATGTCACTAGCAGGCGTTGCACCCGTTTGATGGACCAGTCGCCCCAGACGAGTTCTCGAGCGAGGTGGTCTAACAAAGCTTTGTGGCGAGGTGCCGCTCCCAGCTTGCCGAAATTGTCCGTCGAGGTGACCACGCCTTTGCCGAAGTTCCAGCGCCATAACCGATTCGCCAAGACGCGAGCGGTGAGGGGATTGTTAGTAGACGCGATCCATTGAGCCAACTCCATTCGGCCGCTTTGTTTGTTGTTAGGTTTGGGAACAGGCGTGCTCTGAAAGACAACTGGAATCTGGCGTGGCGTGGAATTGCCTAGCGTCTGGTAGCTGCCGCGCAGATGCACGGGCACATCAGCCACGTCATCCTCCGTTACGGCCATGATGAGTGTCTTTGCCGCGGTCTTGGCTTCAAGAGTTTCCAACGCAGCCTTGGCATTCCTGCGTGCGTCGTCGTCTAGTTTCTTGTTCTTAGACTGCTTGCGCAGTTTCTCGATCTCACGGTGTGCCGATTTGACGTCTTCTGGGGAGAGATCATAGGTATGCCACTGGGCGACGACCTTGTAGTTTACGAGTGTCTTTGTCGATTTGAAGATACCGGCAAGACCGTAGTAGTCCTCGATCGACATGGGATCGAACTTGTGATCATGACAGCGAGCGCATCCAAACGTCATGCCGAGAAAGGCACGCCCTGTCGTGTCGACCTGTTCGTCAACGATATCCATACGCATCTTCTCAGGATCATCACAGGCGAGCATCTTTGGTCCCACGGAAAGGAACCCCGTGGCCACTTTGTGAGACATTCCGGATTGAGGAAGTAGGTCGCCGGCTAATTGCTCGATCGCGAACTGGTCGAACGGCATGTCTGCATTGAAGGCGCTGATAACATAGTCGCGATAGCGCCAGGCATTTGTATACGCCTTGTTCTCATCCATGCCATTGGAATCCGCGTAGCGCGCCACGTCCAACCAATGCCTACCCCAGCGCTCGCCATAGCGTGGCGAGGCTAACAAACGGTCGGTTAGCCGTTCGCGGGCGTCTGGCCGATCTTCTTCTTCGGGATAGTCCAGTGCGGCCGGAGGAAGGCCTGTTAGCGTGTCGGTCAGCCGCCTTGTCAGGGATGCTTGAGAGGTTTCAGGCGCGGGTGAGGCCCCGCGACGTTCCCACTGGTCGAGCAGAAAGGCGTCGAGTGGCGTTTTTGCCCATTCTTTGGTTTGCGGGGTGGGTATCGCAGGAGAATGTGGAGTTTGAAAGGACCAGAAGGCGCGCTCTGTCTCGAGATCGCGTTCGGCAGTTGGCGGAGGTGGTGACGGATTGGCCGTTTCTCGAGGATCATAGGCACCCTCAGAGATCCAGCATTCGAGGACCGCGATGTCCGCCTTTGCCAGCTTCTTCTTTGGTGGCATCTGCAATTCCGGGTCGCGGTAGTGCACTGCCTTGATGAGTAGGCTGTCCCTCGAGTTTCCTGGTATCAGTGCGGCCCCTGAGTCTCCGCCAACTTGCCAGCCCTCACGATGATCGAGACGCAGGCCACCTTTGATTTTGGAGCCTTCCTCGGCTGAATGGCATTCATAACAATGGGCGACGAGCAGGGGGCGCACATGGGTTTCAAAGTAGGCCCCTTGATCTCCCAACACCACGCCTGACACGAGGCAGAGAATAGTAAGAATGCGGCCAGACAGCATTAGACTATGAACACCAACGGCGTAGAGGTGTCGCTCAGCGGCGTTTACGAATCGTCGTCTTCATCTTTGCCAGAGTCGTCTTTCACTTCTTCTGGGCCGGGTGTCCCGGATGACTTGTAGCCTCCGGTGTTGTGACTCGTGATGAGACGCTCGCCGACATAGAAATCGAAGTTTCCGCCGTCGAGGAACTCACGCTACTTCATGGTTGTCCTGACATTGTCTGAAGTCACTGAGGAGCTGCCTGACTCAAGGCGAATTGGCGTGGTTTTGAAGCTGATCTCTCAGGAGCCAGGAATGGGTTTGAGAGATACTTTGCCGTGCCTGAGTTCGCCCAAGGTGTTTCGGTCTTTTGCATACTTGTCGTTGAGCTTTGGGAACAGGGTGTATCAGCACGCGATGCCTGCGACCGGCGTGCGGGAAGCCTTCTTGATGAAGACCTCATAGCCTCGGCACTCCACTTTCACTCTAGCGCTGCCGGTCTTCACCCGTTGGCAGTCAAATTGGACGGCTTGTGCTCGGGCCACCTCGATGTCGGCGTTCATCGATGTTTTACCCATTCTTTTAGGAAGTCCTGATCTTCTTGGCTGAGATTGCTTACGGCATAGGAGACCTTCTTGCCATTCACTTTCTGGAAAATGACCTTCCCATCTGCAACGCTGACGGGTTTGGCGACCATCTTCTGACCCTCCGGGTTTGTGAATTCTCGCGCATGGGAGACGCCCATGAGAAGCCCCAAAGCCACGACTAGCGCACCCATCATCCCTCTCATGGGCACAAGCATGAGGTGTTCTTTTCCTTCGGATCAAGGACGGTATTCCCTAGGATCGCAATTCTGCGTGCGCATTTTCATCTTTGTGCGGCTGATTCGGAACAGTTCACCTATATTCAGTCGCTTATTTATTGAGATTATGGATTTTGACTTGCGAGCGGTTCGAGTTAGTTATGCTTGATGTGATATTTAAGATTCCAAGAAATTCAGATTTGCCGTGAGCTGACACCTAAACGCTATTTCACCCCCCATTTCTCTATGAAGTCCGATTATTCTCAAGGACGCCTTCTGGTGGCTCATTACGAGCCAAGCTCGGGTCATGCGCTTTGTGAAATGCTCCGGAAAGCGGGCCATGAGGTGATCGTCGCCAAGGACGATTTGGCTGCTTTGGAAATGGCCTCCGAGTTGTCTCCAGATCTGGTTTTCTTATCGGCCTCTTTGCCCAGCTTGAGCGGCGTGCATGTGTGCGAGAGACTGCATGGTGACGTCGATACTGCTGTCATTCCGGTTATCATGATTTCTAAAAGTGCGGAGCCGATTGCTAGAACGCAGAGTATGGAAGCGGGTGCGGTCGATCATGTGTGTGCTCCTTTGGACCTTGATAGTCTTCGTTTTTAGGTGGGTAACCTTGTGAGGCTGAGGCGTCAAAGTCGTCTCCTAGAGTCTAGTTTGGTGAAGGCGAAGCGGCGCGAGCGGCTTCGCGATGAGTGGGTGACGTATGCGGTTCACGAAATGGAGCAAGCGCTCGAGCACTTGTCTGAAGGAACGGACGCTATCGTCGATGACGCTCTTGACCTGGCGAAGATTGACCTGGCGAAGACGATCCTCGCGTGTCGCCAGATGAGTCACCCTAAAGCACTCGTGACGCTTTAGGCATGTGATGTGTCTGAACTGGCAGGCGAGCTCGACGCGGCCATGGTTAGGGGTGAATTTCAGGGCAGCGTGCAGGCAGATCCTGAAATACTAACGCGGATCTTAAGTCACCTAGCGCGGGCAGCTTGGGAGCAGTCTCCGCAAGAGGAGCTTCCTACTCTCCACTTGAGGGCTCAGTGTGACGATCAGCTGACGATTGAAGTGCGGGCAGCAAGCAGTGGCATCTGACATGAAAGCTATGTTACTCTTGAACAGGGGACTACGGCAAGCCAGGGGCTCGACTGTCAGAATCGTCTCGAGCTGAGTTTAGCTTTCTGTAAGCATGCGATGGATTTAATGGGGGGGG
>JAACDM010000570.1 GCA_009936795.1 Verrucomicrobiaceae bacterium | reverse complement strand
CCCATCTTTATGCTCGCACAGAGCTACAGAGGCACAGAGAATTACCGACATGCTCACCGTGCGAACCTCCGAGCCCAACACCCCTCTGTGCCTCCATGCCTCCGTGCGAGTTCTCCTCATCCTCGCAGCGATCAGCCACGCTCACGCCGATATCACCACCCGAAAGCCCCTAGCGCCCCGCGTCCCTAGCAATTCCCCAACGCTCTTCCAAGACCTCCCTGCCTCGCAAACCGGACTCGACTTCCGCTACAATTGGCAACCACCAGCCAAGTACGAACACGAAATGGTCAACGCCGTCACCGGTGGCGGCGTCTGCCTCGGCGACTATGACAATGATGGCCTAACAGACGTCTTCCTCACTCAGCCATTCAAGGGCAACCAGCTCTACAAGAACCTCGGCAACTGGAAGTTCCAAGACGTCACCGCCAGCGCTGGCCTCACCAAAGAACATCTCTGGGGCACCGGTGCCTCCTTTGCTGACATCGACAACGACAACGATCTCGATCTCTTTGTGTGCGGGTACGATTGTGAGAATCGCCTCTACCTCAATCAAGGCAACGGCACCTTCATCGAAAGCGCCGAGAAAGCTGGCCTCAACTATCGTGGTGCCAGTATCATGATCGCCTTTGCCGATTATGACCTGGATGGCAATCTTGACGCTTACCTGTGTAACAATCACGTTGATCCTCAGGAAGCGCCACTTTGGAAATACGAGAAAGACGCACGCGGCATGCCCATCGTCACAGCAGATTTGAAAGGGATCGCGAAGCCACTCTATCGTTCTGATCTCAAAGATGGGATGCTGATTCCCGCAGGCGAAAGCGACATTCTTTATCAGAACAACGGGGACGGCACCTTCTCAGACGTTTCCGCCAAAGCGGGCATTCACGACGAAGACTTCGGCCTCTCTTGCACCTGGTGGGACTTCGATCACGACGGCGATCCCGATCTATACAATTCGAACGACTTCTACGGCTCGGATCACCTCTATCGCAACAATGGTGACGGCACCTTCACCAATGTGAACAAGCTCGCCCTCCCCCACACCCCCTGGTTCTCCATGGGCAGTGACGTCGCCGATGTGAACAATGACGGCTGGCTAGATTTCATGGCTTCCGACATGCAAGGCACGACGCATTACAAGCAGAAGATTTCTATGGGCGACATGCAGGGCTGGTTTCTTGAGACGGCGGTTCCTCGGCAGTACATGCGCAATGCCCTTTATATCAATTCCGGCACCTCCCGCTTTCAAGAAGGTGCGTTCCTCGCGGGCGTGGCATCCACCGATTGGACATGGTCGCTCAAATTTGGAGATCTTGACAGTGATGGCAAAGAAGATCTCTACGTCACCAATGGCGCGGAGCGCTATTGGGACAACAGCGACATCATGTATGCCGCCCGTGGCGCGCAACGCATCAACACACCAGAGTTAAAGAAGGTCTGGCTTCCCTCTCCCGTCCGCAACGATCCCAACCTTGCCTATCGCAATCTTGGTGACCTCAATTTTGAAAACGTCAGCAAGGCTTGGGGGTTGAGCGCTGCCAAAGTCAGCTATGGCGCTGCTCTTGGCGACCTCGATCTAGACGGTGATCTCGACCTCGTCGTGAATAATTTCGATGAAGCCGCCAGTCTCTATCACAACAACAGTCATGAGAATCAGTTAGCGCTGATCTCATTGCAAGGTAGAGAAAGTAATCGCGATGGCCTCGGAGCTCTCTTCAAGATCAATGCCACCTCTGGCAAACAAACCAAATACCATACCATCACACGAGGCTTCATGTCAGCAAATGCCCACATGATCGCTATCGGCCTTGGCAAAAGCACCCAATTTGACCTTACCATCGAGTGGCCCAGCGGCACGCATCAAACCCTAACCAATCTCAAAGCCGGTCACCATCACACCATTAGGGAAACCAAGGGCACAAAGGAACCCAACAACTCGACTGAAACCCTATTCGTCGTTTCCGACGCGCTTCGGGGAGCGGCGATTGCAGAGAAACCCTTCGACGACTTCGCCCGCGAGCCACTTCTACCCAACAAACTCTCACAACTCGGCCCCGGGCAGGCCTGGGGAGATCTCGACAACGACGGAGATGACGACCTCGTTCTCGGACGCCCAACCAGGCACGCCACGACCGTCGTTCAAACGCTGCCCGTTGGCTTCAAAGTAATGGCAAACCCTTCTTTCGATGCGCATGCCGCCAGTGAAGACATGTCCCCACTGCTCTTCGACGCTGATGGCGATGGCGACCTGGACTTGCTTGTGACCAGCGGTGGTATCGAAGCCGACATCAAGAGCCAAGCCTACCAAGATCGCCTCTACTTGAACAACGGTTCAGGCAACTTCAAGCCCGCACCGAAGGGTCAATGGCCTGACACTCGCACTAGCAGTAGCGTGGCAGTCTCAGCGGACTTCGATCGCGACGGCGATCTCGACGTCTTCGTAGGTACCCGCGTTCGCCCAGGCGCTTACCCGCTCTCCGAGTCCAGTCAATTGCTACGCAACGACAAAGGAAGCTTCACTGACGTCACAAGCAAAGTCGCCAAGTCTTTGCTGAGCGCCGGCATGGTCACTAGCGCTGTCTGGAGCGATGCAAACAATGACGGCTGGCTCGATCTCTTCGTTCTCCGTGAATGGGGCGCGCCTTTACTCCTACAGAATAATAAAGGAACACTGACAGACACCAGCGATGCGGCAGGCTTAAAAAAACTGACTGGTTGGTGGAACGGCATCGCCACTGGCGACCTCAATCATGATGGTGCCATGGATTACGTGATTACAAACGCTGGGCTCAACACCAAGTACCACGCCGATCCCAGCCATCCGGCGCGTCTCTACTACGGTGACATGGACGGTAGCGGCTCTTCCCAGATCATCGAAGCCAAAGTCTACGGGAACACATGGCTGCCCATTAGAGGCAAGAGTTGTTCCCAGAATGCCATGCCCGAGATCCGGTCACGCTTCCCTTCCTTCAAAAGTTTCGCCTCCGCCACCCTGACAGAAATATACACACCAGCCCGCTTAAAGAAGGCGAAAACCTTCAATGCCGTCGAACTCCGATCTGGTGCGCTCCTCAATGACGGCCAAGGCAAATTCACCTTCTCGCCTCTTCCCCGCATTGCGCAGATTTCATCCGCCTTTGGTGTCACCATCACCGAAATTGACGGTGACGGCCACCCTGACATCTACCTACTTCACAACACCTACAGCCCTCAGCCCGAGACCGGTCGCACCGATGGCGGCCTCAGCCAGCTCCTGCGAGGTCGAGGTGATGGCACATTCGGCCCCGTGCCTACACACGAAAGCGGCCTCACCGTCAGTGGAGATGGCAAGAGCTTGGGTGTCGTCGATCTCAACCGTGATGGCTGGGTGGACCTGATCGCCGCTTGCAATAGCGGGCCCATAATCACGTTCATCAATCGAGGCAACGCGCCGAACCACACCATCAGTCTCCGCCTCCAAGGTCTTCCGGGGAATCCCACAGGTATTGGAGCTCGTTTAAAGCTCTTTAGCAAGAACGGCCCCACACAAACCACTGAAATCCAGGCTGGTGGGAGTTACCTATCTCAGAATCCCGCTATGGCGTTCTTTGGTGTTCCGCAAGGCTCGACTCCAGACCGAGTCGACATACGTTGGCCCGACGGCCAGCATTCCAGTGTGCAACTAAGTGCCATCAAAGGAAACCGCCTCCTCGTGCGCCACCCAAAAGTAACGCCTTAGAAACCAAATAGGTTCTGTCAACAAACCGGCGAAGCCGGTTTCTATCCTATTCTGGAGGCCGATCCTCCGTAGAATCCGAATTGTTATGGTGAGGATTTCTCTGCAAAAACAGCCTTCTTAATTAATAACAGTGCGGACAAAACCACGCCATCCGAAATTGAAGCCTCACCTAACCGATTTCAACTATTACAGGGCCCATTGTTACTCATCGGCTCGACGGCTTTTCCGTACAACTCCGGTCGTCGTTCCTGGAAATTGCGACTCGTGGACCGGATCTTGCGGATTCTCCTGAGATCAATCGTTGCTGAGATGTAAGCCTCACTTTTGTCAGGGCAACGAGCAAGGATACGGGTTGGCCATTTCGACGGATCACCGATCATAGTGCCACTTCCGTATGCCTGATTCGCAGTCACCATGGCAACGTGACTCTGAAACATAGCCGTCTTCATGATAAAGTCTTCGACGGAACCGCCACGCCCATTGATCCAGACAATGAGCTCTGCGCCCTTGAGCGAGAGAACCTGGAAGGGTTCAGGGAACCAACCATCATAGCATGTGAGGATGCCCACCCTGCCAAAATCAAACTCGAAGACGGGGAGGTCATTGCCACGGTTCATGATCCACTCCGGATCGTTCTTGAGAAACCATTCGCGGCTCTTGTCAGAGGGAGGCCGTGACCACGCTGGTGTCCCTTCGTAGTGATCCACCGCAGCATGGGTCTTGTAGTATTTCCCCATGATCTTTCCGTCTCTGTCAAAAAACAGCGCTGTGTTAGCAAAAGTATCATCGTTATAGACTTCCCAACAGCCCACAATGACATAAATGCTATGCTTAGCCGCAGCCGTGGCAATCTTCTCAGTCGATGAACTCGGAACCTTAATATGACCAAGGATGTATTCTGGGAAGACCACCAACTGAGCTTCATCTTCCCCCGCTCTCCCAATATAGGGGATAAGCTCATCGGCAGCATCATAGCCTTCGCGCCGCTCGTCGCCCTTGTCGTAACCACTGATTTGTACTGCCGCAATCTTGACCTGATCACGGTTCACTTCCTTGACCACATCCTCTGCCAAATCCCGCGGTAAAGATTCGCTGGATGTGTTAGGCATTTGAGCCAGCAGAAACAGAGCTGAGCCCAGGAGGCAAATGATTATACTTTTCATCAATTGTGCATGTTGAATCTACTAAACCAGCGCATTCTTCTATCAACACCTTAAATTTGGAAGTTCAGAGAGAATTGTCTCGCTCTCCAGTATTCTGATCATCTCGAATTAGCAAGGTCCTGGCTAGAACAAGCTACGATACACCGCAAACACTGCCTCAGCCATGTGCTCGGTCTGATGATGCTTCTCAATGTTCAGCTGAGCGTCCACGCCCATCTTATAGCGCCCTTCCGGATCTTGAAGGAGATCGATGAGTTTGCGAGCGAGGTCCATGACATCGTTAGGACGGTGCAGATAACCTCCCTGAGTTTCCTGGATGACTTCAGGATAGATTCCGGAATCTGGTAGCACACACGGAATTCCAACAGCCATCGCTTCCAATGAAGAAAGCCCTTTGGGTTCCTCGTAGACACTAGGTACGGAAAAGACATCGAGCCCGGAGAAAAAGGAGTATTTGCCATCTCGATCTGGCGAGCCTGCGTGATGGAATGCCCCCATCGCACCATGACTCCGGATCTTCGCTACTTGTTCTTCGAAGTAAGGTCGATCTTGTTTCCCCATCCAGCCTGCCACATGCAATCGGCAATCTTTGAGTGCAGGAACCTTACGAACTTCGAGAAAGGCGTCCACTAACAGGTGAAAACCTTTGTGAGGGCAGATACGCGCGAAATAACCAATCGTAGGCGGACGGTCAGAGGATCGAGTCGTTCGGCTATTCGTTAACTCAATTCCCAGAGGAACCAGACTAATCCTATCGCTTTCAATGCCCAACATCGAACTCATCTTGTCCGCATAGAATTGACTGTAGACGATAAAACGGTCGATCAAGGGTGCCAGTGCTCGAAAGCGAAGTAGCACTTCATCTCGGACCGCTCTTGGCAGGCCCTCCAGAAAAAAATCATCTCCTTGCAGTGTCACGACGAATTTGGATCGAAGAGTTGCCCGCAACACGGGAACGCAGCCGGCGATCATAAGATTCGAGAGGTTCACGATTTCAGGTGGTCCGGCAGGTCTCGCCCCGAGCCATTCAACGAGCCGCGCAAGCTCCTTCTTCTGCCGACCATCGTGGCCAGCCAACATGGATAGTGTAAGTGCCCCAATTGCTCCGGGCTTCATACCGGTTGGATTCCGCACAAGCTTTCTGAGAATCCCTGGCCTGTTTAGCCATCCGTCGATGCATCGAGGCATGTGGCGCAACCAAGGGAAACACTGCTGTAGGTAAACATTTACACCACCGTAGAAGACCCTGGATTCCGAAATGTCCGCCTCGTCGGTGCGTATCGGCGTATAAAGCGGCAACAAAGTCACGTCATGGCCCGACCTGCGCAGTCCAGAAACCAATGTCTGGTCGCGGAGACAGCTGCCACAATACATTCCACCAGCACCTGCGCTCAGATACACGATTCTCACAAAGACCGCCTCGGAAGTTTGGTCAACCAGCCCATGACACCCAGTAGCGCAAAGACCGGCGCCAAATAGATCATCATAGGAAAGTAGCTCCCTGTGGCCTCTTTCACACTCGCCAGCCACCATGGACCTAACGCTGACGCGACGACGGTCATGACTTGGGCACAACCTTGAATTTTTCCCAAGTGGATCCGCCCAAACGCGTGCCCAAAACCCGTAAAATAGACGACCGAGAAGACGCCCCCACAGAATCCGTAGAGGCTTGCATGAGAAATGACCTGCGAGGCTGTCTGCAATCGGGGGTATGTGAGCAAGACTAAAGCAAGCACCCAAAGGCTCAACGCAACGATCCTTGGAAGCGACAAGTATCGGGTTGCCCACGCGGCAAGGAGGTTTCCGATCAGACCTGCGCTCATGAGACCAGCCATGGCATATCGGAAAGTTGTTACACCAAAACCAAGTTCCTGGAGAATCGACTGATTGAACAGACTTACACCTGCTAGGACACCACTGTAGAGCGCCATCGCTATTCCAAACATCCAAAAACACGGCGTCTGCAGTGCTTCACTCAATCTCAAGTCAGGGCGAGGCTCATCTAAACTCGACAGAGATGGGCCATCAACCGGGGAATCCGCTGGCTTAGGCCCCCGCCGAGCGATGAGCGCACTGATGCCACCTAGTATAAGTACGGCAACACCAACGACAATCCAAACGTGTCTCCACCCCAGTGATTCGATCTGTGACTGAATGCTCACGATCGCCACACTAAACCCGATAGCAACCAGCAATGAGAACACTCCCATCGCTATCGCCAATCGTTTCGTGAACCACTTGCCCACGCTCGTGATACTCGTTGTCGAGAGTGCACTCTGCCCAAATCCCCTGATGAGAATG